>CAZDOQ010000006.1:0-44579 GCA_964507035.1 uncultured Lachnospiraceae bacterium | reverse complement strand
GCCAGGAACAGCAGCGCCAAAAACAGCCAGGGGTTTTTCTGGGTGAACTTCCGGGTCACAAACCAGACGGCGCACCGCTTCAGAAAACCGGTCTGCCCCAGCACATAGGTGACCATGGAACTGAACAGCACAAAGGAGACAATCCAGCCGCCCATGGAAGCAGAGAGGCCGCTTGAATAGGTGTAAAGTTCCGACATGATCAAAGCTACAATGCAGAGAATGCTGGGCCAGGTGACGGATACGAACAGCCAGAGAATGATGGTGCCGAGAAAGATGCCGGCCACCTGCATTCCCAACTGGGAGAGGCCGAACACCGGCGGCAGGAACTGGCACCCGAACATGAGGAAGATCCCCAGGATGGTGAAAATCCATTTTTTGGTATTCATAGTTTGCGTACCTTTCCTTTTTTGAAATTTGCCATTGACAGCAGCGGCCCCTTTCCCTCCGGAGGGAAAAGGGAAGAACATCTTTCCTTTCGCGAAAGTATCGGGTGTATTTCGTAACATATTATAAAAATAATTCTGTCGGAAAGCAATTCGATTTCCGGTGGATTTATTCCAAATTGGAAAAAATGCGGATGGACGGAAGGGAAACCTGGTATCGGGCCCGGTATTGGCAGGCGGCAGCCAGTTTGACAGAGAGCGGCTCCTGTGGTACGCTAAAGGCATTCGGAAGCAAGGCAGGAGGAACTGGGAACATGAAGAAACGTCAGTGGAAGAAAGTGCTGGCTGCCGGGAGCGCGGTGGCGGCCGCAGCCATCGTGAAAAAAACCTGTGAATCCCAGGCGCGGCGGCAGCGCCAGAAAGAGACGGAGGCGCAGCTGCGGAAGCGCCGCTACGGGGACCGGCAGGCCTATATCTTGGGAGACGGCTTGACGGGCCTAGCCGCCGCCTTTTATCTGGTGAAGGACGCCCGGTTCCCTGCCAGTCAGATCCATATCTTTATGGGAAACGGCGGGGAACAGGGGTCAGAGGCAGGCTGCTCCGGCACAGGCCAGTATTTTCTGGATGTCCGCACCCATGAGAACCTCTGGGAACTGACCCGGCTGCCGGAGAAAAAAAGCCGAGTGAAGGCCCGGGTCCTGGGCCGGAACGGACGGCGGCTGGAGTTGGACGGCCTGGGCCTTGGCAAAGAGGAACGGATGCTTTTGGGCAAACTCCTGATGATGAACGAGGGGGAACTGGAAGGCCAGACCATTGGCCAGTGGTTTCCGGGGGACCGGTTCTTCCGGACCGGTTTCTGGCTTCTCTGGAGCCGCCTTTACGGATTCCGGGAAGACTGCGGCGTCATGGAGTTTCGACGTCTGCTTTTGAGGAAGGTCCTGTATTTTGGCAAGCTGCAGGATATGAGTTGGGCGGTTCCTTATCCCACTGATCCCCGGGAGGGCTTTCTGCGGGAACTCCGGGAACTTTTGATCCGGCGGGGAGTCATATTTGAGACCGGCGTCCAGGTGGAGGACTTGGCGTTTGAGGAGAACAGCCTGCGGATATCGGCGCTGGCGCTGCGGCGGGGACCGGAGAAAAGCCGCCTGTCCCTGGGAAGCGAAGATTTCTGTATTCTCACAGACGGAGACTGGGAGGCCTGGAACAGCTGCGGGACGCTGCTTCAGGCTCCGGGGGAGCCGTCCCTGCTGGAGGGACCGGCGGCAAAGAGTTTCTGGACTATGGCGGCGGCCAAGCGGCCGGGCCTTCTGGGAACTCCGGAAGTGTTTGGGACAGGAAGCGGCCTGGAGGCGGTGGCCTTTTCCCTGGTCTTTCGCCGGGATCTGTGTCTGGATAAGCTGGCGGAGCTGGCCGGAGAGACAGAGCAGGCAGAGCAGACCGAGGGGGAACTGGTCCTGGGCGCTTCCCCCTGGGGAATTCGCCTGTTTTTGCCGCCGCAGCCCTATCGCCGCGGCCAGGGGGAGGAAGAAGAACTGATCCTGGGCGCCGGACTCTATCCGGAGCGGACCGGCAGCCATGTGAAGAAGCCTATGACTGCCTGTACTGGCTGGGAAATCTGGCAGGAGGTGGCCTCTCACCTGGGAATGCCGGAACTCTCGCGCCAGGCGGGACCGCTGGCTGCTCTGGTGGTGCGGGCGCCATATTTCTTTGCCCCCTTTCAGCCCCACTCTGTGGGGGACCGGGCTCCAGTGCTGCCCATGGCCGACGGCAATCTGGCACTGGCCGGATGGTTTGCCGAGGTGCCGGAGGAAGTGCCCGGAAGCCGGGAACAGCAGGCGCGTTCAGCCCGGATGGCAGTCTATGGGCTGCTGCAGGTGGAAAAGGAAATTCCGCCGGTGACACCTTTCCGAAAAGACGCCAAGATCCTGGCCAAAGCGGTGCAGGCGGTGTACCGCTGAAAAAACGGGGCCCAATGTATACGATCAATGTTTACGAAATGAGAAGAATACAGAGAATGCAGTCTGGACTCCTGTTCAGTTTGCCGTCGTTTTTGAAGAAAAACTGGGGTTTTGCCTTATAAAAATAAGAGAAAAAGGCAAAAAACAGATGGGGGACGGCGGCTTTTTTGATGCTTTCTTTTAAAAACTTTGTTTCAAAATATAAAAAATGGTTAAACTTAATTTAATTAGCTTTTCTTGTTGACAGATTAATTTTCTTCATGTATACTTATAAACGGTGCAGGGGTTCAAAAGGGCCGTCAGAAGCCTTTCTTTTTTTAACATTTGGACACACTGACAAAATGCAGCAATAACTCATTGCCGCATAAAAGCATGAGAGTATGAAAGTATGCAGAAAAGCGAGGAGGACCCACATGACGTACACGGAAGAAGTAAGAGAACTGCTGAAGAAGATCAATCCCGGGGAAACGGAGTACCATCAGGCAGCTTTTGAGTTCCTGGAATCCATTCAACCGGTCATTGAAGCCCATGAAGAAGAATACCGCAGCGTGGCGCTGTTGGAACGGCTGCTGGAGCCGGAACGCTCCATCTCCTTCCGGGTCCCGTGGGTGGACGACCAGGGACAGGTCCGGGTGAATCGGGGATACCGGATCCAGTTCAACAGCGCGCTGGGGCCGTACAAGGGCGGCCTGCGTTTCCATCCCACGGTCAACGGGAACACCATGCGCTTTCTGGCCTTTGAGCAGACCTTTAAGAACGCCCTGACCGGCCAGGCCATCGGCGGCGGCAAAGGCGGCTCCAACTTCGATCCCAAGGGCAAGTCGGAGCGGGAGATCATGGCGTTTTGCCAGAGCTTCGTGACGGAGTTGCACAAATACATTGGGCCGGACGAAGACGTGCCGGCGGGAGATATCGGCGTGGGCAGCCGGGAGATCGGGTACATGTTGGGACAGTATAAGCGGCTGACCAACCAGATGCACGGCGCCCTGTCCGGCAAGGGACTGGCCTCTGGAGGCTCCCTGGTGCGGACCGAGGCCACCGGCTACGGCCTGCTCTACATCTGCGAGGAGATGTTGAAGGTCGCCGGCAAGACCGTAGAAGGAAAGAACGTGGTGGTGTCCGGCTCCGGCAACGTGGCCATCTACGCGGCGGAGAAAGCGGAGCAGATGGGCGCTAAGGTCCTGACCGTCAGCGATTCCAACGGCTATATCTACGATCCCAACGGCATTCAGGTGGATGTGGTCAAGGAGATCAAGGAGGTGCGCCGGGGAAGAATCCGGGAGTACGCGGACGAGGTACCCGGTTCCACCTACTTTGAGGGTAAGAAGGTGTGGGAGGTCCCCTGTGATGTGGCGCTGCCCTGCGCCATCCAGAACGAAATGAATCTGGAGGATGCCAAGGTGTTGGCGGCCAACGGCTGCTATGCCATTGCGGAAGGGTCCAACATGCCCATCACCCGGGATGCCACCATCTACCTGCAGGAAAAGGGCCTGCTATTTATGCCCAGCAAGGCGGCCAACGCTGGCGGCGTGGCGGTGTCCGCTCTGGAGATGGCCCAGAACAGTGCCCGGATAAGAAGGAGTTTTGAGCGGGTGGACGCGGATCTGCATAAGATCATGGAAAACATTTATGAGCAGGTGGCTCTGGCGGCAGAGAAATACGGTCATGCCGGAAACTTTGTCATGGGCGCCAACATTGCCGGCTTCCGCCGGGTGGCCAAGGCTATGCGGGAGCAAGGCTGGGTATAAAAAACGGGGGAACCGCCGGGCTTCCCGAAAAATTTCTATTAGAGCAAGTGTGAAAACTGTAGAAAGGGAGGCCCCGCAGGCAATGCGGCGGTCTCCCTTTTCCAATCGCCGCAGAGCAGACGCAGGGCGGATGCCGGCGGGCTTTTAGCCCTCCAGCATGTTGGTGAACCGGACCGCCTCCGGGGAGAGCTGCCCCTCCTTTTTCCAGACCACGTAGGCCCGGGAGGAGATCTTGGGCTTGCTGATCACCTTGATCTGCATATCCGGGTCGTTGCTGGAGATGGCGGAGGTGTAGGGGAGCACGGCAATGCCAATGCCCGCCGCCGCCCAGCTTAAGGAGGAGAAAAAGTCGTTGTTCTGGCAGATCACTGTGGGGGCAAAGCCCTGCTGCCGGCAGGCGTTGGTCAGGATCTCCATGTACCGGCGGTGCAAAATCAGCGGTTGCCCTTTCAGAGCCGCCAGGGGGATGTCGTCCCCGGGACAGTGCTCAAAAAACTTTTCCTCGCCAATGGCCACAAAATAGTCCTGCTGCCGGTCTTTCAGGGCTTTGTCCACCACTGGCAGATAGTGGTAGAGGGTGGTGTTGAAAGGCTCCCGGACGATTCCCAGGTCAATCTCCCCGGCGTCCAGCTGATTTAAGATCTGGGTGGTGCTCCCTTCAAAAATCTGAAAATCCACATGGGGATCGCTCTGGCGGAATTCCAGGATCAGCTTGGGCAGTAGCCGGCTGCATACAGAGGAGATGGTCCCCAGCCGGATGGTCACCCACAGATCCACGTCCAGCTGCAGTTCGGAGACGGTGTCATTGACCAGGCTGACGATCTGCCGCGCCTTTTCATATAGAAGTTTTCCCTTGGGAGTGATCACCAGGCTTTTCTTTTCCCGGTCAAACAGGCGCACGCCAAATTCATCCTCCAAAGCCTTTAGCTGCAAGCTCAGAGGAGGCTGGGAAATGTTTAAATTTTTGGCGGCCTGTGTCATATTGCCTGTTTCCACGATAGCCATAAAATATTCTAACTGTTTCAGAGTCATGGAAAAACCTCCTTATTTTACGAAAAACATAATGAATTAATAGTGATTTGACCGGGAAGGCCAAAAAACGATTTATTTTTCAAATCGATCACATGAAAAAAATATCAGATTATATATTGGAATAATAATTTTTTTTTGTTTATAGTAAGTAGTATAAAGGAATATGCAAATTATTCAAGAGGTTTTTGAAAAAAGGAGAGTGCACAATGTTCCGAATCCAAGAAGACGTCTGTAAAAAATGTAGGATTTGCGTGGGAAACTGCCCCATCGGAGCGATCACAGCATCCATTACGGAGGACGGCAAGAAAAAGGTGACCATCGGAGAGAACTGCGTGGAGTGCGGCATCTGTAAAAAGGTATGTCCCTTCGGCGCTATTGAGAACGCGGAACGGCTGGACGGCGTGGTGGTGTGCAGCCACTGCTCCATTCAGTGTAAAGTACCGGTGGGATCCACCGGAGCCTGCACCCGTTACACCAATGTGGGCGGCGAATTGGTCCGCAACCGGGCCCTGGAGGTGGAGTCCAAGCCCTATACGGAACCGGACCGGAAGATCACCCGCCCCATCATCACCGCAGTGGGAGCGGGAACCAACTACCCCTGCATCAAACCAGCCCCCCATATTGTCAGCGAGTGCCGGGACGGCGTGGATGTGGTCACGGTGGTAACGGAAGCTCCTTTGAGTTACAGCGGCCTGGTGGTCAAGCTGGATACCAATACATATATTGGAGAAGAAGGCGCTACGGTCTACCGGGGCAATAAGCCGGTGGGCATGGTGAACACAGAGGAATATGGTTCCAAGATGATTGCCATCGGCGGCGCCAACCGGCTCACCGGCGAAGGCGGCTTTGCCACGGCCCGGACCATTGTGGAGCTGGCCAACGGCGAGGAAGTGGAACTGACCGTTGACAAGAAGATAAAACTGAAACTGTGCCGGGGCAAGGCGCCTGTGATCAACGGCGTTGAGGAAACCCGAATGCGCATTGGCTGCGGCAGCGCTACCGTGGGCCTGTTTGCGGACCTGATGAAGGAATGTGTGGACGAGTGCATCGTCATTGACCACCATGTCATCGGCCTGTTCACGGAGCATCTGGCCGGTGCGGAGGTGGGCGCCGCCTGGAGCGGCGTGATCCCCAATGCCACCAAGAGTTCCCGGGGCCGTTACTTTGGCGAACACGGAGACGGCATCGGCGGCACCACCCTCCAGACCCCTCGGGATGCCATCAAGTCGGTGGATATGTCGGTGGCCAAAGCAGGCATGAACGTTTTGGTGGTGAACACCACCGGAGAGATCTACTCCCTCTTTGAGGTGCAGGAGGACGGCAGCGTCCAGGAGATCTCCATGACGGAGAAGGCCATGCGGATTCCCACAGCCATCCAGAACAACTGCCAAAGTTCCACCACCTCCGTCATCTACACTGGCGGAACCGGCGGCAGTGCCCGGGGCGGCGTCTGTAAGTCTCCTCTTGGCATCACGGAGGCGGTCCATGACGGTCGGGCGGTGCTCACCATCGGCGGAGCTCCCACCTACGTGTACCCCGGCGGCGGCATCAATTTCCTGGTGGATACGGCCCAGGTGGTGGACCGGGGCTTTACCTGGGTTCCCACCCCCGCTACGGTGGCGCCGGTGGAATACACCATGACCAAGGCGGACTATGGGGCCATCCAGGGCCACATGGACCAGATCCGGGATGTGTCGGAATATAAGAAGAATGGAAAATAACGACGAGTTGTACCGACTGCCGGACGGCCGTGTGTTTGTGGATTACGGGCCGGTGTCCATGGTGATTACTGCCCGGAAGGACGGGAAGATGGCTCCGGAACTTGCAGACGGGGTGCTGAAGCCCATCCGGGAGGCGCTGAGCCAGCTGGCAGGCGTCCTGCCCCGGCTTCGGGCGTACAGCGGTTCGCTGGACCCGTCGGATCTCTCCGGCCTGGCCCGCCGGATGGCAGATGCCACCCTGGCGGTGGCAGAGTCCACTCTAACGCCCATGGCCACGGTGGCCGGGGCCATGGCAGACCTGGCGGCCCAGTGGATCTGGCAGAAGGGAGCGGACACAGTGATCGTCAACAACGGCGGCGACATTGCCCTGCGCCAGAAAGTCGGCGGCAGCATCCGGATGGGAATCTTGCCGGATTTGGGTAACGGCCAGGTGGATACGGTGGTGGCCATCCGGGCGGAGGAAGGAATCGGGGGCGTATGCACCAGCGGACTGGGAGGCCGCAGCCTCACCCGGGGCATTGCCGGAGGCGTGACCGTGTTTTCACGGGACAGCCTGCAGGCGGATGCCTGCGCTACCCACATTGCCAACACGTCCTATGTGGAATCCCCCCGGGTTCACACCTGCTTGGCCGGGGAACTGGATCCGGGAAGCGATATCGCCGCTCTCACGGTGGTGACGCAGGTGGATCCTTTGACAGAGGAGGAGATCCGTCAAGGGCTTAGCCAGATGCGCAGAGAGATGGAGCGGCAGCGGGAGATGGGAAACTTGATCAAGGCTGCGGCGGACATCCAGGGAAGAAAGCTGTATTTCCCAGAGGATGCCTGGGCATAAGCGTATTCGGATTACACGTTACAATAGAATGAGCGATAGGAGGAAGCGTACAATGAAAGTTGGATTTATCGGAGTGGGAGCAATGGGAAAACCGATGGCGACCAATCTGTTGAAGGCAGGATATGAGGTCCATGTGTTTGACTTGGCAGAGGCGGCCGTCCAGGAAATGGTCTCCCGGGGCGCGGTGGCCTGCAAGACCAACACAGAGCTGGCGGCCGGCGTGGACGTGGTGTTCACCTCCCTTCCCAACTCCGCCATTGTGGAGAGCGTTATGAATACCCCCGGCGGCGTGTTTGACGCCTGCCGTCCCGGAACCGTGATCATTGATATGAGCAGCGTGTCTCCGGGTTCCACCCAGAGGATGGCCAAGATCGCAGAGAGCAAAGGCCTGAAGTATGTGGACGCGCCGGTGAGCGGCGGAACCGCCGGAGCGGCTGCCGGAACCCTGACCATTATGGTGGGCGCGGATCAGGAAACCTTTGACCGGATCCGTCCGATCCTGGAGATTATTGGCAAGAACATCTACCACGTGGGCGGCACCGGTCTGGGAGACGCCATCAAGATTGTCAACAACCTGCTGCTGGGCTGCAACATGGCTGCTCTGGCGGAGGCGTTGGTGCTGGGTGTCAAATGCGGACTGAAACCGGAGACCATGCAGGAGATCATCAGCGTCAGCTCCGGAAACAGCTATGCGCTGACCGCCAAGCTAGAAAAATTTGTGATGGAAGGCAACTTTGAGGGCGGTTTTGCCATGAACCTGCAACACAAGGATCTGGGACTGGCTCTGGAAGCCGGCAAGGATGTGGGAGTACCCCTTCCCATCACCAGCCTGGCCACCAGCATCTATGAGATGGGCCGGGCTCAGGGCCTGGGCAAGGAAGATATGTCCGCCGTCATCAAAGTATGGGAGAATATGACCGGCGTGGAAGTGCGCAAATAGTAGGAAGGAGCGCGAAAAATGCGGGAATTCGATTTTTACTCACCGGAGACAGTGCAGGAGACCCTGGAGTTGCTGGACCGGTATCAGGCTTCAGTGGCCATTGTGGCCGGGGGAACGGACATTGTCCTGGAGTTGAATGAGCGGAAGATCCGGCCGGCAGTGATCATCAATGTCAAGAAACTGAGAGAGTTGGAGTATATCCGGGTGGAGGATGGAAAGGTCAAGCTGGGAGCTTTGACAACCCACGCCGCCATTGCCGCTGATCCTTACATAGCGGAGCATGTGAAGGTACTCCATACGGCCTGCATTCAAGTGGGTTCCCCGCAGATTCGGAATCTAGGAACCATTGGCGGAAACATATCCACATCCTCTGTGGCAGGGGACGGCGTCAGCGCCATGGCCACTCTGAAAGCGTCTGTGGTACTGCAGAGCGTCCGGGGACGCAGGGTTATGCCTCTGACGGAGTTCTTTGCCGGCGAAGGCTATGACAAGCGGAACGCCCTGGCAGCGGATGAACTTTTGACAGAAATCTTTTTTGACGAGCCGGGGCCGGGCATGGCCACTGCCTTCTATAAGCTGGCCAAGCGGAAATCTCTGGCCATCTCTGTTATTGGCGGGGGGCTGGCGGTGCAGGTGGATCCGGACGGGATCTGCACGGATATCACCATGCGGGGCGGATGCCTGGGACGGTATCCCCTCCCCTTCACGGAGGCGGAGGAGCATATCCGCGGCAAAAAGCTGACCCGGGAGTTGCTGTATGAGACGCTTCCTATGCTCCATGACAAGGTGTTTGAGATCAACAAGGCGCGCCCCTGGTCGGTGTTCTACAAGAAGGAAAGCGTAAAGGGCGTATTTCACAAGCTGTTTGACGATGTGCTGGAGCAGCTGGAAGTAGTGTGAGGGGGAAGGAAATGCAAAATATTACCATTTCATTTCGGCTCAACGGAAATCCGGTGACAGTGGAAACCGCCCCCAACAAGAGACTGGTGGATCTGCTGCGGGATGACCTGCGGATGCTGAGTGTAAAAGAAGGCTGCGGAGAGGGAGAGTGCGGCGCCTGTACCGTGATCATGAACGGAGAGCCGGTGACCACCTGTTGTATGCTGGCAGGACAGGCGGACGGGGCCGATATTATTACCCTGGAAGGACTGGCACAAAACGGCAAGCTGGATGTGCTGCAGGAGGCGTTCATGGAGGCGGGAGCCGTTCAGTGCGGATACTGCATCCCGGCTATGATCCTGTCAGCCAGAGCGCTGCTCATGAAGAACCCTCATCCCACCCGGGAGGAGATCAAGGTAGCCCTTTCCGGCAACCTGTGCCGCTGCACCGGATATGCCAAGATCGAGGAGGCTGTGGAATTGGCCGTACAGAAGCAGGACCGTCTGGAAGGAGGTTGCGTCCATGGCTAAGGATTACGCGGTACTGGGAAAAAGTGAGATCAAGGTGGATTCTCTGGAAAAGGTATTGGGAACCGCCAAATATGCAGGGGACTATTACATGCCCAACATGCTGCACGGCGGCGTGTTCCGGAGCACCGTCCCCCACGCAAAGATCCGGAAACTGAACCTGGAAAAGGCCCGGTCCATGCCAGGGGTGGCCTGTGTGCTGGATTACACAGCGATTCCCGGGAAAAACCGGTTCGGCATTATCATGAAGGATGAACCCTGTCTGGTGGACGACAAGGTGCGCCGCTATGGAGACGCCATTGCCATTCTGGCGGCGGAGACCAAAGAGCAGGTGCTGGAAGCGCTGGAGCAGATTGAGGTGGAGTATGAGGAGTTAGAGCCGGTGATGAGCGTCGAGCGGGCGCAGGAGGAGGACTCCCCCAAGGTCCACGGCAACAGTAACGTTTATACCACCAAGCATCTGGAATTCGGCAATGTGGACGAGGCATTCAAACAGTGCGATGTGATTGTGGAAAACACCTACACCACCCACGTGCTGTCCCATATGTTCATTGAGCCGGATGCCGGCATTGCCTACTATGAAGATGGGATCCTGACGGTGAAGGCTTCCACCCAGAATCCCCACTATGACCGGGACGAGGTGGCCACCCTCCTGGGACTTCCCAAAAACCAGGTGCGGGTGATCCAGGCCACCACCGGCGGCGGCTTCGGCGGCAAGCTGGATATTTCCGTGCAGCTCCACTGCGCGCTGCTGACTTACTACACCAAACGGCCTGTGAAGATGGTCCGGAGCCGGGCGGAGTCCACCATGGTCTCCTCCAAGCGCCATCCGCTGGTGATGCGCGCCAAGACCGGCGCCACCAAGGACGGCAAGGTTCTGGCCACCGAGGTTTATATGACCAGCGATTCCGGCGCCTACGCTTCCTACGGCCCCGCCGTCATCGGCCGGGCGCCGGTCCACGTGGCCGGTCCCTATGACGTTCCCAATGTGCGGGTGGATGCAGTGTTTGTCTATACCAACAATCCCATGTGCGGTGCATTCCGGGGCTTTGGCGTTCCCCAGGCAGCGGTGGTGCACGAGGGCCAGATGAACGCTCTGGCCAAGGCCCTGAACATGGATCCCTATGAGATGCGGTTAAAGAACGCCCAGACGGTGGGCTCCGTACTTCCCACCGGCCAGAAACTCACCGAGAGCGTGGGCTTTGTGGACACCTTGACCAAGGCCCATGAGAAAGCACAGGAGGTCTTTTCCGACCAGCCGGCCAAGGGCAAGCTTCGGGGCCACGGCGTGGGCTGCATGTTTTACGGCGTGGGCAACACCGGTCTCCCCAATCCGGCGGCGGCCTTTGTGGAGGTGCTGGGCGACTGCTCCGTCAACGTGATGATCGGCGCGGCGGATATCGGCCAGGGCATTGCCACCGTCAGCGCAGCCATTGCGGCGGAGGCTTTGGGCCTGGAGTATGAGGATATCCACGTGACCTGGGGCGACACTATGGTGACGCCGGAAGGCGGCGCTACCTCCGCCAGCCGCCAGACCTTCATCACCGGCAACGCCGTGAAAAACGCCTGTATGCTTGCCAGAAAGGAGTTGGAGAGGACCGCCGCTGAGTTCCTGAACTGCCCGGCGGAGGATCTGGTGTTCCGGAAACGGGAGATCTGCAGCGAAAAGGAGCCGGATAAGAAGATGACCTATCCGGAGTTGATGGGAGAGATGAAGAAGCTGGGACGCCTGGCGGTGGGTTCCGGGTACTACAACCCCAAGACCACCTATCTGAATCCCAAGGATATGTCCGGTATCCCCTACGAGATCTACTCCTACGCCACCACCATGTGCGAGGTGGATGTGGACCCGGAGACCGGAGAGGTGGATGTGCGCCGGGTGGTTTCCGCCCACGATGTGGGTACGCCGGTGAACACACTGGCAGTGGAAGGCCAGATTGAAGGCGGCGTGGTCATGGGCGAAGGCTTTGTACTCTTTGAAAACATAGAGATCGACAAGAAGACGGGAAAGATCAAGAACCCCATCTTCTCCAAGTATATCATCCCGTCCATTATGGATGTGCCGGAAATCTACCCCATTGTGGTTTCCAGCGAGGGGGATGCGGGACCCTTTGGGGCGAAAGGCGTTGGCGAGCCGGCGCTGATTCCCATGATTCCCGCAGTAAAAGCGGCTGTGGAGGTTGCGCTTGGGGTGACCTTCGACACCCTGCCGGTATTCCCCAAGGATATTGTGGCGGCTTTCAAGGAAAAGGAGGTGAAAGAGGGAAAAAAAGAATAACGTGTGTACCGGCAGGAAGGCAACCATAAAATTTTGTGAATAAGAGAGAGGTAGGTTAGTTTATGGCAAACGAACAAAAACAGAGTTTTCTGCAGAGAAAGAATGTCATTATTTCCTTTAAGCGCTATGGGATAGACGCCATGGGAGCCATGGCTTTGGGTCTGTTTTCATCCCTGCTGATCGGAACCATCATCTCCACCATCGGCCAGAACATTGCGCCGGACAGCTACATTTCCCAGAAGCTGGTGGAGATTGGCAGCTACGCCAGCAGCGTCAGCGGCGCCGCCATGGCTGTATCCATTGGTTATGCTTTGCAAGCGCCGCCCCTTGTCCTATATTCGTTGACAGGCGTGGGCGCGGCCACCAACTCCCTGGCTGGTTCCGGCGGTCCTCTGGCTATCCTGTTTATTGCCATCATCACCGCTGAGATCGGTAAGCTGGTTTCCAAGGAAACCAAGGTTGATATCCTGGTAACCCCTGGCGTGACGGTGATCGTAGGATGTGTTCTGGCCCTCATCTTTGGGCCGGTCTTCCAGACAATCTGTAATGCACTGGGAAGCTTCATTGGCTGGGCCACCAACCTGCAGCCGTTCCTGATGGGAATCGTGGTGTCCGTGGTCGTGGGCGTTGCCCTGACCCTGCCCATCAGCTCCGCCGCCATCTGCGCTGCCATCGGTATCAGCGGCGGCGCCGTGATTGCCGGTGTAGCGGACGGTTCTGTCTCCATTGATATTTGGAATGGTCTGGCTCTGGCCGGCGGCGCTGCCACGGCTGGCTGCTGCACCCAGATGCTTGGCTATGCCATCCTCAGTTATCCGGACAACGGCATAGGAGGCTTTGTGGCCCAAGGCCTAGGCACATCCATGCTGCAGGTGCCGAACCTGATGAAGAAGCCGGTGCTGTGGCTGCCGCCAGTGATTGCTTCGGCTATCACGGGTCCTCTGGCCACCGTGGTCTTCCAGCTACGGAACAACGGAACTGCGGTTTCCTCCGGCATGGGCACTTCCGGATTGGTGGGTCCCATCGGCGTTATCACCGGCTGGATGGATATGCCGGAAGGCTACAACAACATTGGAGCCTTCGACTGGGTGGGTATGATTCTCATCTGCTTTGTCCTTCCGCTGCTGCTCAACTGGCTGCTTGGTAAATTCTTCCGGGCCAAAGGCATCATCAAGCCTGGCGACCTGAAGATTGACCTGGGCTAACAGAAGGGAAACACAGGGAAGTTCACGTAAAAACACCCGGGATCTTCCGGAGAGAAGGTCCCGGGCAGACGCAGCAGGTACGGACCAGACTCTGTACGCTGCTTTAGAAAGGAGCTTGTAACCATGAAGAAAGTCATCATCAAGAACATCGGAACCATCGTCTCCGGTAACATGGAGCAGCCTATTCTGGCCGGTGACACCATCCTTATTGAGGACGGCAAGATTGCAGCCGTCGGCGGCAAGGAGTTGTGGGAGGAGGAAACCATCGAGTCCGAAGGCTATGTGAAAACGCTTCTGGCAAAAGGGGAGGAAAAGGACGAAGTACAGGTGATTGACGCTAATGGGACCACCGTTACCCCTGGCCTGTGGGACACCCACGTGCATGTGACCTCCGGTGACTATGCGCCCCGTCAGAAAACCCTGGATTTCATCAGCAGCGCCCTCCACGGCGGCGTGACCACCATGATCTCCGCTGGCGAGTGTCATTATCCCGGCCGTCCCAAGGATCCGGCGGGCACCAAAGCTCTGGCCATTGTGGGCCACAAATCCTTTAAGAATGCTCCGCCTGCCGGTGTGAAGGTTCACGGCGGCGCCCTTATCCTGGAGAAGGGCCTGACGGAGAAGGATTTTGAAGAACTAAAAGAGCAGGGCGTTTGGATTGTCGGCGAGATTGGCCTGGGAAGCGTGAAGAAACCGGAAGAGGCCGCTCCCATGGTAGAGTGGGCTCACAAGAACGGCTTCAAGGTGCAGATGCACACCGGCGGCACCTCCATTCCCGGCAGTTCCACGGTAACGGCAGACGATGTGATCAAGACCAAGCCGGATGTGGTTTCCCACATCAACGGCGGTCCCACCGCCATCTCTCTGCACGAGGTGGACCGGATCATGGACGAGACCTCCTTTGCCATGGAGATCGTACAGTGCGGCAACCCCAAGGTGGCGGATTATGTGGCCCGCCGCGCTGCGGAGAAGGGACAGCTGGGAAGAATCATCTTCGGCAACGACGCTCCTTCCGGATCCGGCCTCATCGCCCTGGGTATTCTGCGGAATATGTGCCAGATCTCCTCTGTGTCCGGCATTGCCCCGGAACTGGCGGTCTGCATGGCCACCGGCAACCCGGCCAAGGTATACGGCCTGAACACCGGCACCATTGAAGTGGGCAAGGAAGCCGACATCCTGATCATGGACGCTCCCATGGGCTCCGTGGGCGAGGACGCGCTGGGCGCCATCGCCGCCGGCGACATCCCCGGCGTCAGCCACATTCTCATCGACGGCAAGGTGGTTGTGACTAAGAGCCGCAATACGCCGCCGGCTAAGAGAGCTGCCAAGGTTCAGTAAGAGGAGACAGGAAGGTCAAAACGAGTTGTTTGGGGCCAAGTTTCTTGGCCCCGGAGAGATAGAGTAGTATTGAAGGAGGTACATTGTCATGGCAAAAGAACCCAAAATCCGTAAAGTAGTGACCACCATCGAGGAAGTCCGTTATGAGGGATTTAAGGAGTTGGACCGCCCCATCAAGACCGTGTCCGTGGCTCTGGTCATTGAGAATCCCTATGCGGGCGTGTACCAGGAAGATCTGAGCGAGTTGTCCGAGTACGGCGAGTACATCGGCGAGTACACCGGCAAGATCGCTGCGGAGATTCTGGGAGCCGACAAGGTGGAGACCTACGGCAAAGGCTGTATTGTGGGTGAGAATGGCGAACTGGAGCACTCCTCCGCCATCCTGCATCCCAAGATGGGCAAACCCATGCGGGCGGCCATCGGCGGCGGCAAGTCCATCATCCCTTCCAACGAGAAAGTGGCCGGCGTCGGCGCGGCTCTGGACATTTCCCTGCACTTTAAGGATGCCGCTTTTGTTCGCACCCACTATGGTTCCATGGAAGTTCGGATCCCGGATGCGCCCAAGGCCAACGAGATCGTAGTGGCCAACGTGTATGCAGACGGCGGACGGCCTCATCCCAGAATTGGCGGCCTGACCAAGGAAGAAGCCAAGTGTGAGGATGGCCTGCGCTAAGAGCGGGAAACTGCGGAGACTCTGACATACATACCAAAGAAAGGGCTGCGCTGGGGCGGGACCGCGAAGGCGGTCCGTTCCGGCGGGGGATGGGAAATCTGCCGGGGGAAACTTCCCCCGGCAGAATCAGAGAGGAGCGAAGGATGAATCGAATCGAATCGTATCTGGCGAAAGCCGCGGGCCTGAAGCAGGTGAAACCGGGGGATGATGTTTCCTGTCAGGTGAGTTATGCGGCGGCTCATGATGTGACGGCGCCCATTGCCATCCAAATGTTCCGTCAGATCGGTGTGAAAAAAGTGTTTGATCCGGAGCGGGTGATTTTGGTGGTGGATCACATCTACCCAGCCGCTACGGAGAAGGCCCGGGACGGCGTATGGGCCATGGATGATTTTGCCAAGGAGTTTGGCGTCCGCCTGTATCACCGGGGGCAGGGCGTGATCCATCAGCTGATGTATGAGCGCCACCAGGCCAACCCCGGCGAGTTGGTGGTCATTGCCGATTCCCACACCTGCACCTGCGGCGGCTACGGCGCCATTGGGATTGGCGTGGGGTCCACGGAACTGGCGGCGGCTATGGCCACGGGACGGCTGGACCTGGAGGTGCCGCAGGTGGTGCAGGTGTACCTCACCGGCATCCTTCCGTCCAATGTGTTTGGAAAGGATCTGATTCTTTATCTGGGCAGCCTGTTCGGAACCGATTACCTGGTGGACAAAGGACTTTTGATTACCGGTCCCGGAATCGGCTGCTTTTCTGTCCAGGAGAGAATGACAGTATGTAATATGGGAACGGAGCTGGGCAGCATGATCACCCTGTTCGGCACCGAAGAGCGGGAGGAAGATGTGGCAGAGACCCGGGAGATCTGTTTGGATACCCTGGAACCCCAAATTGCCCGGCCTTTTTCCCCGGCAAACGTGGTGCCGGTGCGGAACGTGGCGGGAACCCCCATCACCCAGGTGGTCATTGGAAGCTGCACCAACGGCCGGCTCAACGATATGGAGCAGGCGGCCAAGGCCTTTGCAGGCAAGCATGTGCACCCGGAGGTCAACACCCTGGTGGTTCCGGCCTCTGTGGAAATTTTGGATCAGATGGAGGCCAACGGGTGGTGCAAGATCATACGGGACGCAGGCGCCACCGTCTTAAACCCCGGCTGCGGGTCCTGCTTTGGCGCCCATGAGGGGCTGGCCAGCGCCCGGGACGTGGTGGTGTCTACCACCAACCGGAATTTCCCGGGGCGGATGGGCAGTATGAAAGCCAATATCTATCTGGCATCTCCGGCAACTGCCGCGGCCAGCGCTCTGGCCGGACGGATCACAGTGCCCGAAGGGAGGGAAGAATAGTGGAAGAAATTCGCGGAAAAGTCATTATCCTGGGGGATGATGTGGACACGGATCAGATTCTTCCCGGATATGCCATGGCGGAGCCCTTTGACAATTTGGGAAAGTTTGCCATGGCGGGAGCACCGGGCCTGGATTTTGCCAAGATTGCGGAGCCCGGCTGTATTTTGGTGGCCGGCCGGAATTTTGGCTGCGGTTCCTCCCGGGAGCAGGCTCCCATTGCGCTCCAAAAGGCGGGGGTGGCTTTGGTGGTAGCCAAAGGCTTTGCCCGCATTTTCCGGCGGAATGCCATCAATATTGGCCTGCCGGTGTTTGTGGCGGACGTGGTGGAGCAGGTAAAGGCCGGGGAGGAAATCCGCGTCAACCTGGAGACCGGGGAGATCCGGCTGCCCGGCGGTACGGTGCAGGCGGCTCCTCTGGCGGATAATGTGAGAAAAACCCTTGAGTACGGCGGGCTGATTCCCCGCGTTCGTGCTGAGCTGCATATAGAATCGGAATAAGCTGAAACGGGATAGGACCGCCGGCTTCATAAAAAAGATGTAGGAGAAAAAACAATGCAGGAAAAGACAAAACGGATCATCAAAGAGGATATTGAATCCGTCCGGGCCTATGCGGACTGTTTCGGCGTGGAAATGCCGGACTTGGATGAGAACGGCGAAGTGGTGGGGCTTCCGGCCCCGTATCCACGGGAGGTGGCCGGCGTGGTCCGCAGCGGCTACCGGATCTATGAGATGGCCCAGAAAGCGGAACAACGGGGCTGGCCCATTCAGAACCCCATTTTAGGGCGGAACTCCGCAGAGGAGACCTACCGGGAATCCCAGGAAATGTACGCCTATGCGGAGAAGTTTGACGAGACGCTGTTTCACTTTGTCCATGCGGAGGCCACTCGCCACATTGACCCGCTTAAAGGCCGGGAACTCATTGAGCAGTCCCGGGGCAAGGGCGGCATCACCCCCAAGGGAGAGCGGGAGTTTATCCAGATGGGCGGCGGCTCCAAGCATCCGGTGCGGATCAACGCCACCGGGGATACCCCCCATCTGTCCATCATCAATGCCCTGATTGCCGGATTCGACGGCACGGATATCGGACCGGTGATCCATGTGCACTTTGGCGGCCGGGGCATTCACGACTACCGGACCAAGGTGGTCAACGGCTACAAGGCCATCCAGATCTGCGCGGACAACAACATTTTTGTACAGCTGGATTCCCATAAGCATCTGAACAACATCGGCGGAACAGACGGCATGGCCCTGGCCATGTGCCTGCTGGCAGAGGGGCTGGCGGTTCACGCGGAACTGCCCTGGGAGCTCTCCGCCATTCAGATGAACATTGCCGGCATCAACCTGTATGCGGATTTGGCGGTGATGCGTGCTTTTAAAGAAGTGACCATGAGCAAGTCCCTGATCGTGGTGCCGGAGACATTCCAGAACCCGCCTGGCAACCTGGCGGCGGAGGCGGCCCACTTTGCCCGGATGGCCATCAACGCCAAGCTGGGCGGCGCCAACTTCTACCGTCCCAAGGCGGCGGAGTCTGTGGGCATCCCCACCGGAGATTCCATGGGCCAGGCCATCTGGGGCACCGAGGACGTGTTCCAGCGGGTCTACAATCCGGACATTCAGTCTCCTCAGATCGAGGCCCGGAAGGCGGAGATCATAGACGAGGTCATGGCGGTGCTGGAGGCGGCGTTGCACCTTCCGGCCCGGAGCCTGCATCCCGAGGATATCAACGAGGATTTCTGGCGCCGGTGGACCGACGAGGAACTCATCGACCTGATTGTTCAGGCTGGCAAGAGCGGTATTCTGGATTCTCAGCGGGCCGGCGGTTGGGACCTGAAGCGCCATGTGAAGGTAAACCGGGATCCGGACGGTATCACCCGATATGTGAAGGGCTGGACGCCCCTGGGAGTGGACGCGGACCGCTGTGCCCAGAGCAAGGAGAATGTGACGGTGCATGTGGAGAAGGCTCCCACCCGTCCGGAAAAGATCCTCTTGGCCACGGTGGGAGCAGACGCTCACGTCAACGGCATCAACGTGGTGCGGGAGGCATTCCAGGATGCGGGCTATGAGATCATCTATCTCAGGGGCATGAACTTGCCGGAGACGGTGGCAGAGGTGGCGGCAGAAGCCAAGGTGGACGCCGTGGGCGTCAGCAACCTGCTGGGACTGGGCATGGATCTCTTCCCCCGGGTGGGCAAGCGTCTGGAAGAGTTGGGCCTGCGGGATAAAGTGGTGGTCTGGGCCGGAGGCCGGATCGCGGAGAAGGAAGAAGAGCACCAGTTCTATGAGGACAAGATCCAGAATGAAGGCGTGGGCTTTATGGAAGTGGACGCCTTCTTCGGGCCGGACAGTACCCCGGAACAGTGTGTGGAGACCATTGGCCGTCTGATTCAGGAGATAGGAGGAGAAAAAGCATGAGTGATCAGTTTCGCATTCCCTGTGTGATTGCGCGGGGCGGCACCAGCAAAGGAATCTATCTGAAATCCAATGACCTGCCTTCGGACCCGGTGCTCCGGGACAAAGTGATTCTGGCTATTTTCGGTAGCCCGGATGTGCGCCAGATTGACGGTTTGGCCGGGGCAGATCCCCTGACCAGCAAGCTGGCCATTGTGGGCCCGCCTACGCACCCGGAGGCAGATGTGGATTACACCTTTGCCCAGGTGAGTATTCAGGATGCGGTGGTGGACTACAACGGAAACTGCGGCAACATCTCCTCCGGCGTGGGGCCCTTTGCCATTGACGAGTCTCTGGTCCGGGCGGTGGAGCCGGTGACCCGGATCTGCATCCACAACACCAACACCGGAAAACTCCTGTATGCGGAGGTGCAGGTGAAGGACGGCAAAGCGAGAGTCACGGGAGACTGCCGGATTGACGGCGTGCCCGGTACCGGCGCCCCGGTGCTCATGGACTTTTCCGGCACCGCCGGGGCGGCCACCGGCAAGGTGCTTCCCACCGGTTCCCCGGTGGACGTGCTGGAAACCAGCCGGGGTCCCATTGAGGTGTCCATTGTGGACGTGGCCAATCCCTGCATTTTTGTCCGGGCGTCTTCCGTGAACATGAAAGGCACAGAGGGACCGGCGGAGATCGACGGCAATCCGGAACTGTTGGCGTATTTGGAGGAGATTCGCTCCCAGTGCTGCGTGAAGATCGGCATGGCGGCTACTCCGGAGGAGGCCACCAAGAATTCCCCGGCTTTCCCCATGATCGCCTTTGTGACGGAGGCGGAGGATTACACAGACTTTACCACCGGCAAGACCATTCACAAGGAGGACGTGGACTTTGTGTCCCGCCTGATGTTCATGCAGGTGCTCCATAAGACCTATGCAGGCACCGCCACCGCCTGCACCGGTGCGGCGGCCAAGATCCCGGGAACCATTGTGAACCAGGTGATTCCAAATGTGGAGAAGCTGGATACCATCCGCATTGGCCATCCCGCCGGGGTGATTCCGGTGGTGGCCCAGGTGGAGGACGGAGTGGTGAAGAAAGCAGCGCTGGTCCGCACGGCCCGCCGGATTCTGGAAGGATACGTGTTCGTGGAAAAAGTGAAGGTCGGCATAGAATAGGAGCGGTTATGGGGGCAAATTTGATCGTCTTTGACGTGGGAAGTACCTATACCAAGTCCGCAGCCTTCCGGCTAGAGGGGGAGAAGTTGACTCTGCTGGGGCGGGGGCAGTCCCCCACCACCCTGGAGGATGTCCGGCAGGGGGCTTCCCGGGCGGAGGAAGCCATCCGGTCCAAGGGCGTGGAGATTTTGGCGGATGCCAAGCGGTACAGTTCCTGCAGCGCCGCCGGAGGGCTGCGGATGGTGGCCATGGGGTATATGCCCCGGGTTACCGCCAAGGCGGCCAAGGAAGTGGCCATGACTGCCGGCGCCCGGGTCATGGAGGTGATCTCCTGGGAAGAGCCGCCTTCCTACCGGGCGGAGGTGCTGCAGGAGATCCGGCCGGATATCATTCTGCTGGCAGGCGGCACCGACAGCGGGGACGAGATCTCCGTGGCGGAAAATGTGGACATCATCTGCCAGGTTCACGGCAAGGCCACGGTGATTTTGGCCTGCAACAAGTACGCCCAGCGGGATGCGGCGGCAAAACTGAAGGCGGCGGGGATCGACTATGTGCGGGTGCCCAACATTATGCCCACCATCCATGAGCTGAACGTGAAGCCGGCCCGGGAGGCCATTCACGAACAGTTTATCAACCAGATCACCAAGGCCAAGGGGCTTCGGGAGTTTCGGGCCACCTTGGCGGATCAGACCGTGGTGCCCACCCCCGGGGCGGTGTTGTTGGCCAGCGAGTTGTTGGCCAAGGGAACCTATGAGCAGGAAGGGCTGGGCGGCCTGATTCTTATTGATATCGGCGGCGCCACCACGGATATCCATTCGGCGCTGCCGGAGTTGGAGGAACTGAAGCTGGAGGAGCGGGGCCTCATTGTCAACAATGAGAAGCAGTTCTCCTACCGGACGGTGGAAGGCAATCTGGGCCTGCGGGTCAGCGCCACCGGTATTCCGGAGGCGGTGGGCCCCAAGGCGGTAATCCGGGCCATGGACACACCCTTCCCGGTGACTCCGGAAGAAGTGTTAGAGTACACGGAAAAACTGGAGGCCCATCCGGACCATGTGCCGGCAGACGAGCGGGAAGCCTGCCTGGACCGGGCCCTGGCCGCCTGCGCCATTCAGGTGGCGTTGCGGCGCCATGCCGGCACCTATGCCCAGGAGTCGGATCCGGTCATGGGCATTATGGCAGGCACGGCCATTGGCCGGGACCTGCGGGCCGTGGAGCGGGTCCTCTGCGTGGGTGGGATTTTTGTGTACAGTCCGCCGGAAAAGCAGAAAGCCATTGCGGAGGTCTGCTTCCGGAACCCCGGCATCTCGCTGCTGCCTTTGCGGGATCCAGAAATCTGGGTGGACCGGGAGTATGTGCTGTACGCCATGGGCGTTCTGGGAAAGCACTATCCGGACGCGGCGCTCAGCTTTATGAAAAAATATTTTGCGTGATAGGGAGTAGAGAGATCATGAACGGACCGAGTAGAATCAGAGAACTGTTTGCAGAGAAGAAGATGATTGTGGCGCCGGGGGCCCACGATGCCCTGACGGCCAAGATCATTGGCAAGCTGGGGTTTGATGCGGTGTATATGACCGGCTACGGCCAGTCTGCCAGCCATCTGGGCAAGCCGGATGTGGGTCTGATGACCATGAGCGAGATGGTCATGCGGGCCGCCAACCTGGTGGAGGCCGCCGGGGTGCCGGTGATTGCGGACGCGGATACCGGCTTCGGCAATGCGGTGAACGTGATGCGCACCGTCCGGGAGTATGAGAAAGCCGGCGTGGCGGTGATCCAGCTGGAGGACCAGGTGCTGCCCAAAAAGTGCGGCCACATGACCGGACGGCAGATTGTTCCCTTGGAGGAGATGATCGGCAAGATCAAGGCGGCGGTGGACACCCGGGTGAATCCGGACTTTATGATCATGGCCAGAACCGACGCCCGGACCACCCAGGGCATTGAGGCGGCCATTGAGAGAGGCCTGGCCTTTAAGGAGGCCGGCGCGGATATCGTCTTTGTGGAGTCCCCGGAGACGGAGGAGGAGATGCAGTTTATCAACGACCGGATCGACTGCCTGACCCTGGCCAACATGGTGGAGGGCGGACGGACGCCGCTGCTTCCCAACAGCCGCCTGGAGGAGTTGGGATACAACCTGGTGATTTACCCCACCGCTTCCACCTACGTGACCACGAAGGCTATGGTGGATCTGTGGGAAGGCCTGAAGAAGGACGGCACCACCGCCGGAATGAAGGACCGGATGCTGCCCTTCGCCCAGTTCAACGAACTCATCGGCCTGGGTGAAATCCGGGAGATCGAGCACAATTACGCCACAGGGAGATAAGAGATCCCATGAAAAAGTTGAAGGAGGAACTGGGGCGTATCCATGGCGGACGCGTCCTGGATTTGGCCACCCGGCACGGCGAGTTTGCCTTTAAGCTGCGGGACGGCCTGCTGGATTACCAGGAGATTGTGGCGGCGGACTCAGATCCTAAGACGGTGGAGGACGCCAAAGCCAAATATCCGGACGCGGGAATCCATTTTGTACAGATGGACGGAGAGCATCTGGACGCGGCGGACGAGAGTTTTGACATGGTTTGCATCTCCAACTCTTTGCACCATCTGGAGCACCCGGAGCAGGTGCTCCGGGAGATGCTCCGGGCGTTGAAAACCGGCGGCTGGTTTGTGGTCAACGAGATGTTTTCAGACCATCAAACCCCGGCTCAGGCGACCCATGTGCTGCTCCACGGCCTGGAGGCGGATATGGACATGCTTCGGGGCGAATACCAGACCAAAACCGGAACCAGGGAGGAGGTACTCCGTCAGGTCCAGCAGTTGGGACTGGCAGAGGTTAAAGCCTTTGACGACTGGGAGACCGACCCGGTGTGGGATCAGAAGCTGGCGGCAAAAGTGGCGGCTCTGCCCGGAAAGCTGGAAGCGTTCCGGGAGATGCCCCAGTATGAGGAGTTGAAAAGCCGGGCCGCTCAGATCCAGGAACTTTACGCCCAAAACGGCATCAAGCGCTGCACCCAGCTGGTGATCATGGGAAAGAAACAATAGGGGAGAGGACTTCTGGGAAGGCCTCTGATTGTGGAGGGAGACTGCTATGGCAGATTTGCGAGAAAAAATTCAGGAAATGCAGCCTTTGACAGTGGGGGAAACCATTAGTCTAGCCAGGGAATATCAAGTCCGAGTGGTGGACGTGGTGCTGGAGGAGGCGGAGATTCAGACCGGCCTCGGACGGAAAGAGATTTTGGATCAGGTAATGCAGGAATATTCCCACAACTTCCGGGCCGTGGAGATCGGCCTCACAGACGGGGAAAGTATTTTGCTTGGCACCGTGGCCCCCCAACTGAACCAGATTGAGGGGCCCAAGTGTTTTGCCGATCCGTTTTTGGACAATGCGCTGCTCTACACCCTGGCCGCCCAGGTGGGCAACCACTGCATTGGCCTGCGGCCCTGCGCAGGGACCGGAGATTCCTGTCCTTACGCTGGCTTTTTGATGGCCATGAAAAAGGCGGATATGCCGGAGGAAACCATTGCGGAGACCGGAGCGCTGATCTTAAAGATCGGCAGCCTGTTCCGGGTGGGCAAGGTGACTACCGGCTGCAATATGGAAGGCTACGGGGCAGGAGCCGCCTGCGTGGCGGCGGCCACTGTGTCCATGGAGAACGGTACGCCGGAGCAGATGGAGAAAGCTATGGTGCTGGCTCTCTCCCCCACCATTGGGGTCCCCTGTACGCCCCGGGTGCTGGTGCCGGCCCTCTGTACCACCCATGTGGGCGGCGCCATTCTTATTGGCATGTACTCCGCCCGCCTTTGCATGAAGGTGGATATGACGGTGAACGTGCCCTTTGACGTGATGTTTGCCATGGCCAGCCTGGTCCATGTGGAGTCTGGCCATCACATTGTTCCCACCGTGGTGGAGTACATGGAGCCCTTCTTCAAGCGGAAACCGGCGGTGGAGTCCCTGGTGCGCCAAGAAGTGAAGGATGCGGAGGCCAAGCAGATCCAGGAGACCCTGGCCAAGGCCAAGGAGATCTCCAAGAACATGGCCAAGGGAACGTCCTCCATTCTCCACACCCTGGGAGACGCGGTGGTGGGCGGCAGCAGCCAGGCGGTGGGATCTCCCACCAACGCGGCCCGGATCGCCCACGAACTGGCCAAGGGCAAGATCCGCAAGGTGACGGTGGAACTGTATCCGGAACTGTTTGCCCGCCGGTCCATCAACATCCCCGGGGTGCTCATGGGAGCTGTCTACGGCGCTTCCACCTCGGACTATGAGATGTATAACAAGTCGGTACAGATGGTCAAGGACGACGGCATTGAGGTGGATATCCAGGAAGGCACTGAACATGCCATCCAGAAGATTACCATTGAGACAGACCAGATGACCTGCATGGTGGACACCCTGAACCGGGGCGGCGGACGGCTAGTGCTTCGGGATGCTTCTCCTTCTCTGGAGGAGGCCCGGGAAGCGGCTAAGCGCCTGGGCATTGTGGTAGTGGAGACATAACATGGAATTAAAACGCAAACTACTGGCCGGAAAGTCGGTGATCGGCACCCAGATCACCATGATCAGCAATCCCCATTTGGCGTGGATTCTGAAAAATTTGGGTTTCGATTTTCTGTTCATTGACTGTGAACACGGCGGTTTTACCAACAAGGAGGTCTCTGCCATGACATCCCTGTGCCGGGCCCTGGGGATGGGCGTACTGGTGCGCCCACCCCAGGCAGACCGGCAGAATGTGCAGGTCTATGCGGATATGGGGATCGACGGCCTGATCATTCCCATGGCGGAATCCGCCGCCATGTTGGAGGAGGTGGTCCGCTACGCCCGGTTTGCCCCGGAGGGAGTTCGGGGAGTGGCTCAGGGACCGGTGACGGATTTTAAGACGGCCACAGACATGGGGGACCTGTTGCGGACCGTCAACGAGGAGTTTCTGATCATCGCCCAGATTGAGTCCCGGGCCGGTGTGGAGAACCGGGAGGAGATTCTGTCTGTGGACGGCGTGGATGCGGTGTTTTTCGGATTAAACGACCTGTCCGTCAGTTACGGAAAACCGGGGCAGGTAAACGACCCGCTATTCCGGCAGCTGATCGGGCAGGTGCTGGAAACGGCCAAACGCCATGGCAAAATCTGCGGCCATCACTTTTTTGGCTCCCGGGATCTGCAGTGGGGGCTGGAACAGGGGGTCCGGCTGATCTCCTGGCGGTCCGATATCACGGCCATGCAGGCCACCTACCGGGCAGACCTGGAGATGGTGAAGGGAAATTCGCTGTTTCTGACGTGAAAACATTCAAAGATCGCAAAAGGAGACCTGTTTCAGATCGGGAAGCTGAAGAAGGGTCTCCTTTTTGTCTTCGTGATAAAAAATCATAAAAAAGAAAAACAAAATAAAAATACGCGCCAATTTTGGCGACAATACAAAAAATAAGAGAAAAGAAATAAAAAATATAATTTAAAAAGAAAAGAACGATATTAAATTCAAAAATAAAGTTGACATTCCCTCTAGGGGATCGTTTATGATGAAGCTGTAAAAGATTTGCCAGAAATCGATGGAACCAGCAATGAAACGGCAGAAAATAAGAAATGAGAGAAAGGAAAGGAGATACCCCATGGACGAAAAGAACAAAAATACAGAAAGTATATCCAATCAGGATGAGTTCAGTAATCAGCGTGTTCCCTTGTCTGAACGGAAGAGTTGGATCAGCCTGCTGACCGTATCTTTGGGTTATGTGTTTGTGGTGACCAGCATGCAGGTGGGAGGTTCCATCGGCGTGGCCATGAGTTTTGGAAGGACTGTGACGGCCATTCTCTTGAGCAGTGTGATTCTGGCGGTTCTGGCTTGCATCATGGGAGTCATTGGATGCCGGAGCGGTTTGACTCTGGGACTCCTGAGCAAATATTCTTTCGGACAGGCTGGCACCTATGTGCCGGTGGCCATTGTGGCTATCACCACCATCGGCTGGTTTTCCATTGACGCGTATCTGATCGGTCAATCCACCAACGCGCTGTTTAGCAGCGTTCCCATTATCCCCGTTGCCATTTTGGGAGGAATCGGTATGACGCTGACGGCTCTGCGGGGCATGAAGTGGATGACGTATCTGAGTAATCTAGCCTGTCCTTTGATTGTTGTTTTCGGCATTATCTCCATGGTGCTGGCGGTGCGGGACAGCGGCGGCATGGCCGGGATGATGGCATTGGTGCAGGAAGACACCATGAGTTTTACCACCGCTGTATCGCTGGGCGTCGGCTCCTACGCGGTGGGCGCCGTCATGTTTACCCCGGATATCATGCGGTTTGCCAAGAGCGTGAAGACCACCATCTATGTCATGGTCGTTACGCTGGTTCTGGGAAATTCCTTTGTGGTGCTCTTCGGCGCGGTGGGCGCCGTGGCCACCGGTAATCCGGATATCGCTTACGTGCTGGCGGCCCAGGGACTGTTGGCCCCTTCCTTCCTGGTGCTGGTGTTAAATATCTGGTCCACCGCCCAGGGCTGTGTGTACTCCGGGTCCATGTCTTTGAGCAGTGTCACAAAGATCAAGCGCTCCTATCTGGTCATTGGTTTTGGCGTAGTGGGTATCATTTTCGCATTGATCGGTTTTTACAACTATTTCGGAGCCTATATTGATTTCCTGGCGGCCATGGTGCCGCCTCTGGCGGGCATCTTCTTGGCAGATTATCTGTTCCTGTACCGGAAAGGGTATCCAGAGCTGGAGACGGCGGTGCTTCCGGCTGTGAACATCGGCGGATTTGTGGCTTGGATCATTGGTTTCCTGGTTTCCCGGGTGTCCATTGGCCTTCCGGTGGTGAATGCGGTGGTGATCGCCTTTTTGGTGAAAGCGGTTCTGGGCAAGGTGCTGCCGGGGAAGGCGGAACAAAAATAAGACGCAAGGAAAACGGCGGCCCGGCGGATGGAAAAAGTGCCGGCCCAGGCAGAAAAGGAGGTAGCCCATGAAAGGCTTTGCAGAATGCTTTGTGGATGATGGAAAAGATTTTTCTGTGGAAAAACCGGCTCTCTTGATTGTGGATATGCTCAACGACTTCTGTAAGGAGGGCGGCTGTATGGTCCTGAAAGAGGGCATGGAGACGTTGGAGCCGATTCAGGCCCTGATTGCCAAGGCCCGGAAGCTGCAGGCGCCGGTGATCTACATCAACGACTGTCACCGGGCGGGCAAGTACGACAAGGAGTTTGACAAACGGGAACCCCACTGCATTGAGGGCACCTGGGGGGCAGAGGTGATAGAGGAACTGAAACCGGAGCCCCAGGATTATTGTATACCCAAGCGGCGGTTCAGCGGTTTCTACCAGACGGACCTGGACCTGGTTCTCCGGGAACTGGAGGTGAAAACGGTGATCGTCACCGGAGTGGTCACCAACATCTGCGTCCGGTCCACCTGCCATGACGCGTTTTTCCGGGGCTATCAGGTGATCGTTCCCCGGGACTGCGTCCGGGCAACGGGGCCCCGGGAACAGGAATCTACGCTGTGGGATATAGAGACCCATTTTGGTACGGTGACAGACAGCCAGACGATTCTGGAAAAAATGTAGGAAACAGGTTTGAAGGAGTGGCCGCATGGTAACGATTAAAGTGGCGGCAGAGATAACCGGTCTGACCATTAAGAGTATCCGGCATTATGAGAAGATTGGCCTGCTGAAGCCATCCGCCCGTTCCACCGGCGGATACCGGCTGTACTCGGAGGAAGATATCTTTCAGCTTCAGCAGATCCGGTTTTACCGGGATCTGAAATTCTCCCTGCCGGAGATCCAGGAGATCTTTCAGTCCACTCCCGGCGGCCTGCAGCTGATCTTTCAGAAGCAGCTGCGGCAGGTGGAGCGGGCAGAGCGGGAGTATGAACGGATCCGCGGCGTGCTGGAGAAAGCACTGGCTTCGGACGACTGTGGGGAAGTGCTCCTCTATGAAGAAGAACAGCTGCTCCGGAACCGGGACCATGTAGCCATTGTGGGTCTGGATCTGCAGAACGACTTCCTGGAGGGAGGCGCCCTGCCCTGCAAACGGATCCGCCACGTGATTGAACCGCTGAAGCGTCTGTTCCAGGAGGCCCGGGAGAGGGGCATTCCGGTGATTTATATCTGCGACTCCCATCAGAAGGGCGTGGACAAGGAACTGGAAATTTGGGAGGATCATGCCATAGAGGGAACCTGGGGCGCGCAGATCATGGACGAATTGGAGCCGGCTCCCGGGGACTATGTGATCAAGAAGAGTTTTTTCAACGGCTTTTTGCAAACGGATCTTCAAAGGATTTTGGATCAGCTCCGGATTGGAACCATCTTGTTTGTTGGCTGGCGGACTCATGTGTGCGTGGCCCAGACCGCCATTGAAGCGTTCCACCGGGGATACCGGGTGGTGGTGGCAAAGGATGGGGTGGATTCCACCACCAAAGGGGAGCATGAATTTGGCCTGAAGCTGCTGGAGGTCAACTACGGGATTGAGATGTATCCCTGCCGGAGCGTTCTTTCCATCTTGACGGGAAAGGCGCAGCCGGGCAAGCCGTTTCGCTGAAAACGGACGGAAGCAGAAAACAAAGAAAGCTGCAGGTTGGGGAGAAGAGAACCGGCCCGCAGCTTTTTTGCGCCCGATTCCCTGTCCGCAGACAAAAGGGAAAAAGTCCATGACAGAGCGGGGAGAATAGGGTATAATAAACATGCTGCCGCAAGAAATGCGGCAAGACGGAAAGCCAGAGGTGAGTAGATGATACAGACTGCTGTCATGGAGGTTCGCTGGCTGGAACCGGCGGAGGTCCAGGCTTTTTTTGTACCGCGGATTTCTGAGCGGTGCCGCCGGAAGCTGGAACGCATTCGCCCGGCGGCAAGCCGGGCCAAAAGCTTGGGGGCGGAGCTGCTGCTTCAGATTATGCTGGGGCGGCTGGGCATCTCCCCGGGCCGGGAACTGGCAGAGGAGCCGGGAGGCAAGCCGTACTTTCCGGAACATCCGGAGGTGGGGTTTAATGTCTCCCACTCTGGGGCGTATGTGGCCAGCGTGGTTTCCCAAGGGGCCTCCGGCGTGGATATCCAGGAAATCCGGCCTGGAAAAGCGGATGTGGCGGGCCGGTATTTTTCTCCCTGGGAGCAGGAGTACATCCGGCAGGCGAAGAATCCGGAAAAAGCGTTTATTGAGATCTGGGCGCTGCGGGAAAGCTATCTGAAGAAAACCGGGGAGGGGATGGGACTGTCTCTGAGGGCCTTCTTTCTGGAGCAAAGGGAAGTTCCGGCGCCATACGGCGGACTTTTCCAGGTGCGCCGGGGCGGGCAAGCGCAGCCGGAGCGGTTTTGGCTTGGGGAAGTGGTTCCAGGATATGTGCTGGCCGTCTGCGGGGAAGAGAAACTGGCGCCGGAGGTCTGGCAGGTGGGACCGCAGGAAGTGAAGGAGTTTTTTGGATGGATTGGGCCGAACTGATCGAAACTTTTTGGGAAGCCACCAGCCCGCTGCCGTTTTTGTTTGCAGCGTTTTTGTTGGTGGAGTGGATTGAGAAAAAGGGGCAGGACAAGTTTGCCCAGGCCCTGCAGCGGACCGGAAAGGCGGGACCGGTGCTGGGCGCGGCGCTGGGGTGCATTCCCCAGTGCGGCTTCTCCGCCGCCTCCGCCAATTTGTATGCGGTGGGGCTGGTGACGCCGGGAACCTTATTGGCGGTGTTCATTGCCACATCGGACGAGGCGTTTCTGATTTTGATGGCCCGACCGGAGGGAATCCCCTGGGTGGGAAGACTGATCCTCTGCAAGATCATCATTGGCGTAGCCGCCGGGTATCTGGCGGACGGCTGGAACCGGCTTCATCCCTTGGGAAAACCCAAGCGGCTGGAGCAGCTGTGCGAGAAGGTACATGAGGAGGAGAAGGGAATCTTCCGGGCGGCTTTCGAGCACACCGTGAAGATCTACGGCTTTTTGCTGGTGCTGATGCTGGGCCTGGAGATCCTGATGGAACTGGGCGGCGAGGATATGGTGCACCGGATCGCCTCCGGCACCGGCCTGTGGCAGCCCTTTCTGACGGCGGCGGTGGGACTGATCCCCAGCTGCCTGCCCTCGGTGGTGCTGGCGGAGCTGTTTTTGGACGGGGCCATCTCCTTTGGGGCCGTCACCGCTGGCCTGGTGTCCGGAGCCGGGATGGGCGTGGCGGTGCTGTTTCGGGCCAACCCGGACCGGCGGGAGAATGTGCGGCTGGCCGCCATCCTCTACGGGACCGGCGTCCTCAGCGGCCTGGCGCTGCAGCTGCTTGGCATATAGCCGGGAGGAGAAAACATGCGGTTGAACAAATTTTTGAGCGATGCCGGTGTCTGCTCCCGGCGGGAGGCGGACCGGTGGGCGGAGGCCGGACGGGTGACGGTGGACGGGGAGGTGGCCCGGCCTGGCTGCCAGGTGGGCCCGGAGAGCCGGGTGCTGGTGGACGGCCGCCCGGTGGAGCCGGAGCAGGACAAGGTGCTGCTGGCCGTGTATAAACCCCGGGGGATCGTCTGCACCACTGCCCGCCACGCCGGGGAGGAGAATATTTTGGATCTGGTGGGATATCCCAAGCGGCTCTATCCGGTGGGACGGCTGGATAAGGAGTCCGAAGGGCTGATCCTCATGACCAACATGGGAGAACTGATGGACCAGATTCTCCGGAGCCGGAACGGCCATGAGAAAGAGTATCTGGTGCAGATTGACCGGCCGGTGACCCTGGAGTTTTTGGAAAATATGCGCGGCGGCGTGCCCATCCTGGACACGATGACCCGTCCCTGCACTGTGGAAAAGACGGGGCCGGACCGGTTCCGGATTGTATTGACCCAGGGGCTGAACCGGCAGATCCGCCGGATGTGCGAGGCTCTGGGATGCCGGGTGGTGTCCCTAAAGCGGGTGCGGGTGGTAAATCTCACCCTGGGAGATTTGAAACCCGGAGAGTACCGGGAGATTCAGGGGGATGAGAGGCAGGCGCTGCTGGCAGCCCTGAAGGCCGGGGGCCAGAGCGGCGGACCGGGGCGGACAGAAGGGTCCCGGAAAAAAAAAGCGAGTAGGAGGCCCGGATGGAACAGACAAAAATGGAACGGATGAAGGAACTGGTGGAGCGTCTGAACGCAGCTTCCCGGGCATATTATCAGGAGAGCCGGGAGATCATGCCCAATCTGGAATACGACCGGCTGTATGACGAACTGCTGGCCCTGGAGAAAGAGACCGGGGTTGTGCTCTCCGCAAGCCCCACTATCCATGTGGGATATGAACTGTTGAGCCAGCTGCCCAAGGAGGCCCATGAGAGCCCCATGCTGTCCCTGGATAAGACCAAGGACATTGGGGAACTGGGGGAGTGGCTGGGGGACCAGGAGGGATTATTGTCCTGGAAAATGGACGGCCTGACCATTGTCCTCACCTACCAAAACGGAGAACTGGCCAAGGCCGTGACCCGGGGAAACGGGGAAGTTGGGGAGGTGGTGACGGCCAACGCCCGGACCTTCCGGAACATTCCCCTTAAGATTGCTTACACCGGAGAACTGCTCCTCCGGGGGGAGGCAGTAATCCGCTATTCTGATTTCATGCGGATCAATGCGGAGCTGACGGACGAAGAGGAAAAGTACAAGAATCCCCGGAATCTGTGCAGCGGCTCCGTCCGGCAGTTAAACAGCCAGGTGACGGCCAAGCGGAACGTCAGCTTTTACGCGTTCACCCTGGTGAAGGCGGACGGGGTGGAGTTCCACAACTCCCGGTCCGCCCAGCTGGAGTGGCTCCGGAGCATGGGCTTTGACGTGGTGTGCTACGAGCGTGTGAGCCGGGACAGCGTGGCCTCGGCGGTGATCTCCTTTGCCGGCAAGGTGACGGAGAACGACCTTCCCTCAGACGGGCTGGTGCTGACCTATGAGGACATTGCCTACGGCCAGTCCCTGGGGCGGACGGCTAAGTTCCCCCGGGATTCCATTGCCTTTAAGTGGGCGGATGAGCAGGAGGAGACCACCCTAAAGGAGATTGAGTGGAGTCCCTCCCGCACCGGCCTCATCAACCCGGTTGCCATCTTTGAACCGGTGCAGCTGGAGGGAACCACCGTAAGCCGGGCCAGCGTTCACAACCTGAGCATTTTGGAGGAACTGCAGCTGGGGATCGGGGATCGGGTCACTGTGTACAAGGCCAACATGATCATTCCCCAGATTGCAGACAATCTGACCCGCAGCGGTCCGGTGGCGCCGCCGGAGATCTGCCCGGTGTGCGGCGGAAAGACCGCGGTCCACCAGACCACGGAGGTCAAGTCTCTCTACTGCACCAACCCGGATTGCCAGGCCAAAAAGCTTAAGAGCTTTGCCCTGTTTGTCAGCCGGGACGCCATGAATATAGACGGGCTCTCGGAGGCCACTCTGGAAAAATTTATTGGCGCCGGGTTCGTCCACGACTTTGCGGATCTGTTTGCTCTGGGAGACCATGAGGCGGAGATTACGGAGATGGAGGGACTGGGGAAGAAGTCCTTTGACAATCTGATGGAAGCCCTGGAACGGGCCCGGCATACCACCCTGCCCCGGCTTGTCTACAGCCTGGGTATCGCCAGCATTGGCCCGGCCAATGCCCGGACCCTGTGCCGTGCCTTCGACTATGATGTGGAGAAACTCCGCCGTGCGGGGCAGGATGACCTGGTGGAAGTGGACGGGATCGGCGAAGTCATTGCCCAGGGGATTCAGGAATATTTTGCCGATCCGGCCCATCAGCAGCAGCTGGACCGGCTGCTGGCAGTGCTGGAACTGGAAAAGCACCAGGCGGACGGCCCGGCCCAGCCCTTTGCGGGCAAAACCTTTGTGATCACCGGAAGTCTGGAGCACTTTTCCAACCGGAAGGCGGCCCAGGAGTGGATTGAAAGCCTGGGCGGAAAGGCGGCGGGCAGCGTCAGCAGCAAGACCAGCTATTTGATTAACAATGATACGGACTCCAATTCGTCCAAGAACCGGAAGGCCAAGGAACTGGGCATTCCCATCCTCTCGGAGGAGGAACTTCTGCAGCTGGCGGAACAGGCGGAGATATACAAGAAAACCTATTTGCAGAATGGGGGAGAAGAGCATGAAATATGATTTGATCATCATCGGCGCCGGACCGGCGGGGATCTTTGCGGCCCTGGAACTGATCCGCAGTGGAAGTCCCCAGAATATTCTGATTGTAGAGAAGGGGGTGGCCATTGAAAACCGCCGCTGCCCCAAGGTGAAGACCCAGAAATGTGTGAATTGCAAGCCCTACTGCCATATCACCACCGGGTTTTCCGGGGCAGGCGCCTTTTCCGACGGCAAACTGTCCTTAAGCTATGAGGTGGGAGGGGATTTTCCCACGCTGGTGGGAGAGCGGTTTGCCCAGGAGCTCATTGACTACACGGACTCCATCTACCTGGAGTTTGGGGCGGACCGGCATGTGGAAGGGCTGGGCCAGAAGGAGGAGGTCAAGGAGATTCGCAAGCGGGCCATCCGGGCTGGACTGAAGTTGGTGGACTGTCCCATCCGCCATTTGGGCACGGAAAAAGCCCAGAAAATCTACTACTCCATTGAGCAGTATCTGCTGGACCACGGGGTGGAGATCTGGTTTGGATACGAATGCCGGAACCTGATTCTGGAGAACAGCGTCTGCCGGGGGGTGATTTTGGAACATGGCGGCGTGGAGCAGGAAGTCTACGGAAACCGGACGGTCATTGCCACCGGCCGCCGGGGGGCGGACTGGCTGGACCACATCTGCGCGGAGCACGGCATTGCCCACCAGCCGGGGACAGTGGATATCGGTGTCCGGGTGGAGGTCCGAAACGAAGTGATGGAGACGGTGAACCGGGTCCTCTATGAGTCCAAGCTTATTGGCTATCCCAAGCCCTTTAAGAACAAGGTCCGGACATTCTGCCAGAATCCGGGTGGCTTTGTGAGTCAGGAGAATTATGATAATGACCTGGCGGTGGTCAACGGCCACTCCTACAAGGAACTGAAGTCGGACAACACCAACCTGGCAATCCTCTGCTCCCACAACTTTAACCAGCCCTTTAATCAGCCCATTGCCTACGCCCAAAAGGTGGGAGAACTGACCAATATGCTGGGAGCCGGGCACATTCTGGTGCAGCGGTACGGGGACATTCTGGACGGCAAGCGCACCTGGCCCAAGGAACTTTCCCAGTCCAATGTGAAGCCTACGCTGCCGGATGCGGTGGCCGGAGATATCACCGCGGCCATGCCCTACCGCTCCATGTTAAATATCATCAACTTCATTGCGGCTCTGGACCAGGTGGTGCCGGGCTTTGCCTCGGAGGAGACGCTTTTGTATTCGCCGGAACTGAAGTTCTACAGCAACCGGGTGAAGATGGACCAGAACCTGAACACCAGTATCCAGGGGCTCCACTGTCTGGGAGATTCCAGCGGCTGGACCCGGGGACTGATGCTGGCCTCCTCCATGGGAGTCCATATGGGCCGTCAAATTCTGGCGGCGGAGAAGGAGACGGTATGAGGATCGGCCTGCTGCAGATGGACGTGAAGCCGGACCAGCCGGCGGAAAACCGCCGGATTGTGGAGCAGCTGGTGGGGGAAGCGGCGGCGCAGCACTGCGATGTAGCGGTGCTCCCGGAGACCTGGAACACCGGCTTCTTTCCCAGGGAGCGGATGGAAGAACTGGCAGAGGAGGAGGGGGGAGAGAGCCGGGCGCTGCTGGCAGAACTGGCGGCCCGGTATCAGATGAACCTGGTGGGCGGCTCCCTGGTCATCCGCCGGGACGGAGGTCGGACAGAGGAGGAGGCTTCCGTCATTGGCCGGGGAAACGGTCGGGCAGGAACGGGTCAGCCGGGAACGCCGCCGCGCTGGAAGCCGTATTTTTACAACACCGCCTACGTTTTTGACCGGCAGGGGCGGCAGCTGGCCCAGTATGACAAGATCCACGGTTTTTCCCTGGCGGAGGAGAACCGGTTTTTTCAGCCGGGTCAGGCCCTTTGCACCTTCAAGCTGGACGGGATTCCTGCTGGACTGATTCTTTGTTATGACCTGCGGTTTGGGGAGTTGGCCCGGTCTCTGGCCCTCCAGGGAATTAAACTGCTCTTTGTGCCGGCCCAGTGGCCGTTTTCCAGGCAGGAGCACTGGCGGATCTTAAACCAAGCCCGGGCCATAGAAAATCAGCTGTACGTGGCCTGCGTCAACGGCTGTGGAGCATACGGCAGCGCGGTGTCCTGCGGGTCCTCCATGCTGGTGGATCCCCTGGGGCAGGTGGTGTGCCAGGCCGGGACTATCGAGCAGGTGGTGTGGGGCGAGGCGGATTTCTCCCTAGTTTCCCGGGTTCGGGCGCAGATCCCGGTGTTTCAGGACCGGCGGCCGCAGGCGTACCGGCTGGATGGAGAGGGGAAATAGGAAACTCGGCCGCCGGGCGGCCAGCCATAGGAAGCCCTGACGCCCGGCGGCCGGAAAGGGAGAAAACCGGGATGCGGTTCACTGGGGACGCGGTTACAGCGGCAAAAAGTAGGGTTTACGCTCCCGGAACACCGTATAGTACCGGAAGCCGCAGGCGGCTAACAGATCCCGGAGCTCTCCAAAATGGCTGCCCAGATCCTTGGGGTCATGGGCGTCAGAACCCAGGGTTAAAATTTCACCGCCCATCTCCCGGTAGCGCAGGAGAACGGAGGGGCTGGGGTTGGGAACGCCGCACCGGGAACGGAACCCGGCGGTGTTGCACTCCAGCCCCTTTCCCTTGTCAATGAGAGTCCGCAGGATCTCCTCCAGCACATCCCCGTAGGCGTCCATGGGGTCCCGGTCTCCCCCGGTTTTTCCATAGCGCAGCACATAGTCCAGATGGCCCGCTACGTCAAAGCAGTGAAACTGGCGCAGGTTTTCCAGTTCCTCCTCAAAATAGGTCCGGTAGGCCTCCGCCTCGGTGATCCCCTGGAAAAATTCCGGCTCATAGGGGTCCAGGCGCCGGGAGAGGTGGGTGGAGCCGATGACAAAATCAAAAGGATAAGCGTCCACATAGACGGGGAGTTGGGTGCTTAGATGGGGCTGAAGTCCCAACTCCACCCCCAGGCGCAGCTGGAGTTTGCCTTCATAGGTCCTCTGAAGCCGCTGCACCGCCGGTACATAGAAAGGGGTGTCCAGGAGAAAATCCAGATCTCCCGGCGGGAAGTCAAAGTCCTGGTGGTCTGTCAGACAAATTTCCTCCATTCCCAGGAGGACCGCCTGTTCCAGCTGCGTTTCCGGAGCGGCCTCCGAATCGCTGGAGAAAGCGGTGTGCACATGAAAATCGCAATACATAGCAGGTTCCTTTCCTTGACTCTGGCGTGTCTCCTTCCCAGCATACCGGAACTGGAAAAGGTTGTCAAGAAAGACCCTTTACAAAATGGGATTCCACGGGGATAATAGGAGAGAGGACTCCTCTGCAGAGGAGACAGACATTTCAACTTAGAAGGGAGCATTTTTGATGGACGAGCGTTTGAAGACCCTGGCTCATAATTTGATCCATTATTCCTGCCGTGTGGAGCCGGGGGAGAAGGTGTATATTGAATATATCGGACACGACACCACGGATTTGGCCCGCCAACTGGTGAAAGAGGTGTACCAGGCCGGGGGGCTTCCCTTTGTCCACTTTCAGGATCCCCGGGTGCGCCGGGAACTGATTTGGAACTGCCGGGAGGAGCAGCTGGAGATGATGGCCCGGCGGGATATGGAGGAGATGCGCCAGATGGACGCCTATGTGGCGGTGCGGGGCGCGGACAATATCTCCGAGCTTTCGGATGTGCCGGCGGAGAAACTGGAGTTGTTTTCCAAAGTGTATCAGCGGCCGGTGACGGATATCCGGGTCAACGACACCAAGTGGGTGATCCTCCGTTATCCCAATGCGTCCATGGCCCAGGCGGCGGGCACTAGCCTGGAGGCTTTTGAGGACTTCTATTTCCACGTCTGCAACCTGGACTACTCCCGGATGGCCAAGGCCATGGAGCCGCTGAAGGCGCTGATGGAGTGGACCGACCGAGTGCGCCTGGTGGGCCCCGGCACAGACCTGTCCTTTTCCATCCAGGGCATCCCGGTGGTTCCTTGCGCCGGAGAGTGCAACATTCCGGACGGGGAAATCTATACGGCCCCGGTGCGGGATTCGGTGGAGGGCGTGATTACCTACAACACCCCCTCCGTGGAGCAGGGCTTCACCTTTGAAAACGTGCGGCTGAAGTTCCGTCAGGGAAAGATTGTGGAGGCCACCGCCAACGACACGGAGCGGATCAACCGAATCTTTGACACGGACGAGGGGGCCCGGTATGTGGGCGAGTTTGCCCTGGGCGTGAACCCGTACGTGGAGAAGCCCATGAAGGATATCCTTTTTGACGAGAAGATTTCCGGTTCCTTCCACTTTACCCCCGGCTGCTGCTACGAGGACGCCCCCAACGGAAACCATTCGGCCGTCCACTGGGACCTGGTCTGCATCCAGCGGCCGGAGTACGGCGGCGGAGAGATTTATTTTGATGATGTGCTGATCCGCAAGGACGGACGGTTTGTGCTGCCGGAACTGTTGTGTCTGAATCCGGAGAATCTGAAATAGCGCCTGTAAATCCTTGCGGCTGGAACCAATACTGGGCGTAGGGGCCAGGAGAGAGGCCAGGCTTTTTACCGAAATCTTTTAACAGCTTCTGCTGGGCCTCCAGAATTTCCATCTGCTGTTTCAGCGCATAGTGTTCCCGCTGGTCCGGCGGTTTTCTTCCCGGGTTAAATGCTCTTGATGAACTCGTCTATATAGTACAAGGCTGCGCCGATGGCTGCAGTCTCAAATTTGTACCGACAGCAGAAAATATAAGGCTTTTTCTCCTGAAACGGATTGCGCTTTTGGACCATCTCCCGGAATTCCTCCAGATAATCCCCCATATAGCCGCCCACATAGCCGCCCAGAACAATATCGCAGTCATAGTGCATCCGCAGGTTGTTCACGGCGATGGACAGATATTCCAGATACTGGCGGAACGCGGAAATATAGGGTTCTCGTCCCTCTTTTACGTAGCTGAAAAAGCGCTGCATCTTTCCCTCGGTCATGTCGGAGAGGAGGCTGGCGGAGCAGTAGGCGTTGAGACACCCCTTTTTGCCGCAGTAACAGGGCTTGCCGTCCGGGATCAGGGTCACATGGCCGAACTCACAGCCTTTTTGATTGGAACCCATATAGAGTTGGTTGTTGTGGACAATGGCGCCGCCCACGCTGTTGCTGAGGGAAAGGTATACCAGGGATTCCTTCCGGTCCGTGTTCCAGGACTCGGCGAAGCCTCCGGAATTGGCGTCATTGAACAGAAAGAACGGGAACGGCACATGGGGCAGCAGCTTTTGGTACAAGTCCCCCGGCGCCGGTACCGCCTTGGCATAGGTGACGGTTTTCCGGTCCTCCGCAATGATGGCGGGCAGGCAGATGCCCAGGCCCAGAATCTTTCCCCGGTCCAGGCGGTTCCGGTCTATAAAGGAATCAATGAATTTTCCCAGGGTATTATAATAGAAGAGACTGTCCACAAAGCGGTGGCGGATCCGGCTGTACTGGAGCACGGAGGCTTTCATGTCGATAGCCACCAGGCTGATGTGGTTGGCGGTGATATCTAACCCCAGGGCGATCCGGGCATTCGGAACGCAGCGGATGATCTTGGCCTTCCGGCCGCCGGTGGATTCAAAGGTTCCGTTCTCCTCAATGAGCCCCAGCTGCCGCAGCACAGAGAGATTTTGGTTGACGGTGGGAATACTGAGGGAAAGCCTCAGAGCAATCTCTTGTTGGGAGACTCCATTCTCCCCGTAAATAAAACGGTAAATTTCATTCCGGTTGATACGTTTGATCTGAGTTGTATGTGCCATGATGTGTTACCACCTTGAGCTTCTGGTAATTTTTCTGCAACTACGGAAATTATACGAAAAATTTCAGGTAATGTCAATGCAGAAACCACTTTTGCAAAAAGAATTATTGAAAGTAAACCTGGTTTCCGCTAAAAGAAACGGCGGCGGAAACAAGAAAACAGGGACAAATCCCCGGGATTTTTCACACAACAGGATGGCGGAATCGCAGGAGGAAGAAAAAGATATTTTTTTCTTTCTGCAACGGAAAATCTGCGGAGGACGAACCTTGCGCTGGCGGGAAATATTTGTTAAAATAAATGCGAAAAATCTGTTCCGGGCTGGCGTGAAAAGCACGCCAGTGCTAAGGAAAGGAGTACGGAGTATGCTGAATAAAAAATCCATTGACGACATTCAGGTGAAGGGGAAACGAGTGCTGGTCCGCTGTGATTTCAATGTGCCTCTGCAGGACGGCAAGATCACAGACGAGGTGCGTTTGGTAGCCGCACTTCCTACCATTCAGAAGCTGTTGGCCGACGGAGGCCGGGTGGTTCTCTGCTCCCATCTGGGCAAACCCAAGGGGCCGGATCCCAAGTTTTCTCTGGCGCCGGTGGCCAAGCGGCTCAGCGAGCTTTTGGGACAGGATGTGAAGTTTGCGCCGGATGACACGGTGGTGGGACCTAACGCCCGGAAGGCGGCGGGAGAACTTCAGGACGGAGAGGTGATGCTCTTGGAAAACACCCGCTTCCGCCCGGAGGAGACCAAGGACGGCGAGGCCTTCAGCAAGGACCTGGCCTCTTTGGCGGACGTGTTTGTGGATGACGCTTTCGGCACCGCCCATCGGGCCCACTGCTCCAACGTGGGGGTGACCCAGTATGTGGACACCTGCGCCGTGGGATATCTGATGCAGAAGGAAATCGACTTTTTGGGCAATGCCGTGGAAAATCCGGAGCGTCCCTTTGTGGCCATCCTGGGCGGCTCCAAGGTGTCCAGCAAGATCTCTGTGATCCAGAACCTGTTGGACAAGGTGAACACCCTGATCATTGGCGGCGGCATGGCCTACACCTTCATGAAGGCCAGGGGACAGGAAGTGGGCAAGTCTCTGTTGGAGGAGGATTACCTGGACTACGCGGCGGAGATGATGCAGAAAGCCCAGGAGAAGGGGGTGCGGCTGCTGATTCCGGTGGATACGGTGGTGGCCAAGGAGTTTGCCAACGACGCCCCGTCCCGGGTGGCGGAGGAGGATATCCAGCCGGATGAGATGGGTTTAGATATCGGACCCAAGACCCGGAAGTTCTTTGCCGGCGCACTGGCAGACGCCAAGACCGTGGTCTGGAACGGACCTATGGGCGTGTTCGAGATGCCTAACTTTGCAGCGGGGACCATGGCGGTGGCCAAGACCCTGGCGGAGTTGTCTGCCACCACCATCATTGGCGGCGGCGACTCGGCGGCGGCGGTGAACCAGCTGGGATTTGGGGACAGGATGACCCATATCTCCACAGGCGGCGGTGCTTCCCTGGAGTTTTTGGAGGGAAAAGAACTGCCCGGCGTAGCGGCGGCAGACGACAAATAGGAGGAACCTACAATGTCCAGAAAAATGATCATAGCCGGCAACTGGAAGATGAACAAGACCCCCAGCGAGGCGGCGGCGTTTATCCGCCAGCTGGCGCCGCTGGTGGCGGATGCGGAGGCCGAGGTGGTCTGCTGCGTGCCGGCCATTGATATTGTGCCGGCGGCGGAGGCGGCCAAAGGCACCAACATCCGCATTGGCGCGGAGAATATGTATTTTGAGGAGAAGGGGGCCTACACCGGGGAGATTGCCCCGGACATGCTGGTGGACGCGGGCGTGTCCCATGTGATCCTGGGCCACTCGGAGCGGCGGGAGTACTTTGCCGAGACCGATGAGATGGTGAACCGGAAAGTGAAGGCGGCCTTTGCCCACGGGCTGACCCCCATCATCTGCTGCGGAGAGACCTTAAAGCAGCGGGAGCAGGGGATCACCATTGACTGGATCCGCCAGCAGATCAAGATCGCCTTCCAGGAGGTGACTCCGGAGCAGGCGGCGTCGGCGGTGATCGCCTATGAACCCATCTGGGCCATTGGCACCGGCCAGGTGGCCACCAGCGGGCAGGCCCAGGAGGTCTGCCATGCCATCCGGCAGCTGATAGAGGAGTTATACGGCCCGGAGGTGGCAAATCAGATCCGGATCCAGTACGGCGGCAGCGTGGCTCCGGCCAATGCGGCGGAGTTGTTTGCCCAGCCGGATATTGACGGCGGTCTGGTGGGCGGCGCCAGCCTGAAGCCGGATTTTGGAAAAATCGTACACTGGCAGTAGAAATCGGAGCATAGCATATGGAACCAAAGATTTCCCGGAAAAAGCTGCAGATCACATTCCTGATCGCCTTTGGCGGGCTGATTGTGGCGCTGGTGCTGTTGTCCTTTGGACAGCAGGCGGCGGGGCTTGCGGCCGCGGTGGTGGCCATGGGCGGCGTCACCGGCATGATGGTGGCGGGCCAGTGCCCCCACTGCCGGAACGTGCGCAGCGCCAAGTGGATCAACCCTTTTCCTTCGGAGAAGGAATTGTTCTGCGGCCGATGCGGAAAAAAGATTGAGATAGAGGAGGACGGTTGGCTCCGTCCCAAAAAGAAAGGGTCAAAATGAAGAGACCAACGGTATTGATGATCCTGGACGGCTTTGGCCTCCGGGAGAGCCGGGAGGGAAACGCGGTGGCCCAGGCGGCTACGCCAAACCTGGACCGGTTGATGCAGGAATATCCCTTTGTGAAGGGTTCCGCCAGCGGCCTGGCGGTGGGGCTTCCGGAAGGGCAGATGGGCAACTCGGAGGTAGGCCATTTGAATATGGGCGCCGGCCGGATTGTGTACCAGGATTTGACCAAGATCACCAAGGCCATTGAGGAAGGGCCATTTTTTGAGAACCACGCGCTGCTCCAAGCTTTCCGGAACGCCCGGGAGCGGGGGACGGCGGTGCATCTGTGGGGGCTGCTTTCCGACGGCGGCGTCCACAGCCACAACATCCATCTGTACGCCCTGCTGCGGATGGCCAAGAAGTTGGATCTGCCCCGGGTGTATGTCCACTGCTTTATGGACGGCCGGGACACAGCCCCCACCTCCGGCCTGGAATATCTCCGGGAACTTTCGGAGGAGATGCAGCGGACCGGCGTGGGCCAGATTGCCACGGTCATGGGCCGCTACTATGCCATGGACCGGGACAACCGGTGGGAGCGGGTCTCCCGGGCCTACTTCGCCCTGACCCAAGGAGAAGGGCAGAAGACAGCGGATGTGCTGGCTGCGGCGCAGGCCTCCTATGAGAATGATGTCACCGACGAGTTTATAGAGCCCCTGGTGGCGGTGGATGAAAACAGCCAGCCGGTGGGCACCGTAGGGGACCGGGATTCGGTGGTGTTCTTTAACTTCCGGCCAGACCGGGCCAGAGAACTGACCCGGGCGTTCCTGGACGATTCCTTCCAGGGATTTGAACGGACCCAGCTCCGGGATCTGACCTACGTGTGCTTTACCGAGTACGACGCCACCATTCCCCATACGCTGGTGGCCTTCCCCAAGGAGGAGATGGAAAATACCCTGGGAGAATATCTGGCGTCCCAGGGACTGAAACAGCTGCGGCTGGCGGAGACGGAAAAGTATGCCCATGTGACCTTTTTCTTTAACGGCGGCGTGGAAGTGCCAAACCCCGGGGAGGACCGGATTCTGGTGCCGTCCCCCAAGGTGGCCACCTATGACCTGCAGCCGGAGATGAGCGCCTATCAGGTCTGTGCTCAGCTGGTGGAGGCCATTGGCAGCGGCAAGTATGATGCGCTCATCATCAACTTTGCCAACCCGGATATGGTGGGACACACCGGCGTCATTCCCGCGGCGGTGAAAGCGGTGGAGGCGGTGGATACCTGCGTGGGCCGGGCGGTGGAAGCCCTGCTGGCAGCGGGCGGCCAGATGTTCCTCTGCGCCGACCACGGAAACGCGGAGCAGATGCTGGACCCGGTGACCGGGGAGCCTTTTACGGCCCACACCACCAACCCGGTGCCCTTTGTGCTGGTGAACAGTGATCCGGACTGGACCCTGAAGGAGGGAGGACGGCTCTGCGACATTGCCCCGACCCTTCTGGAGATGATGGGGCTGCCCCAGCCGCCGGAGATGACCGGCGTTTCCCTGCTGCAAAAGGCGGGACAGGGAACCTGACGAATGGCCTGCTTCCGGGGAGAGCGCTTCTTCCCGGAGCCGGCCTGCTTGATAGAAGACGCGGAGGAGGATGAGAGAATGATTTACAGCCATGAGGTGGAAATGATGTGCCCGGTGGCCCAGGGAGTGGCCCACGGGGCAGCGCCGGTTCCGGAGGAAGCCAAATGGGTCCAGGTGAAGGAAGTGAAGGACATTTCCGGCCTGACCCACGGAGTGGGCTGGTGCGCCCCTCAGCAGGGAGCCTGCAAGCTGACTTTAAACGTGAAGGACGGGGTGATCCAGGAGGCTCTGGTGGAGACCATCGGCTGTTCCGGCATGACCCATTCGGCGGCCATGGCCGCGGAGATCCTGCCCGGCCGCACGGTGCTGGAGGCTCTGAACACGGACCTGGTGTGCGACGCCATCAACACAGCCATGCGGGAGTTGTTTTTGCAGATTGCCTACGGCCGCAGCCAGAGCGCTTTCTCAGAGGAAGGGCTTCCGGTGGGCGCCGGCCTGGAGGATCTGGGCAAGGGCCTTCGCTCCCAGGTGGGCACCATGTACGGCACCCGGAAGAAGGGGCCCCGGTATCTGGAGATGGCCGAGGGCTATGTCACCGGCATTGCCCTGGATGAGAACGACGAGATCATTGGCTATCAGTTTGTGAATCTGGGGAAGATGACGGATTTCATCAAGAAGGGGGACGACCCTACCACCGCCTGGGAGAAGGCCAAAGGCCAGTATGGCCGGGTGGAGGATGCGGTGAAGATCATAGACCCCAGAAAAGAATGAGCCGGTGCGCCGGACGTGATCATAAGGGAGGAAATTCAAGATGGCTTTGTTTGAATCATATGAGAGACGTATTGATAAGATCAACGGCGTGCTGAAAAGCTACGGCCTCTTCTCCATTGAGGAGGCAGAGAAAATCACCCGGGACGCGGGGCTTGCGATCTACGATCAGGTGAAGAATATCCAGCCCATCTGCTTTGAGAACGCTTGCTGGGCTTATATTGTGGGGGCGGCCATCGCCATCCGGAAGGACTGCCGCCGGGCTGCAGACGCGGCGGCGGCCATCGGCGAGGGGCTCCAGGCTTTCTGCATTCCCGGTTCGGTGGCGGACCAGCGGAAGGTGGGGCTGGGCCACGGCAATCTGGGCAAGATGCTGCTGGAGGAGGACACCGACTGCTTCTGCTTCCTGGCGGGGCATGAGTCCTTTGCGGCGGCGGAGGGCGCCATTGGCATTGCGGAGAAGGCCA
>CAZDOQ010000005.1:0-47332 GCA_964507035.1 uncultured Lachnospiraceae bacterium | reverse complement strand
TGCAAGCATCATGTTTATCCTCGAAAACAAGTAAAAACTATGCCAATATATCGTAATCCGTTTTCTGTAATTCTGTGCCGCTATACATGAATTTCTGCACACTCTTTTCCCGTTTTTGTGCTACAATGATTCTGTCTTTTGTATAAAAGGGGAGGGCAGAGTTGTGTCGGTTATATCCAGTTTCACGATCAATTTCAAAGAAAAAATCACAGTTCACAGCCATCCGCACGCTCACATGATTTTACCCTTACGGCAGGAGTTTTATATCAAGTTCCTGGGGAAATCTTATACACTTTCCCCGGCACAAATTGGATTTGTCCCACCCGGCGTCCTGCACGAGTTTAGCTGCCCGGGAACTGCGTTGACGCTGAACATACCGGCAGAGATGGTCCGGTCTGCGGACCTGGTTTTTCTGTCTGATAACTGTGCGCTGGACATCGACGAGCGGTTGGAGCCCCTGGTTCAACTGATCAAACAGGAAGTGGAGCAGGCAGACAGCAATCTCGAATCCCTGCGGTATCTTTTTTACTACCTGTATGACAAGTTTGTGGACCGGCACTGGATTCCCTCTCTACGGTACATGCACGACCATTACGCAGAGGAAATCAGCATTGCGCAGCTGGCTGCTCTGGAAAATTACAACACCTCCTATTTCACAGATTGGTTTAAACGAAAAATCGGCTGTATGCCCAGAGAATACTTGCAAATGGTCCGGATTGACAAAGCCAAAGAGATTCTGGCCACCACCCACTACCGGATTTTAGACGTGGCCATGCAGGTGGGGTATATCAACAGTTCCTCTTTTGCCCGAGCTTTTAAATCCGTAACTGGCATGACCCCCAGGCAATACCGAAAAAGCGTGTCCGAAAACGTATCTTTAGAAAATTTTAGCGAGGAGGAAGTCCTATGAGAATGGAGCAGCATCCGATTCTGCAGTTTCAGCGGAGTGAAAAAGTAATCTTTACCTACAATGGCCAGGAAATAGAAGGCTACACATCAGAAACCATTGCCGCCGCGCTGCATGCAGCCGGTATCCGGAAACTTGGCACAAGCCCGGAACTTCACCGGCCCCGAGGATTGTTTTGCGCCATTGGAAACTGCTCCTCCTGCTTTATGACCGTAGACGGAGAACCGAACGTTCGCATTTGTGTGACACGGGTGGAAGCGGGCATGAAGGTGGAAGAACAGCACGGCCGCGGACAGGTGCCCGCAACAGGAGGATCGCTTTATGGTTCATGACGTAGAGATTTTGGTGGTGGGAGGCGGACCGGCCGGTCTTTGCGCCGCCCAGGCAGCCGCATCCCTGGGCGCTCAGGTACTGGTCTGCGAACAGGACTACCTGCCAGGGGGGCAGCTAATCAAACAGACCCACAAATTCTTTGGTTCTGAGAAGCAGTATGCCGGCACCCGGGGTATCCGAATTGGACAGCGTTTGATTCAGGAAATTTCTTCTGATCCCAAAATCAAATTGCTCACGGAGGCTACGGTGTTGGGAATCTATGAGGACGGCATTGTCACCGTTCTGCACCAGAAGCAACACAAAAAAATCCGCCCGCAAAAAATCATTCTGGCCGTGGGAGCAGCGGAAAAATTTCTGGCATTTCCCGGCAACGATCTGCCCGGGGTATATGGGGCTGGGGCAGTCCAAACGCTCATGAATGTGGCCGGGGTCAAGCCTGCCAAACGGGTGGTCATGGTGGGGGCCGGAAACATCGGACTGATCGTCTCTTACCAGCTCCTGCAGGCCGGAGTGGATGTGGTATGCGTAGCAGAGGCAGCACCTAAAATTGGAGGCTATCTGGTCCATGCCTCCAAACTCCGCCGGGCCGGGGTTCCGATTCGTACTGGCCATACTGTCCTGTCCGCCTACGGCAAAGACTCTCTGGAGGGCGTCATCCTCTGCCGTCTGGATGAGGCCTGGCAACCGGTTCCTGGAACAGAGGAGGACATTCCCTGTGATACCCTCTGCCTGGCTGTAGGGCTGACACCCCTCTCTCAATTTTTCCGGCAGGCTGACTGCCAAATGGCCTATATCCGGGAGTTATCCGGACATGTTCCTCTGGTTTCCGACTCTCTGGAGACCACTGTTCCCGGGATCTATGCCGCCGGAGACGCAGCGGGAATTGAGGAAGCCTCTGCGGCTATGGTGGAAGGCCGGTTAGCTGGTTTTTCCGCCGCTGCCGCCTTGGGCTATCAACCAGCAGAGGCTGCCAGACAATGTAGCCTGGCCCGGACGGAACTGGAAGAACTCCGCAGCGGACCTGCCGGAGGGAAAATACGCTCCGGTCTGGCCAAAATGCGCCAGCTTCGAGAAGTTTGGAGAGAGGAGGGACCTACCACATGTTGATGCAAGATGGAATTCCCACCCAGGAGGATTTGATCCGGGTATTTCCCCCGGAAGACCGTCTGGCAAAAGGCTCCGTTGCCATTGCTGAATGTTTCCAGGAAATCCCATGCAATCCATGCAGCCGATCCTGTCCGCAGCAGGCGATTCAGGTTCTTCCAGACTTAAACGGAACCCCGGTCATTGACTTCGACCGTTGTATCGGATGCGGTCTCTGTGTGACCCAATGTCCTGGTCTAGCCATTTTCCTGGTGGATATGGCATACCAAAACAACAGCGCGCTGATACAGCTTCCCTATGAATTTTTGCCGCTTCCCCAACCTGGCCAACTGGTGATGTGCTTAGACCGGGCAGGCGAAGCGTGCGGATACCACCCGGTGAGGAAAGTCACCGGCGGAAAAAAGAATCAGACCTACCTGGTGTCGGTGGAAGTGCCCAAAGAACTGGCCATGACCATCCGAAATATTCGTGTGGGAGGTGAACATCATGTGTGACAAGACCGTCGTGCTGTGCCGCTGTGAAGATATCACCCAAGAAAAGGTACGGGAGTGCATTCAAAATGGCTGCCATACCATTGATGAAATCAAGAGAGTAAGCCGTGCCGGCATGGGTCCTTGTCAGGGCCGCACCTGCCAAATGCTCATTGCCCAGGAGCTTGCCTCCTACTACCACATTCCTCTGGAAGAAGTGCTGATTCCCACCTCCCGTCCTCCCGTGAAACCAGTCTCTATGGGAATTCTTGCGAAAGCGTTTCAGGAAGGAGGGGATTCCCGGTGAAAAAAGGATACGATGTCATTATCATTGGAGGGGGAATTGTGGGCTGCGCCACAGCTTTTGAGTTGGCCAAACGCGGCGTTACCAATATTTTGCTGATAGAAAAAGGCTACCTGACCTCTGGAGCCACCGGCCGCTGCGGGGCCGGCATCCGGCAGCAGTGGGGATCTGAGTTGAACGCACGGTTGTCCCTGGAAAGTACAGAGATTTTTGAACATCTGGAGGAATATACCGGCTATGGCGGAGATTGCGGCCTGCACCAGGGAGGTTATCTCCTGGTGGCTTACACAGAGAAAGAATGGACACAATTCCAGGAAAATCTGGCGGTCCAGCACCGGCTGGGCATTTCTTCCAAGGCCTTGGACCCAAAAGAAGCCCGGGAGATCGTCCCATTTTTGAATACAGAAGGCGTATACGGCGCCACTTTCTGCGAAAAAGACGGACATGCCAACCCTTTTCACTGCACTTTAGCTTATGCACAGGGAGCCCAGAGGATGGGAGTGGAAATCGCCACCTATACCCGGGTGACCGGCCTTTTGACCCAAAACGGAAAAATTTCCGGTGTGCAAACAGACCAGGGGACCGTAGAGGCTTCCACGGTGATCAACTGCGCAGGGACCAGGGCGCCGGAAATTGCGGCCATGGTTGGCGATGCCATTCCGGTGGTTCCGGAACGCCATCAAGCCCTGGTCACAGAACCGGTGGCTCCCTTGCTGGATTGCATGGTCATGTCCTTCCAGCGCTCCTATTATGTGCAGCAAACACCCCACGGCAGCTTTGTCATGGGAATTGGCCCTCACGAGGCCTCCAGCCACAACTTCCATTCCAGCTGGCAGTTTTTGGAGCGATGCTGCGCTACCATCTGCGAAGCGCTGCCTCCTCTCCGGCATCTAAGGGTTGTGCGCCAGTGGGCCGGACAGTATGATTTAAGCCCTGACCGGAATCCTGTCATACAGCCCTCCTGCCAGGCGGAGGGACTGGTTACGGTCTGCGGCTTTTCCGGACATGGATTCATGGTGGCTCCACGGGTTGCGATTCTACTGGCCAATGCACTGACCGGTCAGAACGATTCTCTGGATATTCGCCGGTTCCGTACCGAACGCTTCCAGACGGGGCAGCTTTTGTTGGAGCCCTCGGTGGTATAGGAATCGCCATACTCGGCAGGACCCATCACCGCCGGTCAAAGGCCCGGTCCACCGTGACCACGCAGCGGCACCGGCCATCCTGTTCCTGGAGCCGCCGCTCAATCTCCGCCTTTAAGGCGTCTGTTTCCTTGACGGAGAGCCCGTAGGAGACCACCATGTCAAAGATCACATTGATCCGGTTCTTGCCCTGAATGATCCGCAGGTCATGAAAGCGCAGTTCCGGGTCAATCTGGTCCAGCACTTCCTCCACCAAAGCCTTGATCCGCGCCACCTCCGGGTTGTTGGTCTCCACCGGGTCCATGTGAATCACCAGCACAATCCCCAGCTTTTCCTTGGCCTCCCGCTCGATCCGGTCAATGAGTTCATGGGACTGCATCACATCCACATCCCCCGGAACCTCCGCGTGGATGGAGGCCATGCTCCGGGAAGGGCCGTAGTTGTGAACAAGCAGATCATGGCTTCCAATGATCCCCTCATACCCCTCCACAAAGTGGGTGATCCGGTCGTACACTTCCGGGTCTATGGCGGAGCCGATCAGAGGCTCCAGGGTCTCTTTGGCGATGTTGAATCCTGCCGCCATCACCACCACGGACACCAGCAGGCCAATGTAGCCGTCCACGTTCACCCCGGCCAAGCCATAGATCAGCACGGAGACAATGGTGGCGCCGGTGGCCAGCACATCCCCCAGAGAGTCCGCTGCCGTAGCCTTCATCACCGAGGAGTGGATGCGGTCTCCCAGCTTTCGGTTGAAGAAAGCCAGCCACAGCTTTAAGCCCACAGACAGACACAGAATTCCCACGGAGACCAGGCTGAAGTTCAGTTCCTCCGGATTCCGGATTTTATCCACCGAACTCTTGAAAAAGGTCCAGCCCACTTCCAGGATCAGGAAGGAGACGATCAGCGCCGCAATATATTCGACCCGGCCGTGGCCAAAGGGGTGCGCCTTGTCCGCCGGTTTCTCCGCCAGCTTCACCCCCACAAAGCTGATGATGGAGGAGGCGGCGTCGGACAGGTTGTTGAAGGCGTCGGAGATGACGGAGATACTCCGAAGCACCGCTCCCACCGCCAGCTTCACCCCAAAGAGGACCAGATTGCAGACAATCCCCGTCAGGCTGGACAAAACCCCGTAGGCAGTCCGAACCGACGGGGTTTCCACATTTTGATAGTCTTTCACAAACAATTTCACCAAAAGGTTGGTCATGGTGCTGGTTCCTTTCCCGGACAAAAGGTTCTTTTTATTATAGCACGGTCCGGAACGAATTACCAGCCCTCTGTTCTGGGGTTCTCCTATCCATTGTACGCTTCACGCCTATGCCCCGCAGATAGCGTTAACATTCCACCACCTTCTGACCTTTCTTCACCACCTGTTTCACCAGGTTGTTGCCAAAACGGTAGAAAATGAAATCCAGATTGGGGGCGTCCCAGATCAGCAGGTCGCCCTGCTTGCCCACCTCCAGGCTTCCGATCTCTTCCGCCCGGCCGATGGCCGCCGCCGCGTTTAAGGTCACGGCTGTGAGCACTTCCTCCGGAGTCATCCGGTACTTATAGCAGGCCAGGTTCATGGCCATCTGGAGGGACAGGTTGGGGCAGGAACCGGGGTTGAAGTCTGTGGCCACCGCCACCGGCACCCCTGCCGCCATCATATCTTTGGCCCGGGCAAAGGTCTTGTCCAGGTAGAAGGAAGTGGCCGGCAGCAGCACCGCCACGGTGCCTCCCGCCGCCATGGAGGCAATGCCCTCATCCGGGGTGCAGATCAGATGCTCCGCAGAGATGGCGTGGTTCCTGCCCGCCAGCTGGGAACCGCCAATGGGGTCAATCTCATCCGCATGAACCTTGGATGCAAGCCCATGGCGCTGACCAGCCAGGAGAATCTGCTCCGTCTCTTCGGCGGTAAACACGCCGGTCTCACAGAACACATCGCAGAACCGGGCCAGCTTCTCCTCCGCCACCTGGGGAATCATCTCCTCGCACAAAAGACGCACATATTCCTGCCGGTTCTCCTTGTACTCCTCCGGCAGGGCGTGAGCACCAAGGAAGGTGGGGGACAACTCCACCGGCTGAATCTCATTCAGCTTCCGGATGGCTAGCAGCTGCTTCTTCTCCGTCTCCCAGTTTAAACCGTAGCCGCTCTTGGCCTCGCAGGTGGTGGTTCCCATGGCCAGCATGGCGGAAAGGGCCTTGCCTGCCTTCTCCACCAGTTCCTCCTCAGAGGCCGCCCGGGTCATCTTCACCGTGGAGAGAATCCCGCCGCCTCGGGCCAAAATCTCCAAGTACGGAACCCCGTGGAGTTTTAAGGCCAGCTCATGCTCCCGCCAGCCTCCAAAAATCAAGTGGGTGTGGGCATCCACCAAACCGGGGGTCACCAGATTTCCTTCCGCGTCCAGCACTTGACGGGCTTCCGTAAGTTCCGCCGGCACCGGGCCGGTTCCCACGGCCAGAATCTTTCCGTTCTCTCCCACCGCCACATAGGCGGTCTTCAGGATCTGTATCTCACCCTGCCGGGACCCCCGTCGGGCAGAACTGCCCGTGGGGGTGGCCAGCATACCGATGTTTTTTACCAGTAACCCAACCGTCATGGAAAACCTCCCTTACTTTTACTCGCCCAGAATTTTCTTCACCATCTCCCGGTCCGCAATGAAGGGCTCGGTGATGTGATCCGACTCTTTGTAGATCTCGTTGTACTCCTTCACGGTGGAGACAGCATTCTCATTTCTGGCCCAAGCACGGCGGGACACGCCTACCATGGTATCCCAAGGCATCGCCATCTGCAGGATGGCGTCCACCCGCTCGCTGCCGTCCAGCACCATGCCGAAACCGCCGTTGATGGCCTTGCCGATGCCCACGCCGCCGCCGTTGTGGAGAGCCACCAGACTCATGCCCCGGGCGCAGTTGCCGGCGTAACACTGGGTCGCCATATCGGCCATAATATTGGAGCCGTCTTTGATATTGGAAGTCTCACGGAAAGGAGAATCGGTGCCGCCGGTATCGTGGTGATCCCGGCCCAGCATAACCGGTCCGATCTCTCCGTTTCTCACCATCTCGTTGAACTTCAGGGCAATCTTCATGCGGCCCAGAGCATCCTGGTACAGGATACGACACTGGGTGCCCACCACCAGTTTGTTCTTCTTAGCATCCCGGACCCAAACGTAGTTATCCCGGTCCTGATACCGGCGGTTGGGGTCAATGCACTCCATGGCCGCCTTATCCGTGGCATCCAGATCCTCCGGCTTGCCGGACAGGCAGCACCACCGGAACGGTCCGTAGCCATAGTCGAACAGCTGCGGTCCCAGAATATCCTCCACGTAGGACGGGAACACAAAGCCGTCAATCTCATTTTCGCCGTTCTTGCAGACTTCCCTGACGCCTGCGTCGTACACGGCCTTTAAGAAGCTGTTGCCGTAGTCGAAGAAGTACGTGCCGCGCTTATGCAGCTCGCAGATCAGTTCATAGTGATGGCGGAGGGTCTTGTTCACCAGCCCGCAGAAATGCTCCGGATTGTCCGCCAGCATCTGGGTTCTCTCCTCAAAGGTCAGACCCTGAGGGCAGTAGCCGCCGTCATAGGGCACATGGCAGGAGGTCTGGTCGGACAGCAGGTCCACATGGACGTTCTTCTCAATCAAGAACTCCAGCAGATCCACCACGTTGCCGTGGTAGGCAATGGCGCAAGGCTCCTTGGCAGCCTGCTTCTCCTGAGCCCAGCGAAGCGCTTCCTCCAGGTCTGCGGTGTAGCAGCTGACCCAGCCCTGCTCATAGCGGGTCATCAGACGGGAGAAGTCCACCTCCGCAATGATGGACACAGCCCCGGCGATCTCAGCGGCCTTGCCCTGAGCGCCGCTCATGCCGCCCAGACCGGCGGATACAAACAGGCGGCCTGCCAGATCCTGATCCTGCGGAATGCCCAGTTCCAGACGTCCGGCATTCAGCAGGGTGTTGAAGGTGCCGTGGACAATGCCCTGGGGTCCAATGTACATCCAGCCGCCGGCGGTCATCTGGCCATAGTTGGCAACGCCCATGGCAGCGGCACGGTTGAAGCTGGCCTGGTTGTCAAACTGTCCCACCATCAGGCCGTTGGTGATGATAACACGGGGAGCATATTTGTGGGAACGGAACAGGCCCAGAGGATGTCCGGACATGACCACCAGCGTCTGCTCCTGGGTCAGTTCTTCCAGGTATTTTTTGATCAGGCGGTACTGCATCCAGTTCTGGCATACCTGGCCGGTCTCGCCGTAAGTCACCAACTCATAGGGGTACAGGGCCACGTCAAAGTCCAGGTTGTTGTCGATCATTACCTGGAAAGCCTTGCCCTCTACACATTTGCCCTTGTACTCGTCAATGGGACGGCCCTTGACGGCGCCTTCGGGACGGAACCGGTATCCGTAAATCCGGCCATGCTCCTTCAGTTCCTGGGCAAACTCCTTGGCCATCTGCTCATGATACTGCTCCGGAATGTAGCGCAGCGCGTTCATGATCGCCGTCTCCCGGTCCGACTGGCTCATATGGGATTCCCGCATGGGAGCCCGGCGGATTCCCTCCACAAATTCGGGAATCTTTTCCGGAATTTCGTCCAACTGGAAAATTTTGGCGTTCAGATTCTTCTTCTCCATTTGATTTCCATCCTTTCCTGGCTGCTCAGGCCGCCTGATGCGGCTTATATTTGTTTTGGTACCTTTATCATACCGCAGACTTCGTCAAAAGACCGTCAATAACCATTTTTTCCTGCCTTTCTTTTGAAGGAAAGCGCTGGAAAATCAAATTGACCCAGACAATTCCGGCCGCTTTCCCAGCTGCCGGACCCATTCCAGAGTGGCCGGCGTCTGCATCTGCTCCGCCAACTCCCGGGCATTCTCAAAATGGCGGCGGGCCGTGGGCAGATCTCCTTCCTGGAGCGCCATCTCGCACAGACAGGCCTCCGCCTTGTCCCAGCCCCAGCGGTAGTCGTTGTGGCGGAAGCATTCCACCGCCTGGTTCAGATAACGGCCGGCCTCCTCCCGCTTTCCCTGGGACAGCATGGCCCATCCCAGGTTCCGGTAAAGCTGGCCCATGCCGTTGGTGGGATAGCCTCCCGCGCATTCCTCCAGGGCCTGCCGGTAATAGACGCAGGCCTCCTCCAGCTGGCCCCGCTTCCGGCAGATCTCCCCCAGATAATTGCAGCAGGCGGCAATATCCATTCGGTGCCGGTCCCGGCCGTTCTCCAGTTCTTCGTAATAGTGAAGGATCTTTTGCAGGCGGATCTCCGCCTCCTGAAACCGGCCCAGGCAGCTGAAAAGCAGCGCCTCCAGCCGGTCAAACACCGCCTTTTCCTCCGGGGAGCCGCCGGAGAACAGCGCCTCCCGGCCCCGGCGCAGGTACTCCTCCATCACTTCCAGGTTCTGGACCTGGATCCCATAGAAGATCATCTGCTTGCAGCCGTTGATCCGGTACTCGCTGCTGCCCAACTCCTCCGCCAGGCGAATGCAGGTTTCCACCGCCATGGTGCCTTCCCGGTAAGCGCCCACCGCAATGTCGTACCGCCCCAAAATATAATAGCTCTCCATCTTCAGGGATTTGCTCTCCCGGGAGGAGTCCTGCCAGCGGATTACCTCCCGGGCCAGCGCCGTCATGGCCCGGACGCTGCCCGGGTCTCCCAGGCTGTCCGCGCCGCTTAAGAGTTCTTGGCGCAGCGCCGGGTAATTCTCATTGCGGAAGGTGTAAAATTCTTTCAGATACTGGAGCCGGTACTGGTAGAACTTCCGCCGTTCTCCTCCCTGCTCCCAATGATAGACCAACAGCGGCAACAGCGGCAGGCTGCGGGTCTTTTGGTACTCTTCCTCATAGTAAGCGCCGATCTGCCCGTGCCAGTGACGCCGCTTCCCCAGGGAGAGGCGGTTGTACACAAACTCCCAGTACAGCCGGTGGCGGAACCGGTAGCAGACCTCCCCCCCGGCCACCTGCTCCCAGATCAGATGCTGCCGTTCCAGGGACTCCAACACGTCCAGCAGATCCAGCCGCGGCCAGGGGAGCAAGATCTCCAGCTGCTCCACGCTGGCCTTCTCAATGAAGATGGACATGGCGTCCAACAGCTGGTTTTCCTCTTTGGAAAGCCGGGCCAGGCGGCTCCCCAGCACCCCGGCGGTCTTCTTGGGGATGTCCAGGGCAAAGCCCTTTTCCCGGATCTCCCGGATCAGCTCCATGAGAAACAGGGCGTTCCCATCCGTCTCCCGGTAGATCCCCTCCACCTTCTCCCGGCTGCTTCCAATCTCCGGCAGCAGCTGTTTCAGAATGGATTCCGTCTCCTCCCGGGTGAAGTTCCGCAGTTCCATGGTATCCAGCAGATCCCGGCGCTGCAGCAGTTCCATGGCCTCGGCAAAGCCATTGTCCTGGCCGGGACGCATCCCGGCCACCAGTAGCACGGATTTTCCGCCGTAGGTCAAAAGCAGCCGCTGCAACAGCTGCACGCTCATGGGGTCCATCCACTGGATGTCATCCAGAAACAGCAGGATCTTCCAGCGGCCGGAGATCCGGCCCACCAGGTCCAGGAGGGTCCGCTCCACCATCTGGCAGCTCACCGACAGGTTGCCTTCCCCCGCCGCCCCCAGTCCCATGAAGTTCCGGAACACTTCTGCCTCTGCCGGCCGCAGGTCCATCTGCCCCTGGGCCGCCAGCTCCTCCATCTGGGCAAAAATGTCCTGCCAGGGTTTCAGGTAGAAATCCCGCTCCGACTCATAGCAGGCGGCCTGCCAGAGCAACACCCGGCGGGAGGTGAGCATATGGCTCACCTTGTTCATGAGGGCTGTTTTACCCACCCCCACGTCTCCCACCACCACCAGAGAGAGCGCCCGCTCTCCCCGAAGCAGTCCCCGGATCCGGTCATGGATCCGATATACCTCCTGGGAACGGCCAAAGAAATACTCCTCCCGGCGGATGGAACTGCCCATCAGGTCTTCCTTGACCCGGATCACCTGCTGCATCTGCTCCTGGACTTCCTCTCCAGGCTCCTGGTTCAGTTCCTCCCGCAGCCGCTTCCGCAGGTCATAGTACAGCTTGATGGCCATATTGTACTTGCCCTGCTCCGCAAAAATGCCCATCACATGGCAGTACAGTTCCTCATTGTAGGGGTCCTGGCGCAGGAGCGCCGAGGTGTAGCTTTCCATCCGGGCCTCATCTCCGGCGGCGGCGGCCAGATCCAGCAGCCGCCGCACCTCCTCCATATACCGGGTCCGGTAATACTCCCGGGTTTCCTGGGCCCACTCTTCAAATTCATAGCAGTTTTTCACATAAAAGTGGTCCAGAAAGCCTCCTTCATAGTGGTCCAGAATCCCCTCCAAGTCATCCACGTCCACAAAACAAGGGAAGTCCGGGTTGAGCCGGATTCCTGACTGGCCGGACAACAGCAGAAAATCCTCTCCCACCTTTTTCTTGATCTGGTAGAGGGCTTCCCGCAGACTCTTGCGCCCGGCAGCCTCCCCGCCGTCTGCCCACAGCAGGTGGATGACTTCCTCCCGGGTCACGCTCTTTTTGACGCAGAGATAGTAAAACAATCCCGCCGCTTTCTTATAGGGAAACCGGATCTCCTGCCCCTTCCACTCCACCGTGGGAGAGCGCAGCAGCCGGACGGTCATCTGCTCCATGGGACTCGCCTCCTGACCTTTTTCATCTGATCTTCTTTTTACCTTTCGACTCTTGTATCATACCATATCCGGCCCGTTTCTTCCAGGGATTCTTGGAGAAAGACAAAGTTCTGACCCGCGCCAATGCAAACAGGGACCTTACCCTGCGTCTCCCCTCGCAGAATAAGATCCCCGTCTCTCCGTTCTCTAGCCTCACAGATAGGGTGTTTCCTCATTTTTTTACCGGCAGCAGGAGGCGGAAATCTCCGTGCTCTTTAAGATCTCCTGCTCGCCCTCTATGGCAGCCTGCTCCAGCTGGGCCGCTTCCTGGGCCATGGCCTGGGTGAAGGCCTCGTCCTGGATGGAGGAGAGGTTGATCTTCACGTTGAACAGGGCGCCCAGCACAGCGGTCCGGGCCATCATGGCGGCCACCAGGCCGTCTGTCACCGCATTGGAGTTGCCTTTTTGCACCACGGTCCGGGCCAGGGGCAGAATCCGGCCGGCCGCCCGCGCCACGCTCATAGGCGCCTGGGCCGCTGCCTTCAGGCCATCCTGCATGGCCGCCCGGCGGGCCGCCTTCTCCTCCTCCGTGTTCTTGGGCAGGACAAGGGCCTGCATATACAGCTCAAAGGAACTGCTGTCTTTCTGGATGGCCGCCACAAGTTCCTCCTTGATGAAAGACGCCTCCTGAAGCACCGCCTGCATGTCCTCTTCCACCGCCGCGTATTTCTCCCGTCCCGCCGTAAGCCGGGCCACCATCTCCGCCAAAGCCGCCGCCAGAGCGCCGGCCAAAGCGGACACGCTGCCGCCGCCAGGCGCCGGCTCGTCCGAGGAAGTGATCTGTACAAACCCGTCTACGGTCAAATCCTTCAAATCTGCCATGAAACGCCTCCTGTTTACAGCCGGGTCTCCAGAACCTGATTCATGTCAAAGTTCTCCAGGCCCAGGTAGTATTCGGCGCAGTCCACCAGCGCAGCCAGGGGTACCAGGCCCACAATCTCGCTGCCCAGCACGTTGACGCCATAACGGCGGGCTTCCATCCGCACCGTCTCAAACACTGTATACACGGAGGTCTTGGTGAAGTCGGTCAGGTTCATGGAAACCTGCGCAATGTTCCGGTCCTCCAGCATCACGCCCATGGCCTTGCAGAAGTGGAAGCCGCCTTTCACGTGACGGATCTTGTCTGCGATCTTCTTGGCGATCTCCAGGTTGGATGTATCCAGGTTAATGTTGTAGGCGATCAGCGGCATCCGGGCGCCAATGGCCGTCACACCGCCGGTGGGATGAATGGTGTTGGGACCAAAATCCGGTTTCCACATGGTCTGATCCTTCATCTTCTCCGCCATGCCCTCAAACTGGCCCTTCCGCACGTTGGCCAGATTCTCCCGGTGGGGAGCGGTGGCAGACTTCTCATACAGGAAGAAGGGCTGTCCAAACTTCTCCGCCGCAATCCTGGCCGTCTCCTTGGCGATCCGGTCCGCATCCTCAATGGTCACATTGCGGATCGGGATAAAAGGAATCACGTCCACGCAGCCCATCCGGGGATGCTGTCCCTGATGCTTGGTCATATCGATCAACTCCACCGCCTTGCCGATGGCCTCCGCCATGGCGTCCCGCAGCGGCTCCGGCTCTCCAATGACCGTCACCACGCTGCGGTTGTGGTCCTTGTCAGAGGTATAGTCCAGCAGTTTCACGCCCTCTTTTCCGCGGAAGCAGTCCACGATCTTCTCCACCTTCTCCAGGTCCCGGCCTTCACTAAAGTTCGGCACACACTCGATGATCTGATTCATGCTTATTCCTCCTGTTCAATTTGGGCACAGCGGCCCGTATGATGGCTTCATTATAAACGGGGTTCCGTCAAGAAACTGTCAATAAATGCGCCGGGGGACTTTCCATAACACGAAAAGGGTCACCCGGTGGATTTCATTCGTTTGATCACCTTCAGCCGCGTGAATTCCTCCCTCTCCCGCTCTTCCAGCACGTTGGTGATGTCCTTGGTCAGCTGCTCATAGCGGGGAATGGTGATATTTTTCAGGGCATTGGCTCTCTTTTGGGTCTTCTTGATGCTCACAGCAAGCCGGTAAGCGGCATTTTCCACCATGGACAGGCGAATGGTCAGCTCCTTCACCTTCTCAAAGGCCTCCTTGGCCTCGTCCAGCACCGCCTTGGTGCTGTAATAGGCGTAGGTGGGCACGTTGGTGGTGGGTTCCGCCTCCACCAGCGGGATCTCCGTCCCCATGACGCTGCGGGTCTTGACCCGGATAGAGTTTTCCACCGGGACTGTGAAGGAGATCTGTTGGATAAAGCTGATCCCCAGGACCATGTTGGCCTTCTGCAGCGCCGCATAGGCGGTGCGGAAGGTTATGTCGATCTGGGACTGGATATCCTTGGCCTGGTCGATCAGGTCCATCAGTTCCCGGATCAAAATATTCCGCTTCTTGTCCATCAGTTCGTATCCCTGACGGGACAGGGTCAAGGAATTTTGGGCCAGGAGCAAGTTTCCCCTGGTGGGAAAAGTATTGGGATCCATACACGCTCCCCCTTCCCTTTACTCCGCCTGGGCGGCGGAAGCGCCGCTCTTCTCCGGAGCATAGTATTTGTCCAGGATCTTGGTGTCGATCCGGTCCAGTTCCTCCTGGGGCAGCATCCGAAGAAGTTCCCACCCCAGATCCAGAGTCTGCTCTATGGTCCGGTTTTCCGTGGGCTTCTGGCCCACAAACCGCTGTTCAAAGGCGGCGCCAAACTCCAGATATTTTTTATCCAGCGGCGGCAGTTCATCCTCGCCGATGACCGAGGCCAGCGCCCGGGCATCCCCCACCTTGGCGTAGCAGGAAAACAGCTGGTTGGCCACATCCTGATGGTCCTCTCTGGTGTAGCCGGCGCCAATGCCGTCCTTCATCAGACGGGACAGGGACGGCAGCACGTTGATGGGCGGATAGATGGCCTGGCTGTGGAGGGAGCGCTCCAGCACAATCTGTCCTTCGGTGATATAGCCGGTCAGATCCGGAATGGGATGGGTGATATCATCCCCGGGCATGGTCAAAATGGGAATCTGGGTCACGGATCCGTCCATTCCCCGGACAATGCCAGCCCGCTCATAGAGGGCGGCCAGTTCGCTGTAGAGATAGCCCGGGTAGCCTTTCCGGGACGGGATCTCTCCCTTGGAGGAGGAGACCTCCCGCATGGCCTCGGCAAAGGAGGTGATATCCGTCAGAATCACCAGGATGTGCATGCCCTTGTCAAAGGCCAGGTACTCTGCGGCGGTGAGGGCCACCTTGGGGGTGAGCAGCCGCTCCACCACCGGGTCGTTGGCCAGGTTCAGATACATGACCACATGGTCCGAAACCCCGCTCTCATCAAAGGTCCGGCGGAAAAACTCTGCCACGTCGTACTTGACGCCCATGGCCGCAAAGACAATGGCAAACTTCTCATCGCTGTCTCCGCCCAGAGAGGCCTGCTGGACAATCTGGGCCGCCAGCTGGTCATGGGGCAGGCCGTTTCCGGAAAAGATCGGAAGCTTCTGGCCCCGGATCAGGGTGGTCAGGCCGTCGATGGCAGAAATACCTGTGCTGATATAGTTCCGGGGATACTCCCGGGTCATCGGATTTAAGGGCAGGCCGTTGACGTTCCGGCGCACCTCCGGGATAATGGGCCCCAGACCGTCAATCACTTCTCCAATCCCGTTGAAGGTCCGCCCCAGAATATCCAGGGATAGATCCACCTCCATGGGATGGCCGGTGGGCCTGGTGTGGGTGTTCTGCAGGGACATGTTTTCCGTCCCCTCAAACACCTGGATCACCGCTTTGTCCTCGTAGATTTCCACGATCCGGCCCAGCTTTTTGTTGCCGTCCTCCATGTAGAACTCCACGATCTCGTCGTATGAAGCATTTTTCACGTCCTCCAGCACCACCAGAGGACCGTTGATCTCACTGAGTCCCAAATATTCAATGGGCATATCTCTTCTCCCTTCTGCCTGCCGTGCTGGCAGCGGCATTTCGTTCCCCTATGCGTTCTTCTTCAGGACCGCATCATAAAACGCATCCACCTGCTGCCGGTAGTCGTCCAACATTTCCAGGTGGTCGTTGGGAACGTCATATTTGATGGAGATGATCTTCTCAAAGATATCTTCGCTCTTTAACACCGACATGGGCATTCCCATGGCCACCAGCTCCTTGGATTTCTGATAGAGATACAGAATGATCTCCATCATCAGGAACTGCTTCTGCATGGGCACGCAGGTATCCGCCTGGTGGAAGACGTTCTGCTGCAGGAAGCCCAGCCGCACCACCCGGGCGATCTCCAGGGTCAACTTCTGGTCGTCCGGCAGCACGTCGCTGCCAATGAGCTTCACGATCTCCATGAGACTGCTCTCTTTGTTGAGGATGGCCAAAATCTGGTTCCGGTCGTCCACAAACTTGGGAGACACGTTCTCCTTATACCAGAAGGCCAGATCCCCCAGATACTCGCTGTAGCTGGTGAGCCAGTGGATGGCCGGATAGTGCCTGGCATAGGCCAGAGATTTGTCCAGGCCCCAGAAGCAGCGGACGAACCGCCTGGTGTTCTGGGTCACCGGCTCGGAAAAGTCGCCGCCCTGGGGAGACACGGCGCCGATGATGGACACGGAGCCCTCCGTGCCGTTTAAATTTTCCACGTCTCCGGCCCGCTCGTAGAAAGCGGACAGCCGGGAAGCCAGGTAGGCCGGGAAGCCTTCCTCCGCCGGCATCTCCTCCAGACGGCCGGACAGTTCCCGGAGCGCCTCGGCCCAACGGGAGGTGGAGTCTGCCATGACAGCCACGTCGTATCCCATATCCCGGTAATATTCTGCCAATGTCACGCCGGTGTAGATGGAAGCCTCCCGGGCTGCCACCGGCATGTTGGAGGTATTGGCGATCAGAGAAGTCCGGTCCATCAGCAGATTGCCGGTCCGGGGATCCGTCAGTTCCCCAAACTCCTCCAGCACCTGGGTCATCTCATTGCCCCGCTCTCCGCAGCCGATATAGATGATGATATCCGCATTGGACCACTTGGCTATCTGGTGCTGGGTCATGGTCTTGCCGGTTCCAAATCCGCCGGGCACCGCCGCGGTTCCCCCCTTGGCAATGGGGAATAAGGTGTCCAGGATCCGCTGGCCTGTGATCAGAGGCTTGCTGGCCGGGAAGCGTTTTGCCACCGGCCGGGGCACCCGGATGGGCCATTTTTGGGCCAGACACACCGGTACCTCCTTGCCCGCGGCAGTGCGCACCACCACAATGGGTTCCGTCACCGTGTAGAAGCCGTCCGGCGCCGCCTGCACCACGGTTCCGGAAAGGTTCGGGGGAATCATGGACTTGTGGACAATGGAGGGGGTCTCCGGCGCTTCTGCGATGATGGCGCCGCCCTGGACCTGATCCCCCACCTGCACCGTCACATGGGTTTCCCACTTTTTCTCTGTATCCAGGGAGTCCACGCTGACGCCCCGGGAGATATACTGGCCGGACTTCCGGGCGATCTCCCCCAGCGGCCGCTCAATACCGTCAAAAATGTTGTGCAGGATCCCGGGCCCCAGCAGTACGGAGATGGCGTTTCCGGGGGCTGTCACCGTCTCCCCCGGTTTTAGGCCGGTGGTGTCCTCAAACACCTGGATGGTGGTGGTGTCTTTCTTCAGGGAGATCACCTCGCCCACCAGCCGGTCTTCTCCCACATACACCATCTCCGCCATCTGAAAGCCGGTGTCGCCTTTCAGATAGATAACGGGGCCGTTGACCCCGTAGATCACTCCTGTCTTAGCCATGAAGCACCCTCCCGTCAAAGGTAAATGCCTCCTTCTCCTCCTGAACGAGGGAATCAAAGGTGTTGTCCATGAGAATATTCTTGGAGGGGATCACCGCCCGAAGGCCTCCGCCAAAATCCTCCGACGCCACTTCCACCTTTCCGCCGGTCAGGGCGCTCAGGGTCTGGGCCAGCCCGGCGTCCCCGGCGCCCAGGGTGAGGATCAGTTCATCTTCCCCGGCAAAGTTCCGGGCTTCTTGTGCCTTCCGCTCCAAATACCGGGAGTACTCAGACGTCTCCCGGAACGCCGCCAGACGGGAAGACACGCCGGCAAAGAGCTCCTCCTTCATCTGATCCTGCTTTTGGGAGAGCTGCTTGCGGATCCGCATCTGTTCGGTGGAAAGGGTCCTATTCATCTGCCGTCTGGCGTTGTCCGTCTCTGCCGCCAGTTCCATCTCCATCTGACGTTTTTTGGCCTGCCGGTGTTCCTCCAGGGAAGCCTCCAGCACCTGCTCATATTCCTTCACTGCCTGCTTGGCTTCCTCCTTGGCGTTCTCCACGGAAACCTCATAAAAATGCTGCAGTTTTTCTTCCATTGTCATACCGATCACCTTTCTTCCTGATTCTGTAACCTGCCTCCTGCCGTCAGAGCCTACAGCTTCAGCCCAATGGCCTCATTGACATAGGTAATAAAATCCAGCGCCCGGCCGGTCCCGTGGCGATCCGGAATCTCCACGATCAGGGGCAGGCGGCGGTGGAGTTTCACATCGTCAATGAGCTCCGGAAACTCCCGCCCAAACCGCTCCATGAGCAGCAGGATCCCCAGATCCTTATCTGCCAGAGCTTTTTCCAATGCCTCCCGCAGCTCCTCCCGGGTCCGCACCACAACGCCCTCCACGCCGGCCAAGCGCATGCCGGTGAGAGTATCCCCGTTGTCGCTGATCAGAAACATCTTCATCCGTCCGCCTCACCTTCTTATAGCTGACCCAGGATCATGAAGGAAATGATCAGGCCGTACAGAGCCACGCCTTCTGCCAGGCCCACAAAGATCAGGGATTTACCCAGAACCGACTGATCCTCGCTGATGGCGCCCAGCGCCGCGCTGGCTGCGCTGGCCACAGCGATACCGCCGCCGATACAAGACAGGCCCGTCACCAGAGCCGCCGCCAGATAGCCCATGCCTGTGGCCAGTCCTGCGGAGGAAGCCGCCTCCGCCGTCTCCTCAGCCATTGCCGGGTCCGCGCCGCCGAACAGCACCACCGCCGCAATCAGCAGGGCTCCAAAGAACAGAAACACGTTAGCGCCCAGCGCCGCCTTGTAACGCCCCTTGGTCCGCCGTCCTTTCAGAAATACGCCAAAGGGTACCAGAATACTCAAAACCAGTGCAATCGCCAGTGTCGCCATAGCCAAAGTTGTCATGACAAAGCCTCCTACTTTTTCATTTTTCTTTGATCTGTATTATTTGTGCGTTGTATATGAATGTTCCGTCTTCCTGTTCTGTTTCCTCCGGTACAAGAACGGGACAAATTCTTTTCCTGCGCCCTTATAAAAACGGCTTAACATCTCATAGTATTCCAGACGGAGTACCTGAATGCCCACGATCAGCCCTTCCAGCGCACAGACCAGCAGATTCCCCAGCACCACCACAATCCAGTTGGGAGAAGAGCCGTTTTCCGCTCCGGCCAGGGTCAGCACCACGCTCATCATGGCCGCATGGCTCACGGCGAAGGCTCCGATCCGGACAAAGGAAAGGGTATTGGAGAAATAACTCAGCAATACCTCAAACATCTCAAAGAAGCCCTGGACCACAAACATGACCTTGCCGCCCTCGATCTTGTCCTTTTTCTTCTCCACCAGGGCCGTCAGGGGCTCTTTCAGGAAGATGACCACCAGGGGCAGTCCGAACATCACCACCAGCACCACCGCCCCCGGCAGGGTGCGGCCGGTCATAATCAATCCGATCACGGCCACCAGGGAGCCGTAAAACACCAGTCCCGCCACCGCGTTGGTGTCAAACCAGATGTTCTCCGGGTCCTTGGATTTGACGCCGTTGATGATATGGAAGACCATGGTCAAGAGGATCAGGCACATGCCGAAGCCGATGGCCACCACAAACACAGTGTTCAGCCGGCCGATCAGGGGCACGCTCATCATGGCGTTCATGGGCCGCAGCCAGATGGGCTCCAAAATGTCCTCAAATCCAAAGACGCTGCCGAACATAAAACCGAAGATGGCGGAAAAGATCCCCGCGGTTCCCACAATGGCCGCCAGGTCCATTTTCTTAAAGTGATACAGGAGGAAGCCTCCCACTGCCAGCACCAGCCCCTGGCCCACGTCTCCAAACATGGCTCCAAAGATAAAGGTGTAGGTCAGCGCCATAAAAATGGTGGGGTCCAACTCCCGGTAATCCGGCAGCCCGTACATGCGGACAAACATCTCAAAGGGCTTGAAGATCCGGGGATTTTTCAGCTTGGTCGGCGGTTTGCAGTGGATCTGGTCCTTGCCGTCCCCAATGACGCAGAACAGTTTGTCATCATCTTCCACCTCTGCCTGGAAGCGGGCGGCGTCTTTCTCCGCCATCCAGCCGCAGAGGATATAGAAGGTATCCCGCTTTTCCTTGACACAGGCCGCCACCTTCCGGACATCAAAGTTTACAGAAAGGGCGTTCAAGCATTCCTGGGCGGAGATCAGCCGGGCCGCTTCTGTGTGGAGAATGCCGGCGGCTTCGTTGCGGCACTCCTGAATCTTCTGGAGAATGTCCTGGAGAGCCGCCGTCTTTTCATGGTAGGCGTCCTCCACGGTGCCGGTATATTGATCAAACTCCTCGGAGATGAACAGCCGCTCAAAGTGCATGGAGGACAGCACCGCGTCCACCTTGTGGATCTGAGGCCGGGGGGCAAAGTAGATGCCCCACACATAGTTTTCATCCGTGTGGCTCTTGTAAAAAACCGTGTCCACACTGTCATAGACGTACTGTTCAAAATTGCTGTAGAACTCCCGCCCAATCCGGCCAAAACGGCAGTGGATGAAGCGGTAGTTCAACATCACCATCATGCTCTCCGGCAGCCCCCGGAAAGGCTCCAGGGACCGGAGGGTCTCCTTCACCTTGGATTTCTCTGTCTCCAGCTTGGAACGCTTCTCCTTGTTTTCCTTCAGAGATTGATCCAGCCGCTCAATCAGCGTCAGGGCGTCCCCCACCTCCATAGGCTCCGGCTCCCCGGTTTCCATCCCAAGAGCCTTGATATACTCGTTGGCTTTGTTCAAGGCCTCCCGGTAGGGATTGGTCTGAATATAGGGGGTCAGGTGCCGGACCTGAGACAGCTGGGCCAGAGCATTCTCCAGGTGAATCTCATATTTTGACAAATACTGATTCACCACCCGGTCAATGTCTTCCTTGGGACCCGTGATGCTCAGAAACTTCATTTTTACGATCATGTCTGTCCCTCCTAGCTCCTCATCACATACTGCATGGTCTCCTCCGGGCGGATCCCATAGCGAACGCATTCCACTGCCGTGGTCAGCCGGTTCACCTCATGTTCTTTGTGGTAGAGATAGGAATACATCACCGCCACCGAGTGAGGATTCCGCCGGGATTCCTTTTCCAGAATATCCCGAAGGATATACACGTATGCCGACTCCAGGTTATCCCCGTCTATCTTATCCTGGTACTTCCCGTAATAGGACCGCCCCAGGATCTCCCGGATCTCTTCCGGAGTCTCCGCTTCCACCATGCTGCGGATTTCTTCCCGGCTCAGCTTGCAGCGCATGGGAATCAGCAGAGAATAGATTTGATTGGGTTCCATGTGGTAATACCGTTTGGAACGGTAGATCCAGTTGACCTTGAGCATATCGAACTTCCGTCCGTAGGTCTCCGTCATCTCCCGCCGGTCCAACCCTTGAAACAGCTTGTCTTTCACCTTCCAGATCCGGGCGAAATAGTATTGATCCAGCGCCATGCCATAGTCAAAGACCAGGGGATGTTCCATACTGTTTTTCAGGCGGTTCAAAATGGGGTAATACTCGCTGCCCCGGAGGTTCTCCACAAACTCTTCCATGGTGGCGGAAGCCGTCAGCTTTTCCAGGTTCAGCCGGGAATGGCGTTTGAAAAACGCCACAAACATGGACAGATCCAGCACCACATCCCGGTGGTCAAAGATGTTGCTCATGCACTGCTTCATGGCCACAATCTCATAGCGCTTAAAATAGAGGTCCAGGAAGGTTCGCTGTTTTGGATTGGCAAAGTGGTAGATCCGGGCAAAATCCTGATAGATGCTCCTCCGAAGCAGATACTCCACGTCATTCCGCCGCAGCGATTCCTCGTTGACATCCGCCCAGAGTTTTTGAAACCCGGGTTGCTGTTTCAAATATCCCACCACCTGGGCTACCGTCGTCATCTCCGAGATCTCCCGGAACTGGGGAACATTCATCAGACGGCTCTCCATGGCCCGGATCTTGGTGGTCAGGCCGCTGTAGGATAACAAATTTCCCATACCATCACATCCCTAAGATCTTCTCACAAAGTTCCTGGGCCAGCTGTTCCTTCTGGGCCGCAAACGCCTGCTCCATCTGCCGGGAAGTCTGCTCCACGCTCTCCTGAAGCTTCCCCAGTTCTTCCCTCTTTTTCTCTTCCAACTGCCCGCGGACTTCCCCCAATTTCTGCTGGAGTTCCGCCTCCGCCTGCGCGTCAAAGGCCTTCTTTTCCGCTTCCTTCTGATCCGCGATTTCCTGCTTCCGGGCAGCCACCGCCTCCATGATCTTGGACGCAATGGCTTCAATCTCCGAGAGTTTATTGATTACATTTTCCATACGTCTCTCTCACCCTGTCCTTTCCGTCCATACTTTCAAAACAGCAGCATTTCAACCCTTATCCTACACCTTTTTTTTTAATAATGAAAGAAAATTTTTTCGTTTTTTTCCGTCTGTTTGGAAGAATTTCCTGTGATTTTCCTAACAAACCCAGGAAAAATGCCGGTTTTTTGCCGGTTTTTCTTTCGCTAAGATTGTGCTAAAATTCTCCTTCCTTTCTTCCATGACGGTCCCAAGGCCGTTAGAGACCTCTGCCTCAGCAGACAAAGAGGAGACCCGCCGCTGGGGTCTCCTTCTCATGACCTGGTATTTTATTTTCGCTGTCTGACCGGTACCATCCCACCGGTCAGACGCCAATCTGCTGCCCCGCTTTATGGCAGGCCACAAAATGTTCCGGGGAGGCTTCCTGAAGCGGCGGCATATGCTGCCGGCAAACGTCCTCCGCCAACGGGCAGCGGCTCGCAAAGCGGCAACAATCCGCCGGATTCACGGGGCTGGGGATCTCCCCCTCCACCATAATCCGCTGATTTTTCCGGACCATCTCCGGGTCTGCCACCGGAATGGAGGACAGCAGCACCTGGGTGTAGGGATGCAGCGGATTCTCATACAGTTCCTCCGACTCCGCCTGCTCCACCACCGTGCCCAGATACATGACAACCACCCGGTCTGACACGTATTTCACCACACTCAGATCGTGGGCAATGAACAGATAGGTGAGCCCCATCTCCTCCTGCAACTCCTTCAGCATGTTCAGCACCTGGGCCTGAATGGACACGTCCAGGGCGGAAATGGGTTCGTCACAGATGACGAACTCCGGATTCACCGCCAGGGCCCGGGCAATGCCGATCCGCTGTTTCTGACCGCCGGAAAACTCATGGGGAAAACGGGACATGTGATCCCGGTTCAGTCCCACTTTTTTCAACAGCGCCTCCACCTTCTGATCCAGGTCCGCGTCCGTGGCCAGCCCATGAATCTTCATGCCGTTGCCCACAATGTCCTTCACGGTCATCCGGGGATTCAGGGAAGCGTGGGGATTCTGGAAGATCATCTGCACTTCCTTCCGGAACTGCTTCTCCTCCTCTTTGTTATAGGAAAAAATATCCTTTCCCTTGTACAGGACCTTACCTGCGTTGGGAGTATAAAGCTTCTCCAGGCAGCGCCCTGTGGTGGACTTGCCGCAGCCGCTCTCCCCCACCAGCCCCAGGGTTTCACCTTTGTTGATATAAAAGCTGACATGGTCCACAGCCTTCAGCACTTTGTGCCGGGACAACCGGAAATACTGGCAAAGGTCTTCCACCTGGACCAGAGGTTCTTGTTCACGGGCGTTACTCATGGGCCGTCTCCTCCTCTCTCTGTCCGCCGGGCTTCCGGCTCTTCCGGTGCATGATCTCCACCTTCGGGGCATACGCGTGCTGCAGCCAGCAGGCACAGGCGTGCTCCTCTGACAGAGAGGTAAACTCCGGCATGGCGGCGTGGCAGATTTCCATGGCGTACTCGCACCGGGCCGCAAAAGGACAGCCCTTGGGCGGCGCGAACAGATCCGGCGGGGTGCCGTCGATGGGGATCAGCTTCTGATCCTTGTCCGTATCCAACATGGCGATGGACTGGATCAGGCCGGCTGTGTAGGGATGGGAGGTCTTGTAAAAGATCTCGTCCACCGTGCCCTTCTCCACAATTTTACCGCCATACATCACCACCACCCGGTCGCACATCTTGGCAATGACGCCCAGGTCATGGGTGATCATGATGATGGATGTGTGGAATTTCTTTTGCAGGTCCTTCAGCAGGTCCAAAATCTGGGCCTCAATGGTCACATCCAGAGAGGTGGTGGGCTCGTCGCAGATGATGATACTGGGATTTCCCACCAGGGCAATGGCAATCATGACACGCTGCTTCATACCGCCGGACAACTCATGGGGATACTGGCGGTACCGCCGTTCCGGCTCGTTGATGCCCACCAGCTTTAGAATATCCAGCGCCCTCTGCTTCACATCCTTTTTGGCCACGCCCCGGCCCACAAAGACTTCCTCGATCTGGTGGCCAATGCGCATGGTCGGGTTCAGGGAGGTCATGGGATCCTGGAAAATGAAGCCGATCTCCACGCCCCGGATCTTCCGCATTTCTTTATCCGATTTGGTGATGATCTCCTCGTCCCGGTATTTGATGGAGCCGTTCTCAAAGAATCCCGGCGGCTCCGGGTTCAGCCGCAGCACGCACTGCATGGTCACGCTTTTGCCGCAGCCGCTCTCTCCCACCACGCCCAGGATTTCTCCTTCCCGCACGTTGAAACTCACATCCCGAACGGCCTTTACCACGCCGCCGTAGGTCCGAAAGGAGAATTCCAGATTTTTGACTTCCAAAATATTTTTCTTCTCAGCCATCGTGTTCCTCCTTACTTGGTGCCCCGCAGGCGAGGATCAAAGGCATCCCGCAGGCCGTTGCCCAGCTGATTCAGGGCCAGCACTGTGGTGCAGATGAAGAACGCGGGCACAAACAGAAGATGAGGGGAAACCATCATCTGGGCCACACCGTTCTGGGCCAGCGTTCCCCAGCTGGCGTTGGGCGGCGCGATACCCAGGCCAATGTAACTCAGGAATGCCTCCTGGAAGATGGCCGAAGGAATGGCCATGGTCAGGTTGGTGATTAACAGTCCCATGATGTTGGGAATGATCTCCCGGCTAATAATCTTAAAGGTAGACTCGCCCATAACCCGGGCGGCCAACACAAATTCCTGTTCCTTCAGGCGGTACACCTCTCCCCGGGCAAACCGGCAGGTACCGGTCCAGCCCACCACCACCATGGCGACGATCAGGCTCTGGACGCCCTGGCCCATCACCACCATCATCAGCATACATACGATGATGGAAGGGATACCGTAGATCACGTCAATAATCCGCATGACGATCATATCCAGCTTTCCGCCATAGAAGCCGCAAAAGCCGCCCAAAATGGTGCCGATGATCATGTTCACCAGCGCTGCAATGAGGCCGATGGAAAGGGATACCCGGGCGCCCATCCAGATCCGGACCCACAGGTCACGGCCCAGGTTATCGGTGCCCAGCCAATGCTCTGCGGAAAAACCGGCCCGCATGTTGTAGGCGTCCTGCTGGTCAAAACCATACTGGCTGAGCATGGGCGCAAAAATGGCCAGAAGGGCATAGACGATCAGGACGATCAGGCTGATAAACGCCGCCTTATTCTGCCGGATCCGCCGCCAGGCCTCCTGCCAAAAAGTCAGGCTGGGCCGGGTAATGGACTCCATTTTCTCCAGGTTCTTGCCTACCACTCGGAATTGATCTCTGGTGATCTCCACGGCCGGCGCCGCTTCCTTCTTTGTCTCTTTATTCTTACTCAATCAATCCACCTACTTTCCAGCAACCCGTACTCTGGGGTCAATGATTCCATAGAGAATATCCACCACCATGTTGGCAATTACCAGGAAGGTACCGTAGAGCACGGTCATACCCAGGATCATAGAGTAATCCAGCGCCTGGACACTTTCCACATAATATTTGCCCATGCCGGGAATGGCGAAGATGGATTCAATCACAAAGGTACCCGTCAGAACCGCTGCCACCGTGGGACCCAAAATGGTGATCACGGGCATGATGGCATTGCGGATCTGGTGCTTGCCGGTGATCCGAAGTTTGGAAATACCCTTGGACCGGGCAGTCTTTATGTAATCCTGCTGCACCACCTCCAGCATACTGGCCCGCATGACCCTGGAAACCGAGGCCATTGTATAGAATCCCAGGCCGATGGAAGGCAGGATCGTGTAAGAGAAGCCAAGATACCGGGCGATGGGGAACAGGCCCCATTTCACTGCGAAGAAATACTGCAAGATAGCGCCCATAATAAAATCCGGGACGCTGGTGCCGATGACGGCCACGATCACGAAAAACAGATCGACTCCATTTCCACGGTTCCGGGCGGAAATCACGCCGAACACCAGGCCGAAGGAAATGGCAAAGCAAAGGGCCCGCAAGCCCAAGTCCACCGAATAAGGCATGGCCGCGGCCAACAGGTCACTGACCATTCGGTTGGGGTACTGGGTGGAATAGCCCAGATTACCGTGAAGCAGATTTCCTATATATTGTATGTACTGTTCCCAAATGGGTTTGTCAAAGCCATAGTACGCGTTCATGTTGGCCCGGACCGTCTCCGTCAGTTTGGGATCGTTGAAGGGATCTCCAGGCAGCAACCGCACCAGGATAAACACAACGGTGATCAGGACCCATACGGTGATCAAGGAGATCACAAGCCGTTTTGCGATGTATTTTGCCATACGTGCTCCTCACTCTTTCTCGGTTTAAAAAAAGGTACCCCGTCGGGCCAGGCCAGCTGGCCCGACGGGGTTCCCTTCACTCCGAATACACGCTTTCGCGTCTCTTACTGCATATCCACGTACATGCAGTTGAAGTACAGGCCTACGAAATAGGTCTCCAGGCCGGTGACGCCATCTGCAAGCAGGTACTGAATCTTCCGCAGCTGCAGAGGAGCCAGAGCCGCATCCTCCAGCAGTACCTGCTCAGCATTGAACAGGTTCTCCTGGCGCTCTGCGCCGGAGGTGGTCTGAGCAGCTTCCAAGTAAGCATCATACTCGTCGCTGTGGTAGTTCAGGTAGTTGTAACCGGAATCGCTGATCCACAACTCCAGGTAGCTGTACGCATCGGAGTAATCCGGCACCCAGCCAGTCATAATGATATCGAAGTCCTCATTGTCGGGAACCAGCATGGCGTTCCGGGTAGCGCCGGGAACCTGGGTGATCTCAATGTTGATGCCCAAATTGGTCTCCCACTGGTTGGCAACCACTTCCGCCTCTCTGGTAGCGGTATCCGTATCGGAAACCACCAGTTTCAGAGTAATGTCGGAGGCGCTGATGCCGCCCAACTCTTCCAGAGCGGCGGCCAGATACTGCTGCGCCAGATCCTGATCTCCCTCTAACGGGAACGCCTCATAGGGGAACTCCTCGCCGTAAGTCTGGCCGTCCGCCCCCGCCACCAGCGGCAGCACGTAACGCAGGTTGGCTTCATACAGGTCATTGTGGGTCAGCAGAATGTACTCTTCCCGGTTCAGGGCGTAGTTCATAGCCAGACGGAAGTTCTTGTTGGCCAGATACTCATTGTTGTGGTTGAAGGCCGCATAGTCGTTGGCGCCGTTGTAGTACTCCTCATACTCGCCCTCATACTGGGCAGCCACATCCGTGGAAAGCTCCACATAATCCAGCTCCCCGTTATTGAACATATTCAGCTGGGTGTTCTGATCCGCCACGGTCAGCACCTGAATGCCGTCCAGCTTGATGCTGTCCGCATCCCAGTAGGAGTCGTTCTTGGCCAGGGTCACCTCGCCGCTGCCAAATCCGGTGAGAACAAACGGTCCGTTGTAAACCTGCTTGTCGGGAGTGGTGGCAAACTCAGTGCCGTACTGCTCCACGATATCCTGCCGCACCGGCATGAACGCCGACATGCTCAGCATACCCAGGAAGTAGTCAGCCGGATAGGCCAGAGTGATCTGCAGAGTAAAGTCGTCCAGAGCCTCTACGCCCAACTCGTCCACGCTCATCTCACCGGAGGAGACAGCGGAGCCGTTGGCCAGCACCGCACCCAGGTAGGAGCCGGGAGCCGCTGTGTCGGGATCCATCAGACGCTTCAGACCGTACTCAAAGTCGTGGGCCGTCACCTGTACGCCGTCGCTCCAGTAAGCGTCCTCACGCAGATAGAAGGTGTAAGTCAGCAGGTCGTCGCTGAGTTCGTAGCTGGTAGCCACTGCCGGCTGGATATCTCCGGATACGTTCCGGTACAGGCCGTCATACAGATGGTAGATGACCTGTGCGTCCGCCAGGGCGTTGGACATGTTGGGATCAAAGGTGGCAATGTCCGTGGTCAGGGCATAGCGGAAAATCTTGTCTCCCGTCGAGGTCTCGCCGTCGGCCGTTTCCGTTCCCTCGGCCGCCGTGGTTTCCGACGCTGCGGTGGTGTCAGTGCTGGCGGGGGTGCTGCAGGCTGCCAGGCTCAGGGCCATTACGCCCGCCAAGCCCAAGGCCAATAAACGCCTTCTTGTCATACTTTTTCCTCCTTTTTCGTTCGCGGTGAAACCGTCTCTTCCGCACCGTTTCCCTTCCCGCCGCGATTGGAACCGGCTTCACCCACCTCTGGTTTCTCATATAAGAAACGCCTGCCAGGCAGCGTTCTTATCTCTCCGTTCTCTCCTCATACCCCCTGTGGTTTTCGCTGCACGGGTGTAAAATTATCTATAGTATAGACTATAGTCTATTTTCTCTCACTTGTCAATAATTATCAGTTTTTTTTTTTTGTATATATAATTTTCAATTTATTGTATCTTTTGACTTGACAAAAATACACAAATAGAATGTGGTCTGTAATGCAGTGATATCCGTGTCCCTAAACAGGCAAAAAAACAGCTGCCGGCAAAAGATCCTCCATCCGGCAGCTGTTTTTCCTCTGTTCTCTTTTCGATGGCCTTTTTCCTTAATCCAGCAGCGCCAGCACCCGCTCCTTGGGTACTGCGCCCACCGACTGGCTGGCCGCCTTTCCGTTCTTGAACACAATGAGAGTGGGAATACTCATGACGCGGAACTGGGACGCCAACTCTGGCTGCTCATCCACGTTGACCTTGCCCACCTTGATGTCGCTCCGCTCTTCCGCCACCTCATCTACCAGCGGGGAAAGCATCCGGCAGGGGCCGCACCAGGAAGCCCAAAAATCCACCAGAACGGGCTTTTCGCTCTCCAGCACTTCCTTCTGAAAATTGTCCTTGGTAATTGTCAAAACAGCCATGTTGTTACCTCCTTATTTTTTAAATTTGTATAACCTGGCGATGGCCGGCGGCACAGCAGCGGATCAATCGTTGGTCAGCCGCAGTTGATCCAAGACGTAGAAAACCAGGCTGATGACCATGCCCACCACGCAAGCCAGCACCATGCCGGTGAGCTCCACGTTGCCCAGCTTCAGGCTGATGCCGGAAAGGCCGGTGATAAAAATCACCGAGGTGAGCATCAGATTCCGGGATTTGCCGTAATCCACCTGGGAGTCCACCAGAATCCGCAGGCCGGAGGTGCCGATCATCCCGTAGAGCAGGAAAGAGATCCCGCCGATTACCGGGCCCGGAATGGTGTTGATCAAGGCGGCCAGCTTGCCCAGGAAGGAGCAGCAGACAGAGAGCACCGCCGCCCCGCCGATCACCTGCACGCTATACACCCGGGTCACCGCCATAACGCCGATATTCTCCCCATAGGTGGTGGTGGGCACAGAGCCGAAGCAGCCGGACAAGGCCGTGGAGAAGAAATCAGCAAACAGGGAGCGATGCAGTCCCGGGTCCTTCAGCAGATCTTTTCCCACAATCTTGCTGGTCACCACCTGATGGCCAATGTGTTCCGAGGTCACCAGCAGCAGCGCCGGTAAAATGGTCAGCACCGCCTCCACGCTGAAGCGGGGCGCGGAGAAATTGGGCAGAGCGAAAAAGGAAGCCGCCTGCACCTGGCTGAAATCCAAAATGCCCAGGCAGGCTGAAGCCACATAGCCGGCCACAATGGCCACCAGAATGGGGATCACCGCCAGAAAGCCCCTAAACAGGATCTGGCCGAACACCGCCGCCCCCAGGGTAATCAGAAACACCGCCACATTCCGGCTGTCCACCTGGCCGGACAAAAGCCCCGCATTATCCGCGGCGCTGCCCGCCAGTTCCAGGCCGATCAGCGCCACCACCGGGCCCATGGCCGCCGGGGGCAGCACCACATCAATCCAACCGGTGCCGCATTTGTAGATGACGAGGGCCAGAATCATACCGCAGATACCCAGGACCACAAAGCCGCCCAGGGCGTAGGGATAGCCAAACTTGTCAATGACCAGCAGGGCCGGGGAAATAAAGGCAAAGCTGGAGCCCAGGTAGGCCGGCGCTTTCCCCTTGGTGATCAGAATGAACAGCAGCGTGCCGGCGCCGTTCATCAACAGTACGATGGCCGGATTGATGCCAAACAGGGACGGCACCAGCACGGAGGCGCCGAACATGGCAAACATGTGCTGCACACTCAAGGGTATCAGCAGCTTAGGGGGAACTTTTTCTTCGATCTGAATGGTGTGTCTCTCCACTTTCTCTCCTCCTCGTATCATATATACTCCCTCCTCCTACTTTATTATACACAAAAATTCGAAAAGGGAAAGTCTTGCTTTTTCCGCCTGTTTATACTAAACTGGTTCACAGACATTGCACCTTTAGGAGGAACTCATGAAGACAATCCTGGAACAGATTACCGATGTCATGGAGAAAGCCTTTGCGGCCTGCGGCTATGAAACCCGCTTTGCCAAAGTCAGCCTCTCCAACCGGCCGGACCTGTGCGAATATCAGTGCAACGGCGCCATGGCCGCTGCCAAAACCTACCATAAAGCGCCCATTCAAATCGCCTCCGCAGTGGCGGAACGCCTCCAGGGGAATCTCCTGTTCACGGAAGTTTCCGCGGTGGCTCCGGGTTTTTTGAACCTGAAACTCTCCGGAGATTTTCTGGCCGGTTACCTGAATGAGATACAGGAAGCGGAGCGCCTGGGCTGCCCGCCTGTGGGGGCGGGAAAGACCGTGGTCATTGACTACGGCGGGCCCAACGTGGCAAAACCCCTGCACGTGGGGCATCTGCGGGCCGCCATCATTGGGGAGAGTCTGAAAAGGATCTACCGGTACAACGGCTACACGGTCATTGGGGATGTGCATTTGGGAGACTGGGGCCTGCAGATGGGCCTGATCATAGAGGAGACCAGGCTCCGCCATCCGGAACTCCCTTATTTTGACGAGTCCTTCACCGGCCCGTACCCGGAGGAGGCGCCCTTTACCATCTCAGATCTGGAGGAGATCTACCCCACCGCCAGCGCCCGGTCCAAGAAGGATCCGGACTTTGCCAAGGCGGCCCACGACGCCACCGTGAAGCTGCAGCACGGCCAGCCCGGCTATGAGGCGCTGTTCCGGCAGATTCTCTCTGTGTCCATTGCGGATCTGAAAAAAAATTACGCAAAACTGCATGTGACCTTTGACGTGTGGAAAGGGGAAAGCGACGCCCAGCCCTACATTCCGGATATGATCCAGCGCATGAAGGACCAGGGGCTGCTCCACGAGAGCCAGGGAGCCCTGGTGGTGGATGTTCAGGAGGAGTCGGACACCAAAGAGATCCCGCCCTGCATCGTCCAGAAATCCGACGGTGCCTCTCTCTACGCCACCACGGACCTGGCCACGCTGGTGGAGCGGGAAAAGCTGTACCACCCGGACGAGGTGCTCTACGTGGTGGACAAGCGCCAGTCCCTCCACTTTACCCAGGTGTTCCGCACCGCCCGGAAAGCCGGGATCATCCGGCCGGAGACCCAGCTGACCTTCCTGGGCTTTGGCACCATGAACGGCAAGGACGGCAAGCCCTTTAAGACCCGTGAGGGAGGCGTCATGCGGCTGGAACATCTGATCGGGGATATCAACCAGGCGGTGTATCAGCGGATCCAGGAGAACCGGGAACTCTCCCAGGCAGAAGCCCGGTCCATCTCTGAGACCGTGGGCCTGTCGGCTTTAAAGTACGGCGATCTGTCCAACCAGGCCGCCAAGGACTATGTCTTTGACGTGGACCGGTTCATTTCCTTCGAGGGAAACACCGGCCCCTATATCCTGTATACCATGGTCCGGATCAAGTCCATTCTGGCCAGGTACCGGGCGGAAGGGGGGCCGGAAGCCCACACCCTCCGGGAGGCCCAAAGCCCCAGCGAGAAGGACCTGCAGCTGCTGTTGGCCAGAGCCAACGACAGTATTGGCGCCGCCTGCGCCGAGCGGGCGCCCCACCGGCTGTGCCAGTATGTGTACGAAGTGTCCAACGCTTTCAACAGGTTTTACCATGAAACCAGGATCCTGGGCGAGGAGGATGCCGTGCGGAAACAGGGCTGGATCGCCCTGCTGAGCCTGACCCTGAAGGTTCTGGCGGACGCCACCAGCCTGCTGGGCTTTGAGGCGCCGGAAAAAATGTAACGCCTCATTCGTTTTGCCGAAAAACCAGCCGTCCCAATCCGTAAAGCATCAGCCCCACTATAGCCCCCAGGGTATTTAACAGAATATCGTCCACGTCAAACTCCCCCAGAAGGCTCACCAGCTGGATCCCCTCCAGAAACAGGGAGAAAAGGGCGGCTCCCAGGACCGTGGGAACAACGGTTCCCCGGCCCCGGCGCAAAAGGGGCGCCAGCACCCCAAAGGGCACAAAGGCTGCCACGTTGTAGACCAGATTCATAAAAGCCAGCTGAGGAATCCGTTCCCAGTTCCTCAGATATAGGAGGATCATGCGGAAGGGCACATAGTTGGCCGTCTCCGCATGGGCCCGGACCGCCTCCGGACTCCAGTGGGATAAAATTTCCCAGGTTCTGCCGCCTCCATATTTCAACACAATCAGGTCCACCAGCGCCAGCAGGTATAAGATCATCACTGCCCAGAGCATCCGGTGGACCCATTCATGTTTTCTGTATTTTCTGCGTTTCATAGAATCTCCTAGACGGCCGGTATCCGCTTCCAACCGGCCGGAACGTCCGCCGGTCAGACTGTCTTTCCCCGGACCGCTTCCCGGGCTTCCGCCTCCGCATCCAGCCGCCGGTTCCGCCAGTACAGGCAAAAATCAGCGGAGACCAGCACCAAATCCAGCACGTAGAAGGCTGCCACATAGGTCACGTTTCCCGACACAAACTTGGCTGCCAGTCCGCAGACGTATCCGGACATGATCATAAGCATAAAGCCCGCGCTCTTGCCCTTGGCCGTCCTGGACCGGATCGACTTCATGATATTAAAAGGCCAGGAGCATCCAAAGAGCACCAGCATGGCAATTTCCAACAACTGAGACAATTCCATCATTTTCTCTCCTCTCCTTACGACGCCTGCATGGCGGAGAGCCTGGCCGCCTGATCCGCCGCAATGAGGCTGTCTATGATCTCGTCCAGATCTCCGTCCATCACCGAGTCGATCTTATAGAGCGTCAGCTTGAGCCGGTGCTCTGTGACCCGTCCCTGGGGGAAATTGTAGGTGCGGATCTTCTCCGACCGGTCCCCGGTGCCGATCTGGCTCCGGCGCTCCGCCGCCTCCGCTTCCTGCTTTTTCTGCCGCTCCAAATCCAACAGCCGGGACCGGAGCACCTTTAGGGCCTTCTCCTTGTTCTTCAGCTGAGACTTCTCATCCTGACAGGAGATGACGATCCCCGTAGGCAGATGGGTGAGCCGCACCGCCGAGTCTGTGGTGTTGACGCACTGGCCGCCGTTGCCGGAGGCCCGGAACACATCGAACTTACAGTCGTTCATGTCGATCTCCACGTCCACTTCCTCCGCCTCCGGCATCACCGCCACGGTGCTGGTGGAGGTGTGGATCCGGCCGCCGCTCTCGGTCTCCGGCACCCGCTGAACCCGGTGGACGCCGCTCTCATACTTCAGCTTGGAGTAAGCCCCGTGGCCGCTGATCATGAACACCGCTTCCTTGAAGCCGCCAATCCCGTTTTCACTGACGCTGATCAGTTCTGTCTTCCAATGCTTCCGCTCCGCATACCGGCTGTACATCCGGTACAATTCCGCAGAAAACAGCGCCGCCTCATCTCCCCCTGCGCCGGCCCGGATCTCCATGATCACATTCTTCTCATCATTGGGGTCTTTGGGCAAAAGCAGGACCCGAATCTCCTGTTCCCGCTCCTCCATCCGGGTTTTGGCCTCCGACAGTTCCTCCTTGGCCAGTTCCCGCATCTCCTCGTCCTTTTCCTCCTCCAGGATCGCCAGACTGTCTTCCGCGTCCTGCTTGGCCTTCTTGTAGGCCTGGTAGGCTTCCACCAGCGGCTGCAGGTCGTTCTGCTCCTTCATCAGCTTCCGAAAATGCCTGGGGTCCGAGGCCACGTCCGGAGTTGCCAGTTCTGCCTGCAACTCTTCATAATGACGCAATATATCTTCCAAACGATCTAACATATCCATTCTCCTGTCACCATCCGATCTTTTCCGGCCAGATCCGGAAGCACACGCAGGTTCTGAAAACCGGCTTCCGCCAGAATCCGGCGCACCGCTTCCCCCTGATCCCAGCCAATCTCCCAGTAAATCCGGGCCCCCGGCGCCAAAAAGTCCCGGCTTTCCCCGGCCAGGCGGCGGTAGAAAGTCAGGCCATCCGCTCCGCCGTCCAGAGCCATCCGGGGGTCATGGTCCCGCACCTCCGGCATCAACTCCGCCAGCTGACCGGTGGGAATGTACGGCGGATTGGAAACCAGCACCTGATAGGGTTCCGGAGGCAGCCCGGCAAACAGGTCGCTCTGAAAAAAATCCACCTGGCAGCCGTTTCGGGCCGCATTCTCACGGGCCACTGCCAACGCCTCCGGGGACAGGTCCGCCGCCGCCACCTTCTCAAAGCGCCCCAGGGCCGCCAGGCTCACGGCCAGGCAGCCGGAGCCGGTGCATATGTCCAGCAGCCGCAGGTTCTGCTGCCCGGCAGTCTCCCGGAGCACCAGCTCCGCCAAAAGTTCCGTCTCCGGCCGTGGGATCAGCACCGCCTCATTCACGATAAAGGGAAGGCCCATGAACCAAACCTCCCCGGTCAGATGCTGCAGCGGAATCCGCCGGGCCCGGCGGCAGATCAGGCTTTGAAAGGCCTGGAGCCAATCCGCCCGGGCCGGTTCCTCCCGGTGGGTCAGATACCGGGCCCGGTCCATACCGGACGCCTTTTCCCAGAGACAGATGGCATCCCACTCTGCCTCCGGGACCCCGGCCTCCGTCAGTGTTCTGCTCCCGGCTTCCACCGCCTCCCGGCAGGTCACAGCGCTGCCTCCGGGGCGGAAGTTTCCGAATTGCTCCCTTCCGGCTCTGCCTCCGCAGCCGCTGTCCGGGGCGCTTCCCCGGCCTCCTCCGGGAAGGAGATTCCAAAGGTCTCCTTCTCATAGGCCTTCCAGTCAAAAACCGCCTCCACAGCCTGGATAGCCACCTGGATCATATCATCCTCCGGCTCCCGGGTGGTCAGGCCCTGGAGCCACAGTCCCGGACGGCTCAGAGCATTGACCAGCGGATGGCCGCTGTTGCCCGCCAGCCGGATGAACTCATAGGCAATCCCGGCAATGAACGGGACCAGCAGTACCCGGCTCAGCATCCGAAGCCAAATATTGTCCACCCGAATCACCATGAACACCAAAATGCTGATGACCATCACCAGCAGCAAAAAGCTGGTGCCGCAGCGCTTGTGCTCCTTGGAACTGATTCGGACGTTTTCCACCGTCAGCGGCAGCCCCCGCTCAATACAGTTGATGCACTTGTGCTCCGCTCCGTGATACATATAGGTGCGCCGGATGTCCTGCATCAAGCCGATAAGGGCCACATAGGAGATAAAGATGGCCATCCGCAGCACCCCCTCCAGCAGGGCAATACCAAAGGAAGAAGCAATCACCGGGCGGAACAGGCCGGCCACCGCCACCGGCAGCACCATGAAAATGCCGATGGACAGGGCCAGAGCCGCCGCCACCGCCGCTCCCATCATCAGCTTATCCAGCTGCTCCGGGGTAAGCTTTTTTTCCAAAAAAGATTTCTTCTCCGGCTTTTGCTCTGCTTCCGCTTCCTCTTCCTCATAAAAGCTGGCGGAAAAACTCAGGCAGCGCATGCCCAGCACCAGAGAATCCACAAAGCGGAAGATCCCCCGGAGAAACGGCGCTTCCATCCAGCGCCGTCCCTTGGTGATCCCCGGGTATTCTTGGGTCTCAAGGGCCACCGTTCCGTCTGGCTTCCGGACCGCCACCGCGTACCGGTCCCCATTTTTCATCATAATGCCTTCCAGCACCGCCTGGCCGCCAATCCCGGACGATTTCATATGATTTGATCCTCCTGCCAGCGCCGGTTTCCAGACCAGCGCCTTCCTTTTTGATACAGAAAAAGGCTGAGGCAACCGGGAATCCCAACCTCAACCTTTCTGCATGTCCGATCCTTAATTGTTCTTGATCCCGTATTTGCGGTTGAACTTGTCAATCCGGCCGCGGGCAGCCGCTGCTTTCTGCTGTCCCGTATAGTAGGGATGGCACTTGGAGCAGACCTCCACGTGGATCTCCGGCTTGGTGGAACCGGTCACAAATTCGTTTCCACAGTTGCAAGTCACCTTGGCCTGGTAATACTTGGGCTGAATATTCTCCTGCATGTTGCTCACCTCTCTATCTGTTTAAAATGGGCGGAGCAGTTTGCTCTCTGCCCCTTATGATTCCATTTCCAGCTGCCTGTTAGAACAGCGAAAGACATTATAGCACAGTCCGTCCGGAAATGCAAGGGCTATAAACGGATTTTCTGGGCTGCCTGCACGAATTCCCGATTGTTCCTGGTCCGGGCAAACATGTCCAGGATATGTTCCGCCGCTTCCTCTGCCTTCATGCCATTCAACGCCTTCCGCAGGACATACACCGCCTCATACTCCTCCCGGCTTAAAAGCAGGTCGTCCCGGCGGGTGCCGGATTTTAACAGGTCGATGGCCGGAAAGATCCGTTTTTCCGAAAGCTTCCGGTCCAACACCAGTTCCATATTGCCGGTGCCCTTAAACTCCTCAAAGACCACATCGTCCATCCGGCTTCCGGTATCCACCAGCGCCGTGGCCAGCACGGTCAGACTGCCCCCCTCCCGCATGTTCCGGGCCGCTCCAAAAAACTTTTTGGGCATATAAAGGGCTGCCGGATCCAGGCCGCCGGAGAGGGTCCGGCCGCTGGCCGTCACGGTCAGATTGTAAGCCCGGGCCAGCCGGGTGATGCTGTCCAGCAGAATGATCACATCTTTTCCGTGCTCCACCAGCCGTTTTGCCCGGCCCAGCACCATCTCGGAAACCCGCTTGTGGTGCTCCGGCAGTTCGTCAAAGGTGGAGTAGATGACTTCCACGTTCTCCCCCTGGATGGACTCCTTCATATCCGTCACCTCCTCCGGCCGCTCGTCAATGAGGAGGATGAGCAGGTGCATGTCCGGATGGTTGAGGGTCACCGCCTTGGCCACCTGCTTTAACAGCGTGGTCTTGCCCGCCTTGGGCGGGGAGACGATCATGCCCCGCTGTCCCTTTCCAATGGGGCAGAGCAGGTCCACGATCCGCATGGGCAGCTTGCCTCCCGCCGTCTCCAGCCGGATCCGGGAATTGGGGAAAATAGGCGTCAGATCTTCAAAGTTCCTCCGTTTCTCCGCCACAGACGGCGGCTCCCCGTTGATGGACTTGACATAGAGAAGGGCCGCGAATTTTTCCTGCCCTGTCTTAATGCGAATGGCGCCGTTGACAATATCTCCGGTCTTCATATTGAAGCGCCGGATCTGGGACGGGGAGACATACACGTCGTTCTCCCCGGGCAGGTAGTTCTCACACCGGATGAAGCCGAATCCGTCCGACATCACTTCCAGAATGCCGTTGGCAGACTCGCCGCTGTCCAGCACGCTCAGATCATCCACCGCAGCGGGACGGGAGACCGTCTCCTCCGCGACAGAGGAGGCCATGTCCCCCCGGGGGCTGCCCTCACCCCGGATGTACTCCTCTCCCCGGACGCCATTGTCATTCCGGTAACCGTTTTCGCTCCGAACACTGTTTTCACCGCGAACACTGTTTTCATTCCGGGAAACGCTCTCGCTCCGGAAGCCCCCCTCTCCGCCCCGGCCATTCCCCTCATTCCGGGAATTGCCTTCGCCCCGGGAACCATTGGCGTTCCGGTTCAGATGGCTGCCGGCTCCGTGATGGCTGCGGCTGCCGGAAGATGGCTCAAAGTGGCGGCCGCCCCGGCTCTGTCCTCCGGACAGACTGGTGTTCCGGCGGTTCACCCGCACCGTGGTATTCCGGCTCGCTCCGGCAGTGCCGGCTCCCTGACCGGCCGGGGAAGCGCTGGCCGCCTGTGTCTCCGGGGCGTCCGCCTGTGCCGCAGGAACCGGCTGACCGGCGGCCTGCCGACCGCCTGTTTGCCGGCCTCCCGTTTGTTGGCCGGAAACCGGCTGACCGTCCGCCTGCCGCCTGTTCGGAGCCACCGGAGCAGACACGGCTTCCGTCTGCGCCAAAAGCTGTGCCAGTTCGTTTTTCCGAAGACTGCTGACGCCCTTTAACCCTCTCTCTTTCGCCAGCTCTCGTAGTTCTGCCAGCGACTGTTTCATATATTGTTCCTGCATACAGAATAACTCCTCTTGTTTTTTCGTTCGTTTTTATTATGGGGGAAACCTGTGAAAGACTGCAGCCGCCGGAAGCGGCAAAGAGTAGATTTACCTCAGAATATACGGGTATATTTTAACACACATTTCTTTTAGTAGTAAAGATGTTTTTTTAAGATTTTCTTGATTTCGCCCAAAGAAATTGTTATGATGTATCCGGGCGGTTTCTTTCCTGAGGAAGGGGACCGCCTGACGGTCCATTTCCCGGCAGTCCAAAAGGAGGTCCTCATGCTTTCTGACCCTTTGACTTTATATAAGCTGATGATCCTGTACCTGCTGAAACAGGCCAAATTTCCTCTGTCCAACTCTCAGCTGTCCGAGTTTTTTCTGGAAAAGGAGTATACCACCTATTTTACGCTCCAGGAAGCCTTAAACGATCTGCTGGAAGCGCACCTGGTCACCCAGGAGACCATCCGCAACAGTTCCCGGTATGAGATCAGCCGGGAGGGGGAGGAGACGCTGGTCTATTTTGGCAGCAGCATCTCCGAGGGGATCGTGGAGGATATGGACAATTTCCTCCGGGAGAACAAGATCCGTCTCCGGAATGAAGTGGGGGTTGCGGCGGACTATTACAAGGCCACCTCCGGAGACTATATGGTAGAGTGCGAGATCCGGGAGGGGAAAAGCACGCTGGTCAAGCTGGAACTGGCGGTCCCCACGGAGGACCAGGCGGAACTTATGTGCGACCGCTGGCAGGACGCCAACCAGGCCATCTACGCTTTCCTGATGCGGGAACTCTTAAAGGAAAACCCGTAACCGTCTGGGAAAAGCCGTAATCCCGTAATTGTTTCTCCTTCCTCTACGGCGGTATTAAAAAGCCTCCTTGAAGATTTCAAGCAGATACGCGTCCCAATGCCGGGCGTCCTCGGGGATGGCCCTGCTGGCCCCTGCGGTCCGGTGGGCTGCGGCATCCGCCAGAGTGAAAGAAATGTCCCCATTATCGTCTGCATCTGCCGCCTGTTTGGCAACGGTCACCGCACCGGCCACATGTTCGCCCTGACCTTATTTCGCTTCTGATTCTCCGGAAACCGTCCCTGCCGTGATAGTATAGGTTTCGCCGGATACGATCTCCGGGCTGCTGACAATCACAACGTTAAAGGACAACTCCGGTGTGAAGGTAACCAGGACGTTCCCTTCCGAATCCGAGATTGTAACCGTCGTACCTGCGGACTGTTCGCTTACACGGACAGAGATCACGCCCTGCTCCGAATCGCTGAAGGTTTGCGCCATGCCGGAGGCTCCGGTTCCGATGAAGGTTCCGCCTGTAATAACGGCGCTGACATCATAGTCCAGCGTCGCAGTATCGCCTTGCGTCGGCCCGACGACGGTAATATACCCGCCGGAAATTTCAATGGTGCCGTTGGCGTCCAGGCCGTCGCCGGACGCATTGATATACAGGGTACCTCCTGAGATTACAATACTGCCGTTGGAAGATGCGCTGCCCCAATTACCGCCGCCAAACATCCCATCCCGTCCGCCGGTCGTTCCGCTGGAGTCTGTCCCGCCCGCCGCGTTCAGACCATCGTCTGTCGCCACAAGCGTGATCTCGCCTCCCTGTATGTCAACATACAGGGCCTCCAATCCCTCATAGCTCGTAGAAATGTTGATGATACCATCCACAACTGTCAGGGATTCATCCGCATGGAATGCGTCATCGCCTGTCGCGATCTCAAATGTCCCTCCATTGACAGTAATCGATGTGTTGGAATGGACGGCATCATCGGCAGAGTCGATGGTAAAGGTTCCTCCTTCTATCAGCATCGTCCCTGATGCTTTGATTCCCTTCATGCTGGTACTGCTTTCCTCAGACTCCGTCTCGGAGGAAGTCTGCCCCATAGACTGCCGGCCGGAACCGCCACGGAAACCGCCCCAGGAATCTGAGGACTCACTGGATCCGTTCTCATATCCGCCGCCGGCTAAAATCTGGAAAGTGCCGTCCACAATCTGCATATATGCGCCGGCGCTGATCCCGTCGCCTTCCGCTTCAATATTGATTATCCCGTTGGAAATATACACAAACCCCAGAGAGTCATCGTCGTTATTTTCCGCATGCAAGCCGTCTTTCCCCGCGTCAACCGTGATCGAGGTTTCGCCTGTAATGCGGATGCTGTCGTTGGCGTCCAGGCCGTGAGAAGCAGAGGAAATCACATATGTCCCGCCCGTGATCACAAGGTCATCCTTGCAGACAATCCCGTGACCGGCCGGCGAGGTGACCGTGAGCGTACCGGAACCATTCAGCGTCAGATCCTGTTTGGAAAAAAGCGCGCCGTCAATATTGTTCTCATCGATTGCGGTGAAGGTTCCTCCGTTGGACAGGGAATTCTCGCTCCCCTCAGCCAGCGTGATAAAGACTTTATCCGCCTCCAGGATATACAAGGCGGCGGACGTTTCGCTGTTGATATCTACGCCGTTTAGCACCAGCTGGATCTTCGCGGTATCGGAGGCGTCTATCACGATCATCCCGTCCGTCAGCGTGCCGGATAAAATATAGGTTGCTTCTTCCGTGATCATAACGGTAGAACCGGTGATTTGGACGCTGTTGGAACTGGCTGTGGCAGAGTCGCCGTTCAGCTGAATCTGGACGCTGGCGCTTTCATCGTAATCCGTTTCGCAGTCCCTGTCCGTAAACATATCGGCGTCTGTCAGGATGGTATTTGCGGTTCCTTCGGTTGTTCCTTCGGCTGTCTCTTCCACGGTTATATCTGTGCCTGCTTCTTCACTGCTTCCAGACGATCCGCCGTCAGAGGCACAGCCGCATAACGCAGCAGATAAGAGCAGGGCGCTCAGCATCATGGACAATAGCTTTTTCATGTGGCGGTTCCTCCTTTCACAGTTCGGCCACAGCGCTCTCCTGTCTGGAGACCGCAATTTCCAGGTTCCCGTTTCTGCACCGGAGCTCATCGATCATTTCCTTCTCTTTCGCAATGTCGCGAAGCGTTACATGATACGTGAGGCGGAACATGCTGCCCATATTGGTGGTTTTGACATATACAAGGTCATGGGAAACCGTATACGCCTTGAATATATCTTCGAATACACCGGTATAATCCAGGTCTTCCGGAATGGTGATTGCCAGCGTTTTATATGCCGCATTGTTTTTCTTCTCTCCGAAATCCAGCCGGTTATAGAGAAGAAATACAGCACACAGGATCACTGTAAAGAGCACCGCAAAGCCAATATAACCCATGCCGGCGATCAGCCCGGCCCCCATGGCGAGGAAAAGTGTGCAGATTTCCTTGGCGGTACCAGGAACGGAACGGAAACGTACCAGGCTGAAAGCGCCCGCCACCGCCACACCGGTTCCTACATTTCCGTTTACCATCATAATCACGATACAGACCGCCGCAGGAAGCAGCGCCAGCGTTATGACAAAACTCCTGGTATAGCGCGCACGGTACATATATACAAAAGCCATCACGAGGCCGAGCACCAGCGCACAGCCCAGACATAACAGGAAATCCCCCACACTGATCACAGTAGTAAGATCCGAGTCAAACAAACCTCTAAAAATCGTATCAAGCATAAACCGCCTCCTCCTTTTGCACCTGTGGAAATATCATCGTCCAATGGCCTGAAAAGCCATAAAAACATCTCCTGTACTTTTGATGAACTCATTGTACAGGAGGAAGATTGAAGTTTCATTGAAACGCATTTTATGATTTGTGCCTGGCGGCGGGCAGCGTAACGAGAAAGGTTACTTTCCCATCGGCGCATTGTACCTGGATCGTCCCTTTATGGGTTGTGACGATTGCCTTTGCGATGGCCAGCCCCAGACCGTAATGCTGTTTTTCATCGGTTCTGGCGGCGTCAACACGATAGAATCTTTCAAACAGGTACTTTCTCTGTTCGGCGGGGATCTCCTCTCCATCGTTGACGACAGACAGATGCACCTGCGTTTTTTCTTTTTTCAGCTGAAGCGCGATCTCGTTCCCATTGGAACTGTGCCGGATTGCATTGTCCAGCAGAATGGAAATCAGCTGCTTTAGCTGGATGCTGTTTCCGTACACCTGCACATCTTCGCCGACAGCCTGCTCCAGACGCAGGCCGTTTTCATAAGCGATTGCCTCAAAGGGAAGGATCTCCCCATAAACCAGACGGCTCAAGTCCACAATCTCCATTGGGGGCGTAACGTTTTCTGTCCTTGCTAGATCTAAAAGCTGGGAGATCAGCGCCGACATCCTTTCATTTTCATACTGGATATTGGATAGCCAGCGGTTCTCTCCGATCTCACGGGAAAGAAGTTCGGCGTTGGCGTTTACGACCGCCACCGGCGTCTTTAGCTCATGGCCCGCATCGGAAATAAACTGTTTCTGCCGTTTATAGCTTTCCTCCAAAGGCGCAACAATCCGGTTGGCGAGAAAGATCGCTATGAAAAAGATCACGGCAAATGCGGCAGCCCCGAAAATGAGCGTGTATTTGAGCAGCATCCCGGCATTTTCCATCAGCACGGTATTGTCCATGAAGGCGACCAGCCGGTAACCGCCCTTATCCGCCACACGGTACAGAAGATTTTGCTCGATCCCGTCGCTTTTTTCGCCATTGAGGATTTCCACGGCAAGCTCTGTTAAAGCCGTTTCGTCAAGGCTTGCCATATCGGCAGTATCCACCTTCAGTATCTGCCCGCTTTTCGATATGGCGACGGAATAAAAGGTGGACAGTTCTATCCTTGGCGGCTGGGCCAGCCCGCCGTCCATTGGCCCGCGGTTTAGTTCCCCGGCGCCGCCTTCCTCTGAAAGGGAATATTCCTCCACATACTGCTCCAGCAGATGTTTGTTTTCATTTGTCATATCGGTATAACTGGCAAAATAGATCACACAGAAGGTTCCGGCCAACAGCACGATAAGTGAGAGAAGAATGGAAAGCACGATCCTCCATCTGGATTTCTTAAACATCCTCGTACCTCAATTCATAGCCTATGCCGCGGACGGCTTTGACCTCTGTCTTCGCATGGATAAAGTGGAGCTTTTTCCGGGCAAAGGACATGTACACCTCGACATTGTTATATTCCGCTTCACTGTCATACCCCCAGATTTTTGTCGCAAGCTGTTCCCTGGTCAGGATATGCCCCTGGTTTGCGATCAGGTACTCCAGGATACGCAGCTCCTTTTCACTGAGCCTCACGCTGTTTTCCCCGCAGGAAAGAGTGGATGTTTCTTTATTCAACGAAATGTCGCCGAACGTCAGCGTCCCGTCCGGACTGTTAATGTTCCTGCGCACAAGGGCGCGAAGCCTGGCAAGCAGTTCTCTCGTCATAAAGGGCTTTGTAAGGTAATCATCGGCCCCGCAGTCCAGGCCGGTGACCTTGTCATCCAGTTCGCTTTTGGCGGTCAGCATGAGGATCGGTGTTTTGACGCCTTTTTTTCTTGCGGATGCAGCAATTTCAAACCCATTTTTATTGGGAAGCATCACGTCCAGCACCGCCAGATCGTATGTGCCGGTTTCTAAAGCATACATCCCGTCCAGCCCGTCAGAAAAATGATCCACATCGTATTTTTCCTGCCGCAGGAGTTCGCACAGCGCCTGCGCCATCCTTTTTTCATCTTCTACCAGTAAGAGTCTCATTTCAACACCTGCTACTTAATATTTTATATTATACCACAGAAACGAACAACTGGCAAAAATTGTTTTTTCTTTCGGTTGTTGAGTATGTCATGACTTTCCTGTCCGCTTTATAACATAAAGAACGAGTCCCATCCCCAAGAGGAACACGCCCACGATCCAATAGGCAAAAACCAGCCGGTTTGTTGTTCCGTAAATCTCTAAGACGCCTTGCATAATGCTGCCAACGGTTAGGGCCGCGATTCCGGAATGATATAGATGCAAGGAACCTCTGCCGGGCGCCGGGCGGGAGGAATATGCAAGCGAAAAGAAAGGCAGCGCCCCTCCTGCCAGGGGGATCATAAAGGCATAAATCATATAGTAGGAGTACACTTCATGGCTGTAGACCTCGTATACAGCGCCAAACAATGCGCAAAAGAGCGAAACGAATAAATAAACAAGGCCCGTCTTTGCCATGCTTTTGCGCGGATTGTTAATATCCGATATAGACAATGTCGCTCACGCTCCTTTCCTTGATTGTTCTTCCGCTGGATGTTGGATTGTTGACGACTTCCCCGTTAAAATACATCGTAGAAGATCCGCCGCCGTCCAGATTATAAGCAGTCGTGACGCCAAGATCTGCCATGAACTCCGCCAGCTGGGATAACGAAAGTCCTTCGCTTTCATCGGTTCTGCCGTCGGACACCACAAATACATAGTGCAGATCATCGATGACTCCGATCGCCGTCCTCGGATTGCTGGATTTTGCTTTTCCTACCTCGTCGCCCTCTGAAACAGCAACCGTTCCTTCTGTTATCAGCGCGGGGCCAAAGGATAAAATCTGTTGGGCGCCGTTTGCGAGAAGTTCCTCTGCCGTTATCTCCTCTTCGCTGATGATCTCAAAGCTTCCATCGTCATAAATGACTAAATCCGTCTGACCGGCAGCGGCACTGCTCCGATAAAGTACGCCGCCGCGCAGTACATATCCTTCTTCCTGCGCTCCGTAATAATCGCCGTTGATTGCCAGGATCGCTTCTACGCTTTCCGCAATTTCAGACGTTTTTGCGGTTACATTGCGTCCATAAGCGTTTTGCGCAAATGCGGTCTGAAGGTATTCCGGAGAAGAGAGAACAATATCCGCCACATAAATCGAAGTATCATATTCTCTATATTCTGTAATGGTGATCGCAATGTTTTCATCGCGGTAGGTATCTTCCGTCAGGATTACCTCAGCGCCGGACTCCTGCTCCTCCTGCTCCTGCTGTTCCTGCACAGATTCGGTTTTCTCAGAATCCGCGTCCGGCACGATCGTATACACCCGTGAAATAACAAAGGTGTCCAGCAGGAGGTATAGGGTAAACGCAGCCAGCAAAAGGCTGTACAGAACAGCCCACCAGTGGCGTCGGAAAAACATCCTGTTCGTCGCCTGCTCTCTTATGGTTCCTTTGTTTCGCATTCCATCGCCTCCTTCTCTCTTCGGAAAATGAACTTTCTCTGGATCATCCAGCTTACAAAAAAGAAGAGGAGTTCCGTGGCCAGTTTCGCTGCGTATCGGTTTATTCCCAGCCAATCCGCGAGGAGATGCAGCACAAAGGTATTGCCGGCCAGAATAAAACCGGCTAACGCCGCATACTGAACGGCAGATCGGACGATATGTGCTCTGCCTGGAAAAACCAGTTTCCGATTCATGAGATAATTGACGCTTGCACTCACGAGCCGCGCTCCAATATTGGAAACCAGAAGGCTTTGCACACTTTCCATGCCGGCAGTCACCTGTGTCAAAAGGCTGTATAGACCATAGTCAACGAAAAAGCTGGTCAAAGAAGCAGCGGAGAATTTCAGGATTTCTTTGTAGATCCGGCAGGAATCTTTCACCGTATTAAAGTGGGAGGCTGCGTTGCCATTGAAATAAATCGTATTGATCTCTTCTTCCAAAATCGGGATTTTACTCCTGGAACATGTCAGCAGCACATTCATTTCATATTCATACCGCTCTCCGGGGATGGATAATAACAGCGGGATCATCCGTGCATGGAAGGCACGGAGTCCCGTCTGCGTATCCCGGACCTTTTGTCCCGTCGTGATATGGTAAACAAAGCGGGTAACTGTATTTCCAAACTGGCTGCGAAGCGGAACATTCTTTTCCAATCTCCGACTACCCATGACAAGCGCTTCCGGATTTTCCTGGGCGGCGCGGCAGATTCGCTCTGCATCAGAGACTTTGTGTTGTCCATCCGCGTCCATTGTCACCACAATGGAGGAGTCTTGAGGATAATGAGCCTGGATATGCGCCAGACCTGTCTTGATCGCCCTGCCTTTGCCCAGATTCTGCGGATGCTCTAATACCGTTCCATATTCCGCGGCCTTCTGAAATAGGCGGCTTTTTCCCGGACTGCTTCCGTCGTTGATCACAATCAGGTGAAAGCCTGCTCTCTTTGTTTCCTCAAGAAGTTCCAGCAGCAATTCAGTCGGCTCGTATGCAGGAATCAACGCTATCCTTGATGTCTGCATATATCTCGATCTCCTTCCGGCTTCCTGCACACCCTGGATCTGAACGCCGCGCTACATGCTGCCTTGGCTCATCAGAGACTCGATTAATTCCAGTACCTGCGAGATGGGAATCGCATAGCCCATCCCTTCGACTTCAGTAGAAGAGACCTTTGCCGTATTGATTCCAATTAATTCACCGCTCATATTGAGCAGCGCGCCGCCGCTGTTGCCCGGATTGATCGCCGCATCCGTCTGAATATATTCTGAATATGTGTCGGAAGAACCCGTGTCCGTACTCATAGTGCGGTTCAAGGCGCTGACGATCCCGGTCGTTACAGACTGCCCATATCCCAGCGCGTTGCCGATGGCGACAACCTGTTCACCCACAGCAAGTTCGTCCGAGTCCCCGATGGCTACCACGGTGATCTGCGCGGCTGTATCCGAAGAGAGATCAGCAAAGGAAACCTTCAGCACCGCGATATCCATGGAATCATCGTACCCGCACAGTTCCGCTTCATAGGTCTCGTCGTCTACAAATGTAACAGACAGCGTTGTTGCGTCCTCTACAACGTGGTAATTCGTGACGATATAAAGATTTGAATCGTCCGCATAAATGATCACACCCGAGCCGCAGCTTGTCGTCTCCTGAAGCTGTATCTGCCCCCGTCCGCCGGGGCCGAACTGACCGAAATAGTTCTGCACTTCCTGTACGGAAATGTTGGTTACGGA
>CAZDOQ010000004.1:0-49303 GCA_964507035.1 uncultured Lachnospiraceae bacterium | reverse complement strand
CCTTTTTATAGGCACTGTAAGATTTTTTTCTCTATTCAACTGTCAAACTCCCGTTCTCGCAAATTTTCTGCTCTTCACCTGCTCTTCACCTGCCCAAAGCTTCTCCCCCTGCCAAGTCTTGTGCCCCGGCAGCGGGCATGCTATAATGGCCCCAAGTTTTTGAAAAGGCAGGGCATTCCATGAACATCACCGCGCTGATCACTGAATACAACCCTTTCCACAACGGTCATCTGTACCATCTGCAGCAGGCCCGGACTCTCACCGGGGCGGATGCGGTGCTGGTGCTCATGAGCGGCAATTTTGTCCAGCGGGGCCTGCCTGCCCTGGTGGACAAGTACCGGCGGGCGGAAATGGCGCTGCGGGCCGGAGCCGACGCGGTGCTGGAGCTTCCGGTGGCGGCCGCCACCGCCTCCGCCGAGGGCTTTGCCATGGGAGCCGTCTCCCTGCTGCACCAGCTGGGGGCTGTGACTCACCTGGTCTACGGCTGTGAGACGGCGGACACCAAAGCCATTCAAGATCTGGCAGAGTTTCTGCTGGAGGAACCACCGGCTTTCCGCCAAGCCCTCCGCCAGGCCCTCAAACAAGGCCTCAGCTTTCCCGCCGCCCGGTGGGAGGCGGTGCGCCGGCTGCGACCGGAGGCGGCTCCTCTTCTCCGGGACCCCAACAACATTTTGGCGGTGGAATACCACAAGGCCCTGACCCGGCTCCGCTCCCCTATCCGTCCCCACGCCCTGGAGCGCCGGGGCGCCGGATACCATGAATCCGCCTCTTCCATCCGGCGTCTGCTGGCCGCCGGGGACATGACCGGACTAGCCGGACTGGTGCCGGATTTTGTGCCGGACCTGCTCCCCTACACCCTGAATGCCGACGACTTTTCCCAACAACTGCTGTACCGGCTCTATACCCTGGAGCCGGAGCGCCTCACCCGCTTTGGGGACGTGACGCCGGAGTTAGCCGCCCGCATCCGCCGGGCCCTGTCCCCAGACCTCACCTTCCGGCAGCTGGCCGCCCGGGTCAAAAGCCCGGCCCACACTCTGACCCGGGTCCATCGGGCCCTGCTCCACATTCTTTTGGGCATAGAAAAAGGGGAGCCTGCGCTCCCCTCTGCCGTCCGGCTCCTGGGGCTTTGCCGGGGAACCCGGGCGCTCCAGGCAGTCCGGCAGCGCTCCGCCCTTCCGGTGGCTGCCAAGTACGCGGATTTCCCGCCGGAGGTGTTTGCGCCGGAACGGCGCGCCGCCAACCTCTACCGCCTGGCCCTGTGGCACCGCCGGGGCATTCTGCTCCCGGACGAGTACCACAGCGGCCCGGTGATCATAGAGACCGGTCGTTGGACCGAAGGGACAGCTCCGACTTGACAAAATTGTACACCCTGGGAGAAATGGGCATAAACGTTGGTGTCCTCATCGGTGATAAAGCAGTGAAAAAAAGCACATGGGTATTTGGGAAAACCGGCACCGGCTCAGATGACAGAAACTGTGGCGGTCACGTAGATGGTGAAAGTGTTGTCATTCCGGACAAAGAACCGGTAGGTGCCGGACTGGTCTAGAGTAAATGCATGAGTAAACACTCCAGAACCATGAACGGCCCGCAGATCCCCGTTGGGTTCCACAATTCCAGCGTAGACGGAATTATCACACCGTACGGAAATAGCAATATACTGGTCCGCGCTCGCCGAGAACCCAAAAGAACGGCAGAAAGTATTCGCCGGCACATCCCACTCGTAGGCCTTGAGCAGCCGGGCGAGACTGTCGGACAAATCTTTCTCCATCACGTTCATGCTCTCCCAGTCCACCTGGTCCGCCGGAATCTCAATCTCTCCGGCCTCGTTGACCATACCGGCTTCCACCGCCAAAAGCACCGGGGCTTCCGCCAGTTCTTCCTCGGACCAGTTCACCGTGCCGGCATACACCTGATCGTATCCCGCTGCCAGAACCTGGCTGGCGGCATAGGCCGGAACCGTGTTCACAGATACCAGCGCTACGCAGATCAAAACAGCGGCTACCTTGGACAAAGGCTTTCTCAGCTTCATGTCTCTCATTCTCAAGATTCTCCTTTCCAATTCTTTTGGGGTGCTGTAAATGGAGACGAAATGGTGCATGGGCTCTTTCTCCGTCTCCACCTCCACATGGGCCAGCAGCGTTTCCACATACTGCCGGGGCGTAAAAGTCCCTTTGCCAACGCTGCAGACCGTCAAGTCACAGGCGGTTTCCGCCCAGTCCTCATACAGCTCCACCAGATTTCTGGCCAGAGGATTAAACCAGTGGAACAGCTGGACCAGAAAGCAGGCGATCTTTGTGCCCAAATCATGGTTCCGGTAATGGGTTAGTTCATGAAGGAAGACAATGCGCAGTTCCAACGGCTCGTACCGGATATGGTAAGGAAGCAGGATTGCCGGCCGGACAAACCCGATCCTCACCGGTGAATAGCACTGATCGTTGGCATACAACTCTGGAACACGGCGGATCCCCAACTCTCTGCACACCTCCCGCAGCAGCTCCTCTGCGCCCTCCAGTTCCACCGGCACATCGCCCTTCCGCATCCGAAGATCCCGGACCAACATCTTGATCCGTTTGGGAAGCTGGCAGAGAACCGCCGCCAGCCACAGAAAGGCCAATGCCCGAAGGGTATTGGAAATTAAACATGTAGTTAGGAAGGGCGCACCAAATACACGTTCGCGCTGTGAATCCAACAGCGTTCCACACATCAGCAGATATCCCAAGGGAAACAGATACTGGAACACGGTGAACTTCAGCAGCGGAACAATGGAATTTGGCCGGTGCCGTTTCAGGATGGGAAGCAGAAGCCGCCACTCGAGCAGGCCCAAAGTGCCTGCTACCGAGCAGAGGCAGACTGCAAAGAAAAGATGACTAATCCAGCTGGTCAATGAGAGCCCGAATCCGGTCGATCTCCTCTTTCTTTAATTTCCGCTGTTTGTTCAGAGCGCTGAGGTACAGGTCCGCATCATTGTTGCACCACAGATCGGCGCACTTGGTGATCTGACCTTCCCCGTATACCCGCTCTTCCACCAACGGATGATACAGAAAGCTGCGGCCCTGACGGTACATGTTCAGGAAATCCTTCTTCACCAGACGGGTCAGAAAGGTGGAAACCGTCTGAGGCTTCCATTCCTTATGGTACCGGCTGTTGACCATATTCATGATCTCCGGCAGAGCCATGTCATGGTCCGTCTCCCAGATACACTTCATCACAACTACTTCGCATTCTGTCAATGCCTTCACGAATTTACCTCCCACAATTTACCTGTGTAGTAATAGTACTACAAATTTTTCGCATGCGCAACCATTTTATTCGTTTCGACACATTCTGTTACAAGAAGAATACTCTTTTCTCCCTCTTATTCGGCGGTCACGCGGCTGTCTCTCCCTCGCCTGAGCCGTTCTCTGTCTCCCCGAAACCTCTTTCCGTCTCCCCCGCACCGTTCTTCGCCGTCCCGTTTTCCCCGGATCCGGACACCTGCACCAGCTTGCCGCAGACCACATACCGGGCGGTGTCAAAATCGTAGGCGCAGGTGTACAGAGTCACCATCCGGTCTGAGGAGGTCATCTCCACCGGACTGTCAAAGGTGGAACCGGCCCGGAGACTGTCTATATACTCCTGATACGCCTCCTCTGTGGCAAAGTTCAGGGGGATACCGTCGGCTCCATCCACCAGGGTCCCGGCAAACAACTCCAGCCGGTAGGTGGCATCCGGCAGATACAGCATGAAATACGGGTGTTCCGGATAGTAATCCGGGTCCTTGTATTCGTTCAAAATATGGAACATGGCGCCGGCCTTGATGTTGTGGCCGTAAATCACCGTGTTCTGATCCGTAAAATCCGGGGCGTTCTGGTAGTCTATAAACAGGGTGCCATACCGGTGATAGGAGCCGTCCAGAAGCCTGCGCAGATAATAGTCGTTGTCCTCCCCCTGGACCACCGGGTAATCCACCACAGTGCCCTCGCACTCCAGCCAGGCCACCACGTCCGTGTTCTGCTCCCACAGAGCCTCAAAGTCAATCTGGCGGAGGAAGATCACCTCCTGCTCTCCGTCCTCCTTTTCCACCACGGCGGTCTCCGTCTCCTCCGACACCGCCTGGGAGGCCAGCTGCTCATAGACCTGTTCTCCCTTCCGGTCCTCCACCAGCTGTTTTATGATCTGATAACCGCAAAAGACCATGACCCCCAGAAAAAAAATGATCAGAAGATTCAAAAACCAGGTACTCTTTTTCCGGCTCTTGCCCCGTTCCCCCATCTTGTACTCCTTTGATAGCGCTGTCCGTCTCCGGCCGTGTGCCGCAGATACTTTTTATTATAGAAAAGGGGACCTCCCCTGTCAATCCCCCCGGCAGACGCCGAAAGAGGGCCGCCGAAAGAGGCCGAAAGAGGGAGCGCATCCGGGTGGTGCGCTCCCTCCTGTCTTTTCGCCGGTTTTGCCTTTCCGCCTCGCCGGAACAGGTCAGGTCCGTCCCGCGGCGGCAAACTCCGCATAGGCCTGCCGGTCCTGCTTCCGGCGCTCTTCCATGGTCGCCTGGACCATCATATCCTTTACCTTCATCAGCCGGGTCTGATTGCCCCGCTCGTCCTCATCCAGCTTCATGGTGATATACCGGATGGTCTCCTCATACTGGGGAATCTTCACATACTCCAGGGCGTTAACCCGCCGGCGGGTCTTTTCAATCTCCGCCGCCAGCATCCCCGCTTCCTTCTCCATGGCCGCCAGCCGCAGCATCACCGGAAATACCTGGGACAGCTTTTCAATGGCCATATCCAACTCTCCGGATGTGTCCGCAAAGCCGTAGGGGAACAGGCCCCCGGCCTCGGAGGCAGTGGTCTCAAAGTCAAACACCGGCACATCCACACTCATGATATTCTTGCTGCCCACATGAAGCTGCACCCCCTGCTTGGGGTACATCAGCGCCTCCACCATCATGTTGGGAGTCATGACGGCGCTGGCAATGCTGAAATTGGCATAGACATCCGCCAACTCCCGCTCCACCTCCTCCCGGAGGCGTTTGTTCTCCCGGGCCAGGTCCAGGAACCGCTTCATCAACTCATCTCGCTTGTCTTTCATGAGCTTGTGACCCCGGACCGCCACCTTCAGCTGCTTTTTCAGATTGGAGAGCACCATGCGGGTGGGATTTACATTCAAACGCGCCATTCTCTCACCTCTCTGATTTACTCCGCCGCCGGCTCCTGATCATAGTATTTCTCCAGATGAGCGTCTCGAATCCGCTTCAGCTCGCTTCTGGGCATCCGGCGCAGCAGCTTCCAGCCAATGTCCAGGGTTTCCTCAATGGACCGGTTGGTCTCATACCCCTGGGACACGTATTCCTTCTCGAACTCGTCGGCAAACCGGGCGTAGAGTTTATCCACGTCGGACAGAGCCGCCTCGCCCAAGATGGCCATCAACTCCTTACACTCCTTGCCCCGGGCATAGGCGGCAAACAGCTGGTTCATGGTATCCGAGTGATCCTCCCGGGTCTTGCCCTTGCCGATTCCCTTATCCTTCAGACGGGACAGGGAGGGCAGCACGTCAATGGGCGGCTGGACCCCCTTCCGGTACAACTCCCGGGAGAGAATGATCTGTCCCTCGGTGATATAGCCGGTCAGATCCGGAATAGGATGAGTCTTGTCATCTTCCGGCATGGTCAGAATGGGGATCATAGTGATGGAACCCTCCACCCCTTTCTTCCGGCCTGCCCGCTCGTACATGGTGGCCAGGTCGGTGTACAGGTAGCCCGGGTAGCCCCGGCGTCCGGGAACCTCTTTTCTGGCTGCGGAGATCTCCCGGAGAGCCTCGGCATAGTTGGTGATATCCGTGAGGATGACCAGCACGTGCATGTGCTTTTCAAAGGCCAGGTACTCCGCCGCCGTCAGGGCCATACGGGGGGTGGCAATCCGTTCCACCGCCGGGTCGTTGGCCAGGTTCATGAACATGACGGTCCGGTCAATGGCGCCGGTCCGCCGGAAGTCGGAAATGAAGAAATCCGCCTCCTCGTAGGTGATGCCGATGGCCGCAAAGACCACTGCGAAATTGCTGTCCGTATTCAGCACCCTGGCCTGTCTGGCGATCTGGGCCGCCAGGTCTGCGTGGGGCAGGCCGGACCCGGAAAAGATGGGCAACTTCTGGCCCCGTACCAGGGTGTTCAGGCCGTCAATGGCGGAGACGCCGGTCTGGATAAACTCAGAAGGGTAATCCCGGGCCGCCGGGTTCATGGGCAGGCCGTTGATATCCCGCATCTTCTCCGGAATGATCTCCGGGCCGCCGTCCGCCGGATGGCCCATGCCGCTGAACACCCGGCCCAGCATATCCGGGGATACTGCCAGTTCAATGCCGTGGCCCAAAAACCGGACTTTGCTCTCCGGCAGGTTCAGACCGGCGGAACTTTCAAACAGCTGCACCAGAGCGTTGGAGCCGTTGATCTCCAGAACCCGGCAGTTTCTCAACTCACCGTCCGGCAGTTCAATCTCGCCCAGTTCATCGTAGCCCACGTCCTCTACGCCGCGCACCAGCATCAGGGGGCCGGCCACCTCTGTAATGGTTTTGTATTCTTTGATCATTCTGCTTCCGCCTCCTTACCGGCTATGCCACGCACTTCCTCTGCCAGCTCCGCGCTGACCCGCTCAAACTCTGCGTCCACCTGGTCTTCCTCCACATATTTGAAGCGGCCGATGGCCTCCCGCACCGCCATGGAGGAAAGTTTCTGGAAGTCCGCTCCGTTCTCCAGGGCTTCCATACAAGTCTCATGGAACAGGTTGATCAGCTTCAGCATCCGGTACTGCTTGTTCATAGAGGCATAGGTATCGATCTCGTGGAAGGCGTTCTGATGCAAATAGTCCTCCCGGAGCATCTTACAGGTTTCCAGCTTCAGCCGGTCCGTGGTGGACAGGCCGTCCACGCCCACCAGCTGCACGATCTCATTGAGCTCTGCCTCCTCCTGGAGCAGATGCAGGGAGGACGCCCGCAGTTTAGGGAACTCCATGCTCACGTGCTCCGCAAACCAGGAATCCAACCGGCTGCTATAGAGGGAATAGCTGTTCAGCCAGTTGATGGCCGGGAAATGGCGTTTGTAGGCCAGGGAGGAGTCCAGACACCAGAATACCTTGACAATCCGCAGTGTGGCCTGGGACACCGGCTCCGATGTGTCGCCGCCGGGGGGGGACACGGCGCCGATGGCGGACAGAGCTCCCTCGCGCCCCTCCTTGCCCAGGCTGATCACCTTACCGGCCCGCTCGTAGAACTGGGCCAACCGGGAAGCCAGGTAAGCCGGATATCCTTCCTCACCGGGCATCTCCTCCAGACGTCCGGACATTTCCCGAAGCGCCTCGGCCCACCGGGAGGTGGAGTCTGCCATCAGGGCTACCGAATAACCCATATCCCGGAAATATTCCGCAATGGTAATGCCGGTGTAGATGGAGGCCTCCCGGGCCGCCACCGGCATGTCGGATGTATTGGCAATGAGTACGGTCCGCTTCATGAGGCTCTCACCGGTCTTGGGGTCCTTCAGTTCCGGGAACTCCATGAGCACGTCGGTCATCTCATTGCCCCGTTCGCCGCAGCCAATGTACACCACAATATCCGCGTCCGCCCACTTGGCCAGCTGATGCTGCACCACGGTCTTGCCGGAGCCGAAGGGACCGGGCACTGAGGCCACGCCGCCCTTGGCAATAGGAAACAGAGTATCAATGACCCTCTGTCCGGTAATCAGGGGCGTGTCCGGCACCATCTTGGTCCGGTAGGGACGGCCCACACGCACCGGCCATTTCTGCATCATGGTCAGTTCCACATCTTTCCCTTCCGGGGTGGTCAGTACGCACACCGTCTCCTCCACGGTAAAGGAACCGGACCGGATCTCTTTCACGGTGCCCTGGACTTTAGGAGGCACCATGATCCGCTGCTCCACCACCACGGTCTCCTGGACGGTTCCCAGAATATCCCCTGGCTCCACGGTCTCCCCCGCCTGCACCTTGGGCACAAACTCCCACTTTTTCTCCCGGTCCAGGGCCGGGATGGAGATACCCCGGGTGATGTTGGGGCCGGAAGCCTTCACCATGCCCTCCAGAGGGCGCTGAATGCCGTCGTACATGGTTTCAATAAGGCCGGGGCCCAACTCCACCGAAAGGGGCGCGCCGGTGGTCACCACCGGAGCCCCGGGTTTTAAGCCTGCGGTCTCCTCATATACCTGGATGGACGCCATCCCGTCCCGCATCTCAATGATCTCGCCGATCAGGTTTTGATCGCCCACCCGAACCACGTCAAACATATCCGCATCCTGCATGCCCTCTGCCACAACCAGCGGGCCGGATACTTTTACGATCTTTCCTTGACTCATATGCTACTTGTCACCTCCGAATAGGATATCGGCGCCAACGGCCCGCTCCACAGACTTCTTTACGTTGGCAATGCCGATGCCGTAACTGCCGTCCACCCCCGGAATGGGAATGACGGCCGGAACCTTCATCTCCAGATACTGTGCGGCTTCCTTCTCCATGTCCCGGTAAAACCGTTCGGTGACATAAAGAATGCCATAATCCTCCCCGGCAGCCCGGTGAAGGATCTGCACCGCCTCCTCCGCTGTCTGGCAGGCAAAGACATCCAGGCCGAAGGCTTTGAAGCCCAGAACGCTCTGGGCATCTCCAATGACGCCAATCTTAGCCATAGGTCTCCCTTACCCTTTCCCGGATCCGCTCGGGGTCCAGGCCCGCGGCCTTCCCCGCCAATATGATCCGTACATTCTTCGTCTCCATCTGCCGGGCCACCATGTAGGCAATCAGCGGCTCCAGACCGAAGGAAATATACTTGGCCTGCCGCACATACCGGATCAGCGCGTTGTCGCACAGCCGCTCCAGAGCGGTGAAGCTGCCGGTCTCCTTCATCTGGGCGCCTCCCTCCTCGGCGGCTTCCAGCAGATCATAGACGATCAGCCGTCCCGCGAACTGTTGGAAAGGCTCCTCGTAACCGGCCACAAACACTTTTTCATCAATATTTCCGCCAGGGAGAAACACGTTCCCAAAAAAGTTCCAGGGCTGCCCCATCCGCTGGCACCGGACAAAGGTCTTTAGGTTGAGGGTGTCGATCAGCAGCCGCACATACCCTTGGGCGAAACGGTTCCCCGTCGCCTGGGCCGCCTCCCGCACGTCCTCATAGCAGGCCTTGTCACAGATCAGATCCACCAGCTGCGGGTCCCGGGTCCGGGCGTGAGTGTCCACCGCCTCCTCCAGAGCCTTTTTCATGCGGGTGGTCATGGGAATGGTGTTCCGCTCCCGAACCAGCACCGCCATGGCAGCCGGTTCAATAGCGCCGCCAGGCAACAGCGCCTGGCTCCCGTCTATGTCCAGAAACTCCGCTTTTAACAGCGCTTTGATATTGTGATAATCCGCCGGATAGGAAAACAGCCGCAGCACCTTGGGGTCCGGCACAATGGATCCCAGGAATTGGTACAGCTTCTCCGTCTCCTGGGCCAGGGTCTTCTCATAGGACGCCGGCTGGATCACCTGACCCTCGGTCCCGTACCGGGCGTCCTGGAGCACCTTGCAGGCGTCCTCCATGGTCCTGGCTTCCACCATGACCCCCAGACGCTCCCGGTTCAGCAGATATTTTTCCGCACAGCGGACCTGGGCACAGGCAAAAGTATAATCTGCCCCCATAGGAATGCCTCCTTTCCTATGCGAACAGGATGCCGGCGATCTCCGCCGTCATCTGTTTTTTCTGGGTCTCCATCAGCTTCTCCAGGGAAGCGTTGAGGGAGACACAGCCCTGGCGCAGGATCAGGCCGCCGGCGATAGGGGCCGTCTCCTGGCTCACCGCCAGAGGGCTGTCCGCAAGGGCCCGCTCCAGATCCCGGCCGTAAGACGCCAGATCCTGTTTGTTTAAAAGAATCTCCCCCGGCTGATCCCGGTAGGGCGCCAGCAGTTCCAGGAGGAACGCCCGGTACTGGTCCTCCGGCATATGGGCCAGCTTCCGGGCCGCCTCCTCAAAACTCTCGTCAATCATTTCCTGTTTGGCCGAAAGCTGCAGCTTTCTGGCCTCCAGTTCCGCCACGGCGCCGCGCCGCTCCCGCAGAACGGCCGCATCCGCCTCCGCCTTGGCGGCCGTATCCCGCTTGATGGCCTGGGCCTGCTCCTCCGCGGCAGCCACCGCCGCCGCCTGCTGCTCCCGGGCTTGCTTGCGGGTATTTTCCGCCTCGTCCTTTGCCTCCTGCAAAATCCGGGCCGTGATACTTTCTATGCTCATAGACACCGTCCCTTTCTGAATCCTGCTCTTCCCTTTGCGTTACACCTCAATGAACATCCACATCAGGAAGGAGATCAGCAGGGACAGAATGGCGTAGGTTTCCACCATGGCCGCGTAGATGATGGCCTTGGCCAACTCGCTGGGGCGCTTGGCAACCAGCATGATACCGGCGGCAGCGGTCTTGCCCTGCGCCCAGCCGGACCAGATGCCCACCAGCCCCACCGGGGCGCCGGCAAACAGGAAGTACAGGCCCTGGGTGGTGGAAAGCTCCAGGGGAGAGCCGCCCATGACGCCGGTCTTTACCAGAATCAGGAACGCAATCAGCAGTCCGTAGATACCCTGGGTTCCGGGCAGCGCCTGCAGCACCAGGGTCTGGCCAAATTTCTTGGGATCTTCCGCCATGACGCCGGCGCCGGCCTCACCGGCGATCCCGACGCCCAAAGCACTTCCGATACCGGCACAGGCTGCCAGGGCAGCTCCTCCTATCGCTAAAGCCAATCCTAATGTCATCTTACTCTTCCTCCTTCAAAATTTTCACGTATTTTGTGTCTTTCTCAAAGGGCGCAAAGGCTTCGCCGCCACCCTCATAAAATTTTCCGAAAAACTCCACATACTGCAGCCGGCTGGCGTGAACGTAGGATCCCAAAGCATTGAGGGCAAAGTTCAGCGTGTGGCCGAGAATGGCAATGATCACAAAAAGCACGGCCCCAAGAATATTGCTGCCGAACAGAGAACCCAGGGCGTTGAACACCTGGGCGATAACCGCCGAGGAAAGCCCCAGAGCCAGCAATCGGGAGTAGGACAAAATATCCGCCAGGTAGCTGGTGCTGCCGTACAGGTCGTAAAGCCCCAGCAGCCGCCCCACGCCTTTGTTCCGGAGCAGGGGACCTCCCACAATGATCACGGCTCCGGCAATGGCCGGCCATTTTCCCACTGAAGGCATCCAGGAGGCCAGATTGCCGCCGAAGAGCAGCATGGCCACGCCCACAATGAACAGATACCAGGCAAAAACCTCCACCAGGGCATCTGCAAAGCGGCCGTCCCGGAGATACATGTAAGCCTTGATCCCCATGCCGATGAACAGATGCACGCTTCCCAGCACGCAGGAAAAGATCAGAAGCTTCATAGGGTCATCCAACGGATCAAACCACAGCGGCGGGATGGTGATGCTTGCGCCAAAGAAGGTGCTTGCCACCACCGCCACCAAATCTCCCAAAAATCCGCCGAACAATGCGCCCCAGATAAAGGTGGAAACGCCGCAGAAAGCCAGGCATTTCACCAGCCGGTAGGCCAGGTTCTCCAGGGGGAATTTTTTCAGGAGCAGGAAACAGGCTCCTGCCAGAATAATGCCGTAGCCCATATCCGCAAACATCATGCCGTAAAAGATAAAATAGAAGATGGCAAAAATAGGTGTTGGATCCACCTCGTAGGACTTGGGAAGCGCGTACATGCTGGTGATGGCCTCAAAGGGCACCACCAGGCTGGCGTTCTTCAGTAAGACCGGCGTTTCCTCCCCCTTCTCCGGTTTCCGGATCTCATAGGTGCAGCCCGCTTCCTCCAGCACTGGTTTTACTTTCTCACAGGCCTCCTCCGGCACCCAGCCCTCAAAACAGAAAGCGGTCCGGGTCCGGAGCAGCTTCTCCGAGGCCTTGGCCTCATCCCGCTGCATCCGCAGGCTGTCGCAGTAATACTGAATCTCCTTTTTCCGGGCAGCAAACCCGGCAATCTTCCGTTCCAGATCCGCCTCTTCCTTCTGCAGCTCTGAAAGCCGGGCCGAAAGCCGGGTCTGATTCTCCTGGGCTGTGCCGGACAGATCCCGGAACTGGGCCATGGTAAAGCCGAATCCTTTCAGCACATCCAGCACCGGGGGTTCCTCCTGCCGGAGGCAGAGCACACTGAGATACTTTTGCTCTGTGTCCTGACTTACCAACTCCATCACCGTATCCGGACTGGCTTCCGACAGCTGGCGGCGGATCTCCTCCTGATTTGCCAGCACCGGCACCGCCCCCAGAAAGATCCGGGTAAAGCGAGTCCCCTCCTGCTCTAAGGGGAGCAGGTAGGAAAGCCAGGGCGCCAGAGAAGCCCGGGTGGATGCAACCACATTTTCCTGGGATTTGCACTCATTCCACCGGTCAAAAAGCGCCAGCACCTCCTGGATTTCCTGCCGGATGGCGCTTCCGTCCCCCACCGTTTCCTGGTACGCCTTCTGGGTGACAGACGTTCGGGTCCGAAACAGTGGTTTCTTCTCCGTGTCATAGCGTTCAATGGCTTCCAGAGCCGTCTCCGCCTGGGTCAGCTGTCCTTCCAGCCGGGAGATCCGGTCCGCGTCTCCGCCCCGTGTCACCAGGGCTGACCATTCCGCGTCCTGGAGTTTCTCGCTCTGATCGGTCAACTCCACCACACCCAGGTCCATGAGCCGGTGCAAAAGCCCGCTTTTTTCGGTTTCCAGGCCAATGACGGACAACTTGTTCATTTTAGCAACTGCCACTGGACTTCACAACCTTTCCTGCGATGATCTCCGCCGCATTCTCCAGGCGTTCCCGGGCCCCTGCCTTCATAGCGTCGCATTCCTGCGCCACCTGGGCCATTCGGGCTTGATAGTTTTTCTCCGCAGATTCTTCCGCTTGACGCAGGGTTTGGCGGTACGCGCCGTCCGCCAACCGGCGGGCGTCCTCCACCACCTGAGCAGCCTGCCGCCTGCCCTCCTCCTGAATCTGCCTGGCATCCGCCTGGGCCTGCCGGCGGATGGAAACGGCCTCCTCTTCCGCTTCGGAGATCCGTTTCATATCCTCAATCGACATCCATTTCCCTCCCTTATGTTTTTTTCTGACGGCCGCCATCCCAGGGAAAGACGGACCGCTCTCTTACGATATGCCTGCCATTTTTTTTTGCCTCCAGAATTCAACAGAAAATTTGCAGGCTTACCATAAATATGTTTTCAATTCTACACTACTTCCCCGAATTATGCAATGATTTTTTTGTCATCGTCTTAACAAATTTTACTCTGATTTTCGCCTATGGGTTATGATTGGTTTTGGATTAATGTTTTCTCCAAAGAGGAGGGACGATCAAAAGCAAGATCGGGAAGATCTCCAGACGGCCAATGAGCATATCCAGGCTCAGCACCAGCTTGGAGAAATCCGACAGAGGGGCAAAACTCCCCAAAGGCCCCACCACGGTGCCCAGGCCAGGCCCCACGTTGTTCAGGCAGGTGAGTACGCCGGAGATGGTGGTCACCAGGTCAAAGCCGTCCAGGGAGACCAGAAACAACGACAGGAACATAATCACCGAGTAGAACAGCAGGTAGGTGTGCACCCCCTGAACCGTCTCTTCCTCCACCACCTTGCCCTCGGCCCGGATCACGCTGACAGACCGAGGGTGGGCCATCCGGCGCAGTTCCCGGCGGATGGATTTTAAAAGGATCACCACCCGGGCCATCTTAATGCCGCCGCCGGTGGAACCGGCACAGGCGCCCGGCACCATCAAAAGCAGCAGAATGGTCTGGGAGAAATAGGGCCATTGGGCAAAATCCGCGGTAGCATAGCCGGTGGTGGTGATGATGGCCCCCACCTGGAAGGCTGAGTACCGCACCGCCTCCGCCACGCTCCCGTAGAGGGAATAGATGTTGACGGCAATCATGATCACGCTGGCGGCAATAATCCCCAGATACCACCGGAGTTCCTCGCTCTTTAATGCCTGGACCACCTTTCCCGCCAGGATCAGGTAGTACAGATTGAAGTTGATGCCGAAGAGGATCATGAAGACCGTGATCACCACGTCTATGTAAGCGCTTCCGTAGTGGGCGATGCTGTCCGTGTAAATGCTGAAGCCACCGATACCGGCGGTGCCAAAGGTGTGGATCAGAGAGTCAAACAAAGGCATGCCGCCAGCCAGCAGCAGCACCACCAGCACCGCCGTCATGCCAATGTAGATAGCGTACAGAATCTTGGCCGTTCCCATGGCCCGGGGCACCAGCTTGCCCACGGCGGGCCCCGGCACCTCCGCCCGCATCAGGTACATGGAGTTCTGGTCCGCCAGAGGGATGATGGCCATCACAAACACCAGCACCCCCATGCCGCCCACCCAGTGGGTGAAGCTGCGCCAGAACAGCATACCCCGGGGCAGCGCCTCCACCTGGGTCAAAATGGTGGAGCCGGTGGTGGTAAAGCCGGACACCGTCTCAAAAAAGGCGTCCACGAAATGGGGAATGGCGCCGCTGATCACAAAGGGCAGGGTGCCGAAGACGGACCACAGCACCCAGGCCATTCCCACAATGAACAAGCCCTCCCTGGCGTAGATGGTCCGGTTCTTGGGCTTCCGGAGCCCAAAGAGCAGACTCAGCAGAATCAGCCCCGCCGCCACCGCAAAAAACGCGGTCCAGGACTCTTCCTGATAGAGGAGGGACACGATCATGGGCAGCAATAGCAAAACCCCTTCCATCCCCACCAGACGGCAGAGAATGTAAGCGATCATTCGAAAGTTCATAGTGCTCCTCCCTATGCCAGCATCTCGTGGAGAGATTTGATATGGGGGTGGGTGGTCACCAGCAGCACAATGTCATTTTCTTCTATGGTATCATTGCCTCCGGGCACAATCAGCTTCCGGTCCCGGACTATGTTGGCAATCAAAAAGCCCTGCTTCAGGGACAGGTCCTTCAGGGGAATCCCGGTGAATTCCGTCTTCTTCTCCACCAAAAATTCAAGCGCCTCCAGACGGCCGCCAATGAGCCGGCACAGGGACTCCACGCTATTGTCCCCGGCGGAGGCAGACACGGCCCGGACATACCGGAGAATCTGGTTGGCCGTCACTTCCTTGGGAGAGACAATGGTCTCAATGCCGATGTTTTCCAGCATATCGGTAAAAGGCATCTGAGTCACCTTGGTCACCACCTTGGTTACCCGCTGGGTCCGGGCGTACAGGGACAAAATGGCATTGATCTCATCCATTCCGGTGAGGGCCGCAAAGGCGTCCACCCCTTCAATCCCCTCTTCCTGGAGCAGGTCCTGACTGCTGGCGTCCCCACAGATCACATCCGCCTCCGGCAGATGCTCGCACAGTTCCCGGCACCGCTCCTGGCTCTGTTCAATGATCTTCACCCGCATGCCCTGGGGCAGCAGCCGCCGGGCCAGGTAGTAGGAGATCTTGCCGCCACCGGCGATCATCACGTTCCGGACACTGCTGCGGAACAGGTCGATCTCCTTGAAGAAGGCCTGCATGTCATCGTGGGAGGAGACGATATAGATCTTATCTCCCGCCTCCAGCACATCGCTGCCCCCGGGGATGAACACCTCCTGCCCCCGCTGCACCGCGCAGACCAGGACCCGGAAGCTGTACCGCCGGTTGATCTCAATGAGGGATTTGCCCACCAGCGGATTTTCCTTCTCCAGAGGAAAGCCGATCAACTCCACCCGCCCTTTGGCAAAGGGCTCTATGCTGTTGGCCGCCGGGAAGATGAGCACCCGGGAGATGGCGTCCGCCGAGGCCAGCTCCGGGTTGATGGCAAAACTCAGGCCCATCTCTTCCTGTATGTAGGGAAGCTGCTCATAGTATTCCGGCTTCCGGACCCGGGCCACGGTCCGGGCGGCCCCGTGCTTTTTGGCCAGCAGGCAGCAGAGCATGTTCATCTCGTCTCCGTCTGTGCAGGCCACCACCAGGTCCGCCTCCGGGATCCCTGCCTCCATCTGCACGCCGTAATTGATGGCGTCCCCCTCTATGCACAGCACGTCCTCCCCGTTATCCAGGGCCTGGAGCGCTTGGGGATTCCGGTCAATCACCACCACGTCGTGGCCCTCTTGGGCCAGCTGTTCCACCAGCTTGTGGCCCACTTTTCCGCTTCCCATGATCACGATCTTCATAGCGATTCCTCCGGCCTATTTCTCCTCTTTGGTCACACAGCGAATCGAAAGTTCTTCCAGCTGCTTTGCGTCCACCGCATCCGGCGCTCCGGTGAGCAGGCAGGACGCATCTTTGGCTTTGGGGAAGGCAATGACCTCCCGGATGCTGTCCACCCCGGCCATGAGCATCACCAGCCGGTCCAGGCCGTAAGCCAGACCCCCGTGGGGCGGCACGCCGTACCGGAAGGCATCCAACAGGAAGCCGAACCGCTGATGGGCCTCCTCCTTGGTGAAGCCCAGGGCCTCAAACATCCGCTCCTGCACGTCCGGCTGGTGGATACGGATGCTGCCGCCGCCGATCTCGTTCCCATTCAGAATGATGTCGTAGGCCTTGGCCCGGACCCGTCCCGGATCACTCTCAAGATACGGCAGATCCTCCTCCACCGGCATGGTGAAGGGATGGTGCATGGCCACATAGCGGCCTTCCTCCTCCGAATACTCAAACAGAGGGAACTCTGTAACCCACAGGAACTGGAAGTCGTCCTTTTTCACCAGATTCAGCTGGCGGGCCATCTCCAGCCGCAGGCTTCCCAGGACGGTGAACACCAGGCTATTCTTATCCGCCGCAAACAGCAGCAGGTCTCCTGGCTTTCCGTTCATGGCCGCAATGAGAGCCTCTAGTTCCTCCGGCTTCATGAATTTGGCAAAGGAACACTTGTGGGCGCCGTTTTCCCCGCAGCCCACACACAGATAAGCCAGTCCCTTGGCCCCCATGCCCTTGGCCATATCCGTCAGGGCGTCGATCTTCTTTCTGGGCATATGTCCCTGCCCTTCCACGTTAATGCCCCGGACGGAACCACCGGCGGCCAGAGCCCCGGTGAACACGCCAAAGCCGCAGTCCCGGACCAGATCCGAAACGTTCACCAGTTCCATGCCAAAGCGCACGTCCGGCTTGTCCGAGCCAAACCGGTCCATGGCCTCCCGGTAGGGGATCCGCCGGATGGGCAGGGAGATCTCCGCCCCCAGCACATCCCGGAACAGATGCTGGAGCAGCCGCTCATTGACCTCCATCACGTCCTCCTCGGTGACAAAGGACAACTCCATATCCATCTGGGTGAAGTCCGGCTGCCGGTCTGCCCGCAGGTCCTCATCCCGGAAGCACCGGGCGATCTGGAAATACCGGTCGTAGCCTGCGCACATGAGCAGCTGCTTAAACAGCTGGGGAGACTGGGGCAGCGCATAGAAAGCCCCCGGATGGATCCGGCTGGGCACCAGATAGTCCCGGGCCCCCTCCGGAGTACTCTTGGTGAGCATGGGGGTCTCAATCTCCAGGAACCCTTCCCGGCTCATAAACTGCCTGGACAGGTTGGCTACCTGACTCCGGAGCATCAGATTTTTCTGGAGGGACGGCCGCCGCAAGTCCAGATACCGGTACTGGAGCCGTAGCTCCTCCCGGGTGTGGATATCATCCTCAACAGGAAAGGGCGGAGTGTCCGCCTCCGAGAGGATCCGCAGGTCCGTGACCCGCACCTCCAGGTGGCCGGTCTTCAGGTTCTCATTGAAAGCGCCGGATCGGGTCTCCACCCGGCCGGTGGCCGCCACCACAAATTCGCTCCGGAGGGTCCCCGCTTTGGCAAAGCCCCCGGCTCCTATATCCTTCTCGTCAAAGATCAGCTGCAGCAGGCCGCTGCGGTCCCGCAGATCAATGAAGATCAAACTCCCCAGATTTCTTCTCTTCTGCACCCATCCCGTTACGGTCACGGTCTCCCCCACAAGTTCCTGGGAGATTTCCCCACACCGGTGGGTCCGGTGCAGCCCCTGCATGGATTCCGCCATGTCTCTTGATTCCTCCTATGATAAAGAAATTCGTCTGTTTTATTTCCGCTCTTCCCGGTAGTATTCCACAAACTCCGTGTAGCCCTGTTCTGCCAACTGCTCTTTCTGGAACTTCTTATTCTTGTTTATGGTCACCGTGAGCACCTGGACCCCCTGCTCCCGCTCTGCCTGGGCTTCCTTTAGAATCTGGCAGAACCGGTCCGCCGGCATCCCCTTCTCAATCAGGAAGGCTTTCTTGTCCGCCGCCCCTGGCACCTGGAAGTTCTGCTCCAGCAGGATGGTGATGATCCGCTCAAAGCCGATAGAAAAGCCGCAGGCCGGCGCCTGCATGTTGGTGAACTTGCCCACCATCTGGTCATACCGGCCGCCGCCTCCGGCGGAACAGCCAAGACCTGCAATCTCAATCTCAAAAATGGTGCCGGTGTAGTAGGACATGCCCCGGACCAGGGTGGGGTCGAAGGCCAGCCGGAAATCGATGGAAGAGGCCGCCGCCACGTTGTCCACAATCTCCTTTAACCCCTGGGCGGTTCCCTCCGGCAGGTAATCTCCCAGCACTTCTCCCAGGTAGGAGACGCCGTCCTCCTCGCCCTGGAGAGCCTTAAAGAGGGCCAGATATTTGTCCACCGCTTCCTGGGAGAAGCCGCTTGCCAGAAGTTCCTCCGAGACACCGCAGGCCCCGATCTTATCCATCTTATCTAAAATGATGAACACCTTATCGTAGGAGTCCTCCGGGAAGCCGCTGTAGGCCGCCATGGCCTTTAAAATCCGCCTGTCGTTGATCCGCACCGTGAAGCCGGAAAAGCCCAGCTTTCCCAGAAGGGTGGTGGTGGCCAGAATCAGCTCGATCTCCGCTATGTTCCCCGCTTCTCCCAAAATGTCAATATCGCACTGGTAGAACTGACGGAACCGGCTTTTCTGGGGGCGGTCCGCCCGGAACACCGGCCCGATCTGCAGGGCCTTAAAGGGCTTGGGCAGCTGGTTAGCGTTGTTGGAGTAAAACCGGACCAGGGGCACCGTCAGGTCATACCGGAGGCCGCTGTCTGCCAGATCCTCCTCGCAGGTGGCGGTGGACAGGTTCAGCTTTTCCCCCCGCTTCATGATCTTAAAGATCAGCTTCTCATTGTCCCCGCCCTGTTTGCTGGTCAGATTGGCCAGGTTCTCCACCACCGGCGTCTCAATGGGGGTGAAGCCAAAGCTCTGATAGGTTTCCTTGATCAGACCGATCACATAATCCCGGATCTCCATCTCCCGGGGCAAAATATCCTTCATACCGTTTACCGGCTTTTTGGTCAATGCCATCTCTTGTTCTCCTTTTTTTAGGGTTCGCGTATAATTATAGCTACTTTCCCTGCGTATGGCAAGGGTGAATCATAATTTTAGTAGTCTCCCAATGAAAACGGAGCCAAAGGGTCCGCCCCCTGGCTCCGCTGTGCGGGTTTTTCGTTCTTCCCCCGCTTGTCTATTCCGCTGTCTCCTCGCTGGTCTCGCTCTCTCCGGTTTCCAGCCCGTTCTGGAAGATGTCCAGCACGTTCTCCACATCCCGGATGTTCACCACGATGGACGGTTCCTCCCCGTTCACCGATACCTGATAGTAGTTTTCATTGTAGGGAATGTAGGAGATGGTCACCGTGGGGTACGCTTCCACATTCCGGTGGAACACCACCGTCAGCACCGCGTCCTCCACCGGCAGAGCTTCCCCTTCCTCCAGCACCCGCTGGCCGGTGATTTCCAGAGCATCCGAGTAGGTCTGGAACGCATCCGCCTCAATCTCTGTGCCGTCCAGATAGTAGGTGACCTGGGTTTCGGTCTCCACCTCTGTCTCTTCGGTTTCTTCCGTTTCCTCCGTCTCTTCGGTCTCTTCGGTCTCCACCGGCACCTCCACCCGCTCAATGGACAGAGTCTGGGGGGTTCCGCCGTAGGTGATCTCTATGCTGTCTATCGAGGTGTCCGCAATATCGCTGGGAGAGAGGTTGGCTAAGGTCCGTTCACTTAAGGTGAGCAGTTCCTCCAAGCTGTCCGCCTCCATGGTCAAGATGGTGGACGCCCCCTCATAGGTAACCGAGTAGGTCTCCTCCTCCTGATTGTAATTTCCCACATACAGCACAAACTGGGCGTCGGTTTCCACGGTCTCCGTGGTGTCCTCCTCTCCCTCCTCTTCCGCCTTAATAGTCACCGTCTCCTCCTTGGTATAGTCCACGGTGATCACAGCGGCAGGTTCTGTCAGCCCGGCGGCGGCCAACTCCTCCTCCGTGGGGTCATAGACCTCCACCGCCTCATAGCTGAGGGAACTGACGGCGCTCAAGATGCTGCTCTGGGCCGCGGCGTCCACCGGCATATAGCTGCCGTCCGCTTTTTGGTAGAACAGATTGGCGCTCTCCGTGTAGTCGTATTCCGGCCACCCGGCGGACTCGTACCGCAGGGTCTGGGACGAATCCCCCTGGGCCACCGTGATCTGCTTGATATCCTCCGAGCCGATCGCCGGTCCGTCGTCCACCGTGGCCAACTCCATCCACCCCTGGTCAAAAGCAGTGGCCAGGGAGGATGTGGTCAGGTACACCTGCCCGCTGTCTTGGATCATGGCATAGCAGCCCTCCGCGGTGGTGTTTTCATTTCCCACCAACAGCACCAGGGAAACTCCGGTGTCATCCTCCACCGTCACCTGGGCCGAAGGTTCTTCCAGGCCGTAGTCCGCCAGATGGGTGGAGGCGTCCGGAATCTCCTGGATCTGTTCCGCTCCGGACAGGGTATCCGCCATCCCCTGAGCCAGGGTCTGGTTCACCGGGAAGGAAGCGTTGTCCTCCCGGACCCACTGCTCCTCCTGATACACCAGGGAAATGGTCTCCCCGCCTGTCTCATAGGAAATCCGCGAGATGGTTCCGGAGAGGCCCAGAAGGCTGGGAAGCTCTTCCGCCTCCGTCTCTGCCTCCGCCGCCTCCTGGGCGGCATTGTACCGGAGCAGGCCGTAGTAGCCGCTGCAGGCCACCACCAACACGGCCAGCAGCACCAACAGGTTTCGGGTCTTGTTCTTCTTTTTCTTCATTATTTCCTACGCCTCCATGCCCACACGCCAACGCCGCAGACCAGCAACGCCACCGGGATCACGCCCATGGCAAGAACCGTCCAAAACCGGCTCTGAGCCGCCGTCATGGTCAGCGTGTTCACATCCATGCTCTTGGCCGAGATGGAAATACTGCTCTCATGGTCGCACATCCAGCTGATGGAGTTGAGGAACAGATCCGTGTTGCCCACGGTGAAATAGTCAATGATGTTCTCATCCAGCAGTCCCTGGGAGGAGATCACCACCAGCTGGGCCTCCGCGTCTCCCACTGTCTCCGTGGCCGCCGCCGCCAGGCAGAAGGACCCCTGGGCATCCCCGCTTTCCTGCTCCAGAGTGGAGACCTGGCCGTTTGTCAGGGTTTTGGCATAGGCATCCTCTGTGGTGTCCACCAGGGATGTCACTGTCAGCGTGGACCGGATATCCTCTGAGATATTGATCCCCTGGCAGCTGCCCATGAGCAGGCTCACGTTATTCTCCGAAATGGGGGAGGTGATGGTGTGGCTGGACACCTCCGGCACAATATAGTAAGGGGTCTGATAATAGTGGCTGGGATCTCCCTCCAGTACCAGGGTGTTGGTGAGGCTCATGCCGTAGTTGCTGTAGATCCGGTCAAAGTTGGTCAGGGTCTCCCCCGTGAGGGTGGGCACAATCAGCACGGAGCCGCCTCCCTCCAGGTACTCTAAGATCAGATCCGCCTCCTCAGAGGACAAATCCCCCGTGGGGCAGTAGATCAGCAGGCAGCTGGCGTCCTCCGGGATGGCCCCGGCGGTGAGCAGGTTCAGATCCTGCACTTCTATGTTCAGCCGGGCCACTTGGGTCTCCACCGAGGAGGGAAGGCTGCTTTCTCCGTGTCCGATGAGCCGGTACAAGATGGGCAGGGTGTCCGAGACCACATAGTCAATGGCGCTGGTCACCGCCGCCTCTCCGTTGTAGGACTGGCTGGCGGTGCCGGTGGTGTAGTAGCTGGAGTAATCCACCTCGTACAGATCACTGTAGGCTACCACCGTGTTCCGCTTTTCGCTGGACACCACCAGGCTGCCGGCGCTCACATCCTCCAGGCCGCTCTCATTGCCAAAGGTGGGGTTTAACGCCGGGTCCACATACTCCACGGTGAGCCGGTCTGAAAGCTCCTGATACCGCTGCAGCATCTCCCCGGCAATGAACAAAATAGAATCCGACTCCGCATCCTCCTGGGAGGCCATGATGGAGATGGTCACATCCGTATCCAGAGATCCCACAATGCTCCGGGTCAGATCGCCGATGGAGTAATAGCTGGAATCGCTGGTGTCAATCTCTGTGAACCGGGTGGGCAGATTGGACACAATCAAATTCACCACCACCAAAATAGCCAGTACCACCACGGACACGGTAGCGCTGTAGGAGCCGTACCGGACCCGGGTGGTGCCCAGAAACTCCTTTAGGGATTTCCGGGGCTTCTTGGGTTTTTTTGTTTTTTTCTCACTCATCTTCCCACCTCCTTAATTCCATCTACGCTTGTTCACCGACTGGATGCTGAGAAACACAAAGAAGCCGGAGATGGACAGAAAATACACCAGGGACGGAATGTCTAACAGATTCTCCGCAAAACTCAAGAGCCGGTCCTGAATGGACAGGAAGGCCAGAATCGTGCTGATCAAATCAATGGGGATCATACTAGCGATGGTGGAGATCAGATAGAGGATCAGCAAGGCTCCCACCGTACCCACGCAAGCCAGCACCGGACTCTCCGTCAGGGAGGAGATATAGAGACCAATGGACAGATAGGCGCAGCCGCTCAGGGAAAAGGCCAGGAGCATGCTGTAGTCCGTCTTAAAGTTGACGGTGCCGTACTGGGACAGGACCAGAGGCCCCAGGGCGCAGACCAGGCAGACCAAGCCGTACACCACCACCATGGCCAGATACTTCCCCAGCACCACCCGGGAGACGCTGATGGGGGATGTCAGAAGCAGCTGATCCGTCTTGCTCTTCCGCTCCTCCGCCAGGGACCGCATGGTCAGCACCGGGACGGCGATCATGAACACAAAATTAACGCTGTAGAGGGGATAGGAAAAGCTGGACACATAGTATCCGCTGAGATTGTATCCCCGCATGTAAAGGCCCACAAAGAACAGGAAAAAGGCCATGAACAGCCATCCTGTCACCGAGGTAAAATAACTTCTCAATTCTCTTTTACAGATTGCCAGCATGTTCTTCTTCCTCCTCACCGGTCAGCTCCAGGAACAGTTCCTCCAGGGAAACCTTCTCCCTGCTCATCTCCAAAATCGGGCACTTGTGCTGGGCAAAGAAGTAAAACGCCCGTTCCCGGACATCCTCCTCATGCCGGGAGGCCAAAAGCAACTCCGCGGTTCCCTGCTCTTCTCCCTGCTTTAACTCCACCGTCTCCAGTTCACTGTCCTCCTCCAGGATCTGCCGGACCGTCTCCGGCGTGCTCCGCACCGTCAGGTGCAGGGTGTGGGAGTGTTTGGCCCGGTTGGCCAGACTCTCCGCCGTATCGCTGGCCACCAGCTTTCCGTGGGAGATGATCAGAATATGGTTGCAGACGGCGCTGATCTCCGAGAGGATGTGGGAACTTAAAATCACCGTGTGCTCTCGCCCCAGCCTCTTGATCAGATCTCGGATCTCCATGATCTGCTTGGGATCCAACCCCACCGTGGGTTCATCCAAAATGATGATAGGCGGCATCCCCAAAAGGGCTTGGGCCAGGCCCACCCGCTGCCGGTAGCCCTTGGACAGGTTCTTGATGACCCGGTCCGCCACATCCAGAATCTCCGTCTGCTCCATGGCCTCCTCAATGGCGTCCCAACGTTTTTCCTTGGGGATCTTTTTGAGCTCCGAGGCAAACTTCAGGTACTCCAGCACCGTCATGTCCGTGTAGAGAGGCGGCATCTCCGGCAGAAAGCCAATACAGGCCTTGGCCTCCTCCGGCTCCTCCAAAATGTCGTGACCATCAATGATCACCTGGCCCGATGTGGCCCCCAGATATCCGGTCATAATGTTCATGGTGGTGGACTTTCCCGCTCCATTGGGGCCCAAAAAGCCGTAGATCTGGCCTTTTTCCACGGTGAAACTCAGATCGTCCACTGCCAGATGCTCGCCAAACCGTTTGGTAAGATTTCTGACCTCAATCATGTCCTGCTCCTTTCTCATACAAATTTTCCGCTGATACGCCCTTCGGGCTTATCTCCTGCCCGCTCACAGCGCAGCTGTTCAAACCAAAAAAGAGCGCATCCCTTTGGTCTAGGATACGCTTCTTTTGTGTTCTTTTTTTCATGAAAGTGTGTTCTTTCCGTCACCAAACTGTGTTCTTTTGGTGAAGTCAGCCGATCACGTCCCGCATGTTGTAGAGTCCCGCCGGCTTTCCGGCCAGGAACTTGGCCGCCGCAATGGCTCCCTTGCCGAAGATGACCCGGGAATAAGCGCTGTGGGACAGGGTGATCACCTCGTCCGTGCCGGCAAAGATCACGTCGTGGTCTCCCACAATGGTGCCGCCCCGGACCGACTGGATGCCGATTTCCTTGGAATCCCTCTTCTGCCGCTCCTGGGTCCGGTCATACTTATAGCGGTAGACACCGCCGGCGGCCTCGTTGATCACGTCCGCCAGGGCCAGGGCTGTGCCGCTGGGAGCGTCCAGCTTCCGGTGGTGATGCTTCTCCACAATCTCAATGTCAAACCCTTCCTGGGCCAGGATCGGACTCATCATCTCGAGCACCTTGAACATCAGGTTCACGCCCACAGACATATTGGCGGACCGGAGCACCGGCGCCTGGCGGCTGGTCTCCTCCACCTTGCGGATCTGCTCTTCGCTTAAGCCGGTGGTGCAGAGCACCCCCGCCAGCTTCTTTTCCGCCATGGCGGAAAGGAGGGCGTCCATGGCCTTGGCCGAGGCAAAGTCTATGACCACCTCCGCCTCCACAGGACACTCTGCCAGGGAGGCAAACACAGGGTATGTATCATGCTGCTGGGTGTTGATGTCCACCCCCGCCACAATCGCAATCTCCGGGTCTTCCGAAGCCAGCTGGCTGATCACCCGGCCCATGGCTCCGTTGCACCCGTGCAGTATCGCTCGTACCATTTTCTTCTCCTTTATCACTTCAGCAGGCCCATCTGAGCCATAGCGTTTTTCAAAGCCTCCACATGCTCCGGCTCCATAGGGCTCATGGGGCGCCGCAGCGGTCCCACGTTCCAGCCCATGAGGTTCAGGGCCGTCTTCACGGGGATCGGGTTCACCTCGCAGAACAGGGCGCTGATCAGCGGAATGGCCTGGATCTGGAAGTCCCTGGCCGCCTCCACGTTCCCGTTCAGATAGTTCATGACCATATCATGGGTTTCCTTGGGCATAATGTTGGACAGCACAGAGATCACGCCCAGACCGCCCAGGGAAAGGCAGGGAAGCACCTCGTCGTCGTTTCCGGAGTACACGTCCAGGGCGCCTTCCGCCAGACTGATCATCTTGGCGGTCTGGGACATGCTGCCCACCGCGTCCTTGATGGCCACAATGTTCTCATTCTTCTTTGTGATCTCCGCCGCCGTGGCCGGTAGAATGTTGCACCCGGTCCGGCTGGGCACGTTGTACATGATAATGGGGAGCTGCACCGACTGGGCGATCTGTGTGTAATGCTCCACCAGACCCTTCTGGGTCGCTTTATTATAATAAGGAGTGACAATCAGCAGCGCGTCCGCCCCGTCCTTCTCCGCATCCTGGGACAGCTCAATGGCCGTCTCGGTACAGTTGGAACCGGTCCCGGCGATCACCGGCACTCGGCCCGCCACACGCTGGATACAGTAGCGGATCACCTCTTTGTGTTCCTCCATGGACAAAGTGGCACTCTCGCCGGTGGTCCCGCAGATGATGATCGCATCCGTCTGGTTTGCAATCTGAAAGTCAATCAACTCTCCCAACTTCTCATAATTCACCTGATAGTTATCGTGGAAAGGGGTTACGATTGCTACGCCTGCACCTTTAAAAATCGCCATGCTAAATTCCTCCTTTAGCCTCTTGCTTAAGGAAAAATTTTACCATCCTTTTCCCCGGTTGTCAACTGGGGCAGCCGGTTTCCGGCAGGTTTTCACAGGTTTTCACAGGGTTTCACAGGGTATTCACAGGGCAGGCCGGACCGGCTCACGGCTGGCCCGCAAATTCCAGCTTGCTCACCGAGACCTCGTAGGCCACCCGTTTTTCCACCTGCTCCTCGCTGATCTTTTTGGTGTACTCCCTGCTCTGGATCCGTCCCCAGACCCGGATCCGGCTGCCCACCTCAAAGCCTGCAGCATACCGGGCGTTCCGTCCCCAGGCAATACATGGAATATAATCCGATTTTCCGTAGGGCCGGTTCACCGTCACCAGCAGGTCCGCAATCTCCCGCCCCAGGGGCGTCTTCCGGTAAATGGGCGCCTTGCACAGAAATCCGTCAAGGTAGATCTGGTTGGTTTTGGCGCCATCTGTGTAATCCTCCGGGAACCGGATCTCCCGAACAAATACGGAAAGGACCAGGCGGTTCCGGTTCCCCTCATGGCGGTTAAAGGAGCGGAACTGCCCTGTGGCTTCGATGATGCCGCCCCGGTAGTCCTGGTTCACATCCATCAGCCGCTCTGAGACCATCAGCGGAATCTCGTCGATCTGGTCGCTGAGCCGGCTCACCAGAATGGTGGTCAGGTAGAACCCTTCCCCGAACACCTCGTGGCTGAAGGTGAAGGGGGACGCGACCTTCCCCACGACGCTCACTCGATTGTTCTCCAGCATTTTCACTGACATTGGTACATTTCCTCCTGATACAATGTAATCCTCCCTGAGGAGTCTATTACCATTTATATTCCCAGGATTTTCCGGTTATGTTCCCAAAAGGTCGGGCTAAACCGACAAGATCCGCCTCCGGAGCCGGCGCAACTGGGTTCTTTACTTTTTTCCTGCTTTATATTAGAATAGGAAGAGTTCAAAAGCCCGTATGCCAATGCATACCAAACAGATGGAAAGGGTACTCATGGAAACAGTTGACATCATCGTCCCCTGCTACAACGAGGAGGAGGGGCTTACGGCATTTTACCGAGAAACCCAAAAGGTCCTGGACACGCTGTCCGGCTATCAGTTTACCTTTCTAATGGTCAACGACGGCAGCCGGGACAGCACTCTGCCGGTCATGAAGGAACTGGCCCGGGAACACCAGAATGTCCGATATATCTCATTTTCCCGCAATTTCGGCAAGGAAGCCGCCATGTACGCCGGCCTCGCCTACTCCACCGGCGATCTGGTGATCATCATGGACGCGGACCTGCAGCATCCTCCGGCCATGATCCCGAACATGCTCTCCGGCATCCGGGAAGGCCATGACTGCTGCGCTGCCTGCCGGACCAGCCGCCAGGGGGAGAGTCCCATCCGCAGCGCCTTTTCCCGGCTGTTCTACAAACTGAGCAACCACATGACCGATGTCCGCATGGCCCAGGGGGCTGTGGATTTCCGGGTCATGCGCCGCCCGGTGGTAAACGCCATCCTCAAACTCTCGGAGGTGGAGCGGTTCTCCAAAGGCATTTTCGCCTGGGTGGGCTTTGACACCAAATGGTACCCCTATGAGAACGTGGAGCGGGCCATCGGCACCACCAAATGGAGTTTCTGGGGCCTGTTCAAATACGCGGTGGGAGGCATTACCTCCTTCTCCATCTCCCCGCTGCGGCTGGTCACCGGTATGGGCTGCGTCATCTCCCTTTTCGCTTTCCTCTATATTCTGGTCACCTTGATCCAGACCATGATGGTGGGGATTGAGGTGCCGGGATACGTGACGCTCCTGTGCGCCGTTCTGTTTTTGGGCGGTATCATCGAACTGTCCGTGGGGATTTTAGGGGAGTATATTGCCCATATTTATATGGAAGCCAAAGACCGGCCGATTTTTATTGTAAAGGAGACCAACATTGAAGAAAAAACTTCGTAATCTCCTGACGCCGGAGACCGTCTCCTATCTGGTCTTCGGCGTTCTGACCACCGTGGTCAATTATCTGGTCTACTACCCTTGCCGGTTTCTGGGCACGCCCTACTGGCTGGCCAACGTGGTGGCCTGGATCTTTGCGGTGGCCTTTGCTTTTGTCGCCAATAAGTGGATCGTATTTAAGAGCAGGACCACCGGCTTCAAAACCCTGTGCCGGGAAATTGTTTTGTTTGCCGGGGCCCGGCTCTTTTCCCTGGCCTGTGAGACCGGCTTTCTGATCTTTACGGTGGAGGTGCTCCACCTCAGCGATCTGATCATGAAGCTGATTGCGGCGGTGTTTGTGGTAAGCATCAATTATATTTTCAGCAAGCTATTTATCTTCAAGAAGGAGTCCTGATATGACCTTATCCAGAAAGAAACAAAAAACTACTGCAGAAGCCCGCCTGCCCTTAATCCTGGCCTTTGTCATTCCCATTCTGATCATGCTGGGGGTTTTTGTGGGAAAGGGGATCTATCCCTTTGGAGACCGGAGTTTTCTGCGCACGGACCTGTACCACCAGTATGCCCCCTTCTTCAACGACTTCATGAACCGTCTAAAAAACGGGGAAAGCCTCACCTACGCCTGGGATATCGGCCTGGGCAGCAATTATGTGGCTCTGATGGCCTACTATCTGTCCAGCCCCTTTAACTGGCTGCTGTTTTTGGTGCCCCAGAGCCTAATCATTGAGTTTATCACCTATCTGATTGTTCTGAAGATCGGTCTCTGCGGTTTGACCATGACCTGGTATCTCCAGAAGAATTTTCGCACCCACAACATTGGCACCGCCATCTTTGGCATCTGCTACGCCCTCAGCGGCTACATGGCGGCCTACAGCTGGAACATCATGTGGCTGGACTGCCTGTGGCTGGCCCCCCTGGTCCTGCTGGGACTGGAGCGGCTGGTCCGGGAGAAGCGCCCCTTTTTGTACTGCGTGGCCCTGGCCGCATCCATTTTGACCAACTATTATATCTCCATCATGCTCTGCCTGTTCCTGGTCCTGTACTTCATCTGCCTGATGATTCTTCTGCCCCGGCAGACGGTGGGCCAGTACCTGGTGCGGCTGGGTAGCTTTGCCCTATTCTCCCTGATCGCCGGGGGCATTGCGGCGGTGCTGCTGGTTCCGGCGGCCCACGCCCTCATGACCACCGCCTCTGCGGACACCACCTTCCCCACCTCCCTCACCTCCTATTTTTCTATTCTGGAGATGCTGGCCCGCCATCTGGTGGACGTGGAAGTGGAGATCGGACTGGACCACTGGCCCAACCTGTACAGCGGCATTCTGGTCTTTTTGTTCCTGCCCATGTATTTTATGAACTCCAAAGTAGCTTATAAAGAAAAAATTGTCAAGACCGTTTTGCTATTTGTTTTACTTCTAAGCTTCTCACTGAATATTCCCAATTATATTTGGCATGGCTTCCACTACCCCAACAGCCTGCCGGCCCGCCAGTCCTTCCTGTACACCATTCTGCTTTTGACCATGTGCTTTGAGGGCTTCCAGGGCTTTGGCTCCCTCTCCAAGGGACGGCTGGTGGGGTGTTTCTGGGGATCTGCCGGACTGATTCTGATTCTGGAGAAGTTGATCACAGACGACTCTTTTTCCTACCATGTATTTTACGTCAGTCTGCTCTTTTTGGGGCTGTATGCGCTGATGCTCTACCTCCAGAAGACCCGCCGAATCCTCTCCTCCACCGCCTTTGTGCTTCTCATGGGCGTCCTGGTGGTGGAGATGGGCTTAAACACGGCGGTAACCAGCGTGACCATCACCAGCCGCACAGAATACTGGCGGAACACGGACCAGTACAGGCAGCTGCTGGCCCAGGTACAGGCCAGCGAGGAGGATCTGTTCTACCGGGTGGAGAAGGATACCCGAAAGACCAAGAACGACGGGGCCTGGGTGGGATATGATTCCGCCTCCCTGTTTTCCTCCACCACCCACGCCGGGATCAGCGATATCTACCGGGATCTGGGCCTGGAGGGGAATACAAACGCCTACAGCTTCACCGGGGCCACTCCTTTCACCTCCTCTCTGTTGGGAGTCAAATACCTGCTGACCACCCAGGAGCTGCCGGAGTCCCAGCTGTACACCTTGTACGCAGCGTTGGACGGCGTGTACCTGTATGAAAACCTCCACACCCTGCCTCTGGGCTTTACCATTCCCTCGGACACGGAGGACCTGTGGTCCTACGACACCGGAAACCCGGCCAGCGTCCAGAACAGCCTGGCAGAGTTGACCACCGGCGCAGGAGAGATTCTGGAACGGGTGGAGGGGGACTCCACCGGCGCCAACTATCAGCTGACGGTGCAGGAGAGCGCCCACCTGTTTGCCTACGTGGAGACCAGCCGGGTCACGGAGGTCACCGCCACCATTGGAACGGAGACCAAGAGTTTTGACAATGTAAACCGGGGATACCTGCTGGATCTGGGCTACTGTGAGGCCGGAACGTCCATTGTGCTGAAAGCGGAGGATGAGGATGTGGCGTCCCTGTCCGCCTCGGTTTACGCCTTTAACGAGGAGAACTTTATAGCGGCGTACCAGGCTCTGAGCCAGGAGTCCCTGACCCTCACGGAGTTTACCAACACCCTCACGGAAACCCGGTTGGCGGGCACCGTCACCGCCGCAGGCGACTGTACTTTGTTCACCTCCATTCCCTATGAGAAGGGCTGGACCGTGCTGGTGGACGGGACGCCGGTGGAGGCGGAGGAATTTGCCGGCGCTTTCCTGAGCATTCCTCTGACCGCCGGCACCCACACCATTGAGATGACGTATCTGCCCCAGGGGCTGCCCGAGGGCGCTCTGATCACCGGAGGCAGCTTAGGGCTGCTGTTGATTCTGGCGCTGGCCTGCCACTTCCGGAAGCGGAGCCGGGCAGCCAAGGCGCTGCCGGAGCCGGAAAGCGCCGGAAGCCAGGAACTGGCCCCGGATGTTCCGGAGGGTTCCAGTCAGAAACTGCCCCCGGAAATCCCGGACGGCTCCGGCCAGGATCCGCCCCCGGAAATCCCGGACCTGCCTCCAGAGGAGGAAAACAGTCTGGAGGATGAACTCACCGAGGAACTGCTGGCCGACGCGGAGGCAAGACTCCGGCAGCAGTCTTCGGAGGGGGATCTGGACCTGGAACTGCAGAAAGCCAAGGAAGAACTGGAAAACATTCTCGCAAAATTGGAACACAAAAAGGGAGGAGAGCAAACATGAAACTTTGGGGCGGACGATTCGCCAAGGAAACCGATCAACTGGCCTACGCCTTCAACGCATCTTTATCGTTTGACAAACGGCTGTACCGCCAGGATATTGCCGGAAGCATCGCCCATGTGACCATGCTGGCCAAACAGGGGATTCTCACGGAGGAGGAGCGGAATCAGATCATCCAGGGGCTCCAGGGCATCCAGGCGGATATAGAGACCGGGATGCTGGTGCCGGATGAGACCCAATATGAGGATATCCACAGCTTTATTGAATCCCACCTGACGGAGCGGATTGGGAAGGCAGGCAAAAAGCTGCACACCGGCCGCAGCCGCAACGACCAGGTGGCTCTGGACATGAAACTCTACGTCCGGGACCAGATTCCGGAGTTAAGCACCCGTCTCCTGGACCTGATGGATGTGTTGGAAAACCTGATGAAGAAGCACGCGGAGACCTACATGCCCGGCTTCACCCATCTCCAGAAGGCGCAGCCTACCACCCTGGCCCACCATCTGGGGGCCTACTATGAAATGTTCCGCCGGGACCTGTCCCGGCTAGGTGACACCCACAGCCGCCTCAACGAGTGCCCCCTGGGCGCAGGCGCTCTGGCCGGCACCACCTATCCCCTGGACCGGGCCTACACTGCGGAACTGCTCCATTTTGAGTGCCCCACCGCCAACAGCATGGACTCGGTGTCCGACCGGGATTACCTGATTGAACTGCTCAGCGATCTCTCCCTGATCATGATGCACCTGAGCCGGTTCAGCGAGGAGATCATCCTCTGGAATTCCAACGAGTACCATTTTGTGGAGATCGACGACGCCTACAGTACCGGCAGCAGCATCATGCCCCAGAAAAAGAATCCGGATATCGCCGAATTGGTCCGGGGCAAAACCGGCCGGGTCTACGGCCATCTGATGGCGCTGCTCACCACCATGAAAGGGCTGCCTCTGGCCTACAACAAAGACATGCAAGAGGACAAGGAAGGGGTCTTTAACGCTCTGGATACGGCGATGGCCTGCCTGACCCTGTTCACCGGCATGGTGAAGACCCTGCGGTTCAACCGGGAAGCCATGAAAGCCAGCGCGGTCCGGGGCTTCACCAACGCCACCGACGCCGCCGACTATCTGGTGAAAAAGGGGGTTCCCTTCCGGGATGCCCACGGGATTATTGGCCAGCTGGTGCTGCTGTGCCTGGAGAAAGGCATTGGCCTGGACGAGCTGCCTTTGGACGAGTACCAGAAGATCTGCCCGGTGTTCCAGGAGGATGTGTACCAGGCCATCTCCTTAAAGACCTGCGTGGAAAAGCGGATGACCTACGGCGCCCCCGGGGAGCTGATGGACCGGCTGCGGCAGGAGTAAGGCGGAGACAATCCTTTTAGATTCCTTATCAGGACGTGCCCCGGTATATTGAGGAGCACCTGCCGCAGAAGATGGGGGAGATGGTCTGACCATCTCCTCCTTCTTCTCTTTCAGAATCTATGAATGTTGGGGTTTGCATGGTGGAAAACTACAGGTGGTAAAAGGTTACAAAATCAAAAGTTCCCCCTCCCGGAGGGCGAAATCCACCCGGCGCAACTCCTCCGGCTGCACCCGCCCGGCGGTGGCCTCTGTGAGCCGGGCCCGGAACTCCCCTTCCTGCTCCTCCGGCACCATATAGCAGAGGGCCGCCACCTCCATGTACTGGCTGTCCGTCTCGGTCAGTCCCATGCTGCCGGCAATATACTGGATCTTCCCAATACTGCTGTAGCCGCTGACACAGCGCAACTCCACCCCCGGCTGCTTTTCCAGCACCAAGCTGGCCAAAAGCCCCGCCTTGGCGGCCTGTCCATACGCCCGCACCAGACCGCCGGTACCCAAGAGCACCCCGCCAAAATACCGGGTGACCACAATACAGGCGTCGGTAACCGCCTCCCCCAGCAGCACGTCCAAAATGGGGCGGCCGGCGGTTCCAGCCGGTTCCCCGTCGTCGCTGCAGCGGGTCAGGGGATTCTTCTCTCCGATCACAAAGGCGGAACAATGATGCCGGGCATCCCAGTATTTTTTTCGGATCTGCTCCAGAAAGGCGGAAGCCTCCTCCTCGGATTTGACCGGGGCGGTCTCCGCAATAAACCGGGATTTTTTCTCCACGATCTCCCCGGAGCCTCCTTGGTATAAGATCTTGGTTTTCATGGGATCTCCTCCTCGCCCTCTAGTCTATCACAGCTTACAAAAGATTTCACTTTATTTTCAGTAAAAATTCTGATATAATGAAAAAATCATAAGGAGGATTTTCCATGGATTTTGGAAAAAAGGGAACCCTGGAACAGCTGAAACAGCTTCAGTCCAACCGGAAGAAGCTGCGGACCAAATCCGCCGTTGGCGCGTTCAAGCTGGTTCTGGTTGTTGTTTTATTTGTGGGAACCGTGAGCAGCTGCCTGGTCTACGGAATGGTCCGGGGGATTCTCCATGACTCTCCGGACATGAGTGACGTGGACGTATCCCCCAAGGGACTTGCCACCACCATTTATGATGCGGACGGAAACCAGATTGAAACCCTGGTAGGATCCGGGGCCAACCGCAGTCTGGTCACCTATGATCAGATCCCAACCGACCTGGTCAACGCTTTTGTAGCCATTGAGGACGAGCGGTTCTGGACCCATGAGGGCGTGGATATCCGGGGTATGTTCCGGGCCGGATTCCTGTTTTTATCCAGCGGCGGAGAGACCACCCAGGGCGCCAGCACCATCACCCAGCAGCTGATCAAGAACAACGTGTTCGACGGCGGCGCCGAATCCACCCTGGGCGCCCGGATCGTCCGGAAGATCCAGGAGCAGTATCTGGCCATTGAGTTGGAAGAGACCATGTCCAAGGAAAAAATCTTGGAAAACTATCTGAATACCATCAATCTGGGAGCCAACTGCCTGGGCGTTCAGACCGCAGCCAGAAGATACTTCGGTAAGGATGTCAGCGAGCTGACCCTGTCTGAATGCGCCACCATCGCAGCCATCACCCAAAATCCCTATAAATATAATCCCATCACCCATCCGGAGGAGAACGCGAGCCGCCGGGCCACAGTGCTGCAATACATGGAGGAGCAGGGCTACATTTCCGCAGAGGAGCACCAGGAGGCTCTGAGCGACAACGTCTATGAGCGGATCCAGCAGGTGAACGCCACCTACAATGCGGACGAGTCCCCCTACAGCTATTTTGTGGACCGGCTGATCTACGATGTAGTCCGGGACCTGCAGGAGGATCTGGGCTACAGCGAAGATCAGGCCTACAGCCTTCTCTACAGCGGCGGCCTGCAGATCTACACCACCCAGGACCCGGAGATCCAGGCTGTGGTGGACAGCGAAGTCAACAATCCGGACAATTATGAGTCGGCCCTGACCCAGTATTCCTTTACGGTGCGGATCACTATTCAGCACCCGGATGAGACCACCACCGCTTACACGGAGCAGGATATCCGGGAATACTACGGGGATAACCTGAACTTCCAATCTCAGGACGAGATCTATGCGCTGATCGAGGAATTTGAGGCCAGCGTCCTGGAAGAGGGGGATACGGTGCTGGACGACACGCCGGATATCACCCTGCAGCCCCAGGTTTCAGTCACGGTCATTGACCAGCGGACCGGCTATGTGCTGGCTATCACCGGCGGCCGGGGAGAAAAGACCACCAGCCTCTCCCTGAACCGGGCCACCAACACCAGACGCCAGCCTGGTTCCACCTTCAAGGTCCTGACTTCCTTTGCCCCGGCCATTGACGCCATGGGGCAGACCCTGGCCAGCACCTACTACGACGAACCCTACACCTACGGCGGCCACAGCTTCCGGAACTGGTACTCTTCCAGCCGGTTTGCCGGGTACGCCAACATCCGCCAGGGCATTGTCTATTCTATGAACATTGTGGCAGTCAAATGCCTGGTGGAGACGGTGACTCCTAGCCTGGGCTTTGACTACGCAGAAGCTTTCGGCATCAACACCCTGGTCCGGGACCAGGACGCTTACCCGGCCCTGGCTTTGGGCGGCGTCTCCCAGGGCGTCACCAACATGCAGCTGACGGCGGCCTACGCGGCCATTGCCAACGGCGGCCTATACAATGAGCCGATTCTCTACACCCGGATCCTGGACAGCGACGGCAAGATTCTCTTGGAGAACGAGTCCGAATCCCGGCAGGTCATCCAGGAGACCACTGCATTCCTGCTGACCAGCGCCATGGCGGATTCGCTGGAGAACTCCCAGCTCAACGGCCTGTTCAGTTCCAGCAGCCCGGAGGCGCACCTGGACAATATGTCCGCCGCCGGCAAGAGCGGTACCACCACCGATGTCAACGACCTGTGGTTTGTGGGATATACGCCCTACTACACCATGGCCATTTGGAGCGGCTTTGACGATAACTCCAGTATCCCCAGCGATGTAAACCGGAACTATCACAAAACCATCTGGCGCAAGATCATGGAGCAGATCACCGACGGCATGGAGGATATTGGCTTTGATATGCCGGATAACATTGTGCAAGCAGAGATCTGCAGCAAGTCCGGCAAGCTGACCACCGACGCCTGCCGCAATGATCCCCGGGATTCCATTGTGTACACTGAGTATTTTGTCAGCGGCACGGAGCCCACAGAGTCCTGTGACCTGCACTACTCCGTGGAGGTGTGTACCGAGTCCAATATGCAGCCAGGGCCTTACTGCCCCAGCACCAGCTATATCTCCCGTATCCGGCTGCCGGAGGAGACCACCGGCACCACCCAGGACAGCGACTATGCGTCCTACAGCCAGGAGCAGTGCACCCTCCACACAGCGTCGGTCCTGCCCACAGACTCCGGCACAGAAGGGACGCTGTCGGATGGCACGGACGGCACCGGTACCACAGATAACACCGGCGGTACTGGTACAACCGGCGACACGGACGACACCAGTACCACTGGCGGTACTGGCACAACCGGCGACACTGGGACGGCCGGAGGCGCCGGCGGGGTGGATGCTGTCAACTGAATGTGTCATTGGCTCTTTACATCTGCCCCGTCCCGTGGTATAGTTTTGGATGTGGATGGTATTCTAATCTGGAAACTGTACCCGAGCACAGCTTGTTTCAACCATTTTGCCTGGCAAGACCTGAGCGGTCCGCCGCCTGCATCCTCCGGGGAGGAGCGGGACGGTAGGAGAAAAACAAAGGTTCCTGTCTGAGGCCCTATTAGAATTCTATCCATCCGCCTCCGGCCCAAAGCCGGATGGCGGATGTTTTTGTAGTGGAAATTTTGTAGCAGAAAGGAGAGTACATTCTATGAAACGCCCCATGACCCATGAGGAGAGGAACCGCCAACTCCGGAAGGAGGCCCTGGCCACCTTTTTCCTCTTTCTCATCTGCTTTGTCTGGAACGTGGGTTTTGCCTACGGCCTGTCCGGCTGCCCCATCACCCTCTTCCACTTGCCCCTCTGGTGGATTCTCAGCACCCCCGGCGTCTTTGTGGTGGCGGTGGCCGGTGTGGTGTTTTTGCTGAAAAAGGTGTTTGTAAACTTTGACTTTGAGGAAGAAGAAACGGAGGAAGAGAGATGACTCGCAGCCAGCTGATTATTCTGTTGATTCTCCTGGCCTATATGGCCGCCAATATGATTCTGGGCATTGTCTCCAGCCGCCGCCAGTCCTCTGGCAAAGGTGGCTTTCTGCACAACTACTTTATAGGCGGCCGCTCCATGGGCGGCCTGGTGCTGGCCATGACCCTGGTGGCCACCTACACCAGCGCCAGTTCCTTCCTGGGCGGACCGGGCCTGGCCGCCTCCTGGGGTCTCACCCAGTCCTGGGTGGGAGCGGTGCAGATCGGCACTGCCTTCCTGACCCTGGGCGTCATTGGCAAACGGTTTGCCATCATCTCCCGGAAAACCCATGCGGTCACCGTCACCGACTATTTCCGCAGCCGCTACGGCTCCCCGGCGGTGGTGATCCTCTGCGGCTTGTGCCTGGTGGTCTTTTTCATCACCCAGATGGTAGCCCAATTTATTGGCGGCGCCACCCTGGTTCAGTCCGTCACCGGCCTTCCCTACTGGGCGGGTCTGGCCCTCTTCGGCCTGATCGTAATCCTGTACACCTCCATCGGCGGTTTCAAGGCGGTGGTCATCACCGACACGCTGCAAGGGATCATTATGACCTTCGGCACCTTCCTGCTGCTGTTCTTTGTGATCCGGGCCGGAGGCGGTCTGGAGAACATCACCCTGCAGCTGGACGCCATCAACCCGGGCTGGGACCTGATGGGAAAAGGCGTCTACGGGACGGAAATCACCGAACTCTCCCCGGGCTACCTGCTCTCTTTCTGGGTGCTGGTGGGTGTGGGCGTGTTGGGCCTGCCCCAGACCGCCGTCCGGGGCATGGGCTTTAAGGACACCCAATCCATGCACCGGGCCATGCTCTACGGCACCATTGTGGTAGGGATTCTGATGATCGGCATGCACTTTGCCGGGGCCCTGACGCTGCCGCTGCTGCCGGAGGAAGGAATTGGCAGCACGGACCAGGTAATCCCCTATGTGGTGTTAAACTACATGCCTGCCTGGGCCGCCGGGCTGTTTCTGGCAGCTCCCCTGGCCGCTGTCATGTCCACCGTGTCGTCCTTGCTGATTTTGGCCTCCGCCACCATCCTCAAGGATCTGTACCTGGCCTACGTGGTGGGGGACGCCCCGGAGAAGAAAAAGAAGGCGGAGGAAAAAATCCCTCGGTACAGCTTTCTGATCACCGCCGTGCTGGGACTGCTGGTCTTTGCCATTGCCCTAAATCCGCCGGATATCATTGTCTGGATCAATCTGTTTGCCATGGGCGGCCTGGAAACCACCTTCTTCTGGCCCCTCATCGGCGGACTGTTCTGGAAAAAGGGAAACAGCACTTGCTGCATTGCCTCCATTCTGGTGGGGCTGACAGTGTTCATCTTCTTCAACCAGGTCAAGATCGCCCCCTTCCACATCCATGAAGTAGTGCTGGGCCTGGCCGCCGGGGGGATCGCCTACTTTGCCGCTGGGCTCCTCTCCCGGAAGGAACCGGACCCCCAAATGTTAAAAGACTGCTTCTAGGGGACACGTCAAAGTCGATGATGTTCTGCAGCACCAGGTCCGCAGCTGCCGGGGCCATGGTTTTCTCCGCATAGCCCCATACGCGGCAGACCTGGAAATTCCAGAATCGGGGCACAGGAACTGCAAAAGCCGGAAAAACCCACGGAAAAGCCCGGGGAAAGTAGATTTCGTTTTGACATTTCTTCCAGAAGATGCTACACTCTGTTAGGATATGAAAAATCAGCGATTGCCGCATATAGGAGGAAGAGCCAATGGAAAAACCGTGTCTTGTGATCATGGCCGCCGGCATGGGCAGCCGCTACGGCGGTCTGAAACAGATGGACCCCATGGACCCACAGGGACATATCCTGATGGATTTTTCCGTTTATGACGCCCGGGAAGCAGGGTTTGAAAAAGTGGTCTTTATCATCAAAGAAGCGTTTCAGGAGGCATTCCGGCAAGGGATCGGCCGCCGGGTCTCCCAGCATATGGAGACCGCCTATGTGTGCCAGCGGCTGGATGACCTGCCGGCAGGTTTCCCGGTTCCGGAGGGCCGGGTAAAGCCCTGGGGCACCGCCCACGCCCTTCTCAGCTGCCGCCATGATGTGAAAGGGCCATTTGTGGCCATCAACGCCGACGATTATTACGGCAAGGAGGCGTTCCGGGACCTGTACCGTTTTCTGACCGAGACGGAGGACGGCGCCCAGTACCGCTTTGCCATGGGCGGCTACCGGCTGGAAAACACCCTGACGGAAAATGGCTACGTGTCCCGAGGTGTGTGCACTGTGGACAGCCAGGGACTGCTGACGGATATCACCGAGCGGACCCAGATCGCCTGGCGGGACGGCTCTCCGGCCTACACAGAGGACGGCGGCGCCACCTGGATCTCTCTTCCGGGAGATACGCCGGTCTCCATGAACATGTGGGGCTTTTCCCGGGATTTCCTCCGGGAGGCAGAGGCGCGGTTTTCTGCGTTCCTGGAGCAAAACCTGGCCCAGAATCCTTTAAAGTGCGAGTATTATATCCCCACGGTGGTCCACGAACTCCTGGAGGAGGGAAAGGCCACGGTGCAGATGCTAAAGACCGCCGACAAGTGGTACGGCGTCACCTACCAGGAAGATAAACCTCAGGTGGTCCAGGCCATTGCCGCCATGAAAGCCCAGGGACTGTATCCGGAAGAATTCTAAATCAGACACCTTTTTAACCCGATATCAAGCCAGAAAGGAATCCAAAATTTTATGATTCAAGCCAGCAATGTAACGTTGCGCTTTGGAAAAACCGCGCTGTTTGAAGATGTGAACGTGAAATTTCTGCCGGGCCATTGCTACGGCCTCATCGGCGCTAACGGCGCCGGAAAATCCACCTTCCTCCGGATTCTCACCGGAGAGCTGGAGTCCACCAAGGGGGAAGTGATCATCACCCCCGGGGAGCGGCTCTCCTTCCTGAAGCAGGATCATTTCCAGTACGAGGACCAGGTGGTCCTGGACGTGGTGATGCTGGGAAACCCCCGGCTGGTGGAGATCATGAAGGAGAAGGACGCTCTTTATTCCAAGGAAGATTTCACCGATGAGGACGGGATCCGCGCCAGCGAGTTGGAGGCGGAGTTTGCAGGCATGAACGGCTGGGAGGCAGAATCCGACGCCGCCACCCTCTTAAACGGCCTTGGTGTGGAGACGGAACTCCACACCAAGCTGATGCGGGAACTGGGGGGCAATGAGAAGGTAAAGGTGCTGCTGGCCCAGGCCCTGTTCGGCAACCCGGACATTCTGCTGTTGGATGAGCCCACCAACCATCTGGACCTGGCGGCCATCGCCTGGCTGGAGGAATTTCTCATCAACTTTGAGAACACGGTGATCGTGGTCTCCCACGACCGGTACTTCCTGAACAAGGTATGCACCCAGATCGCGGATATCGACTACGGCAAGATCCAGCTCTACGCCGGAAACTATGACTTCTGGTACGAGTCCAGCCAGCTGATGATCCGGCAGATGAAGGAGGCCAACAAGAAGAAAGAGGAAAAGATCAAGGAACTGCAGGAATTCATCCAGCGGTTCTCCGCCAACGCCTCCAAATCCCGGCAGGCCACTTCCAGAAAGCGGGCCCTGGAGAAAATTGAGCTGGATGAGATCCGTCCCTCCAGCCGGAAATACCCCTACATTGACTTCCGGCCGGACCGGGCCATCGGCAACGAGGTGCTGGAGGTAAGCCATCTGTCCAAGACGGTGGATGGGATCAAGGTGCTGGACGACGTGTCCTTTATCCTGGCCCACGACGATAAGGTGGCGCTGGTGGGCTCCGACGAGCTGGCCAAGACCACCCTGTTCCAGATCCTTATGGGGGAGATAGAACCGGACGAGGGAAGCTACAAATGGGGCGTCACCACCTCCCAGGCTTACTTCCCCAAGGACAGTTCCCAGGAATTCCAGCAGGATCTGACCATCACCGAGTGGCTTACCGGCTATTCTCCGGTGAAGGACGTGACCTACGTCCGGGGTTTCCTGGGCCGCATGCTCTTTGCCGGCGAGGACGGGGTGAAAAAGATCAACGTGCTCTCCGGAGGCGAGCGGGTCCGGTGCATGCTTTCCAAGATGATGATCTCTGGCGCCAATGTGCTGCTCTTTGACGAGCCCACCAACCACCTGGATATGGAATCCATCACCGCCCTGAACAACGGCATGATCAAATTCCCGGGAGTCATGATCTTTTCTTCCCGGGACCACCAGATTGTTCAGACCACGGCCAACCGGATCATGGAGTTGGTGAACGGCAAGCTCATAGACAAGGTCACCACCTACGACGAATATCTGGCCAGCGACGAGATGGCCATGAAGCGTCAGGTGTATACGGCTCAGAAAGAGGAAGGGGAGAACTGATCCCCTATCCCATGGCATAAGGTATGCCTGGACTTTTGGAAAACCGGTGCAGAATAGTCATTCTCAAAAAATAGCATTTGAGACGTTCCCGCAGAATTCGGACTTTTTTCAGCCCGAATTCTTTGCGGAACCGTCTCATTCTTTTCTTAACTCTATTTCAGGGCGCAAAAACCCCTTGTTTGAATTTTCAGGTGCGCTCCATCCGCTAAGCGGCTTTCTGCTCCTTTTCTTTTTTCCGAGGATAAATTTCAGGGGCGGGCGTAACTCGTATGAGTCTGCCTATCCCTTCGCCAATGCTCCAAAACTTCCTCTTTATAGGAAATCCCGGATCCGTTTGCTGCGCACCGGATTCCGAAGTTTCCGGAGCGCCTTGGCCTCAATCTGGCGGATCCGCTCCCGGGTCACATTGAATTCCTTGCCCACTTCCTCCAGGGTCCGGGGATGACCGTCCTCCAGGCCGAACCGCAGGATCACCACCTGCTTTTCCCGGTCCTTCAGATCATCCAGCAGCACATCAATATGCTCCCGGAGCATCACAGATTCTACGTTGCCCTCCGGCGTCACCGCATTGCTGTCCGCCACAAAGTCGCCCAGATTGGAGTCGTCCTCCTCGCCGATGGGCGTTTCCAGAGAAGCGGGCTCCCGGGCGATCTGCATGATCTCCATGACCTTCTCCTCAGACATGTCCAGGGCGGTAGCAAGCTCGCTGACAGAGGGTTCATAGCCCAACTCCAAGGTCAGCTTTCTCTGCATCTTGGACATCTTGTTGATGGTCTCCACCATATGTACCGGCACGCGGATGGTGCGGGCCTGGTCCGCCAGCGCCCGGGTCACCGACTGACGGATCCACCAGGTGGCGTAGGTGCTCAGCTTATATCCCTTGGTGTAGTCAAATTTCTCCACACCCTTGATCAATCCCAGATTTCCTTCCTGCACCAGGTCCAGGAAACTCATGCCCCGGCCCGTGTAGCGCTTGGCAATGCTCACCACCAGGCGGAGGTTGGCCTCAATCAGACGTTCTTTGGCCTCGGCATCCCCCTCTGATTTCCGCTTGGCCAACTCCAGTTCCTCCTCTGCCGTCAGCAGAGGAACCGTGCCGATCTCCTTCAGATACATTCGAACCGGGTCTTCCGTGCCAATCCCGTCCAGGAGGTCGATGGCATCCAGATCAATGTCTTCTTCCTCCTCGCCGTTCATGATGAAGTCGTCGTCCTCTTCCTCCAAAATGGTGGTCTCTATGGGAGTCGGTTCGTCCGTCATCACACGGAGCACGTCTATGTTCTGGCTTTCCAGATAATTGTAGATGTTCTCCAGCTGTTCTTCCGACAATGTCACGCCGGCGAAGAAGTCGTTGATATCGTTGATATCCAACGTGTTGTTCTTGGATTTCCCCAGCTCCACCAACTTTTTCAATGTTTCCATGAAATTGTCTTTTTCCACTGTACACATCCTTTCTGCAAGCACTAAACAGCTCGAAGGCGCACTTCCCCTATGAATCAGGGAAAAGTGCCACTCCGGGCTTCATCTTGGAATTAGATTATACAAAAGAACGTGAAAAAAGTAAACAAAAAACCCAATTCTTTTCTAAATTTTTTCTAAATGCTGAAGTGAAAAGTTTATTTCCACTTTGAAGGGGCCAAAGTAGATTTTACTCTTTTACTCAATCCCTAAGTTCACCCCCCAAAAGTCCGCTCTTTTGTCATATTTAAAAATCCTATCTTTTTCAAGCAGCCTGTTGTTTACTTCATTTCGTGTAACACTTATTTCTACTTATATAACCATATTTTTGACAACAGACAACGGCCTGTGCAACACCTCCACCTTCACATCCTGCCAGGAACCGGCAAATTCTCCATCTTTTACCCAGCGAATTTCTTCTTTACCGAAGAACTGGATCTGGCTGGCTTTAAAATGCAGCAAAAACGGGGAGCGGTCATCCTTGGCCAAGAGAGCAGCCATGAGTTCGGTCCACTCCAGCACCGTTTCCGGCTCTCGGATCAGGGTCACCTCCATTTTGCCGTCATCCAGCAAGATATCCTGTCCCCAAAGGCCTTTGATCCCCGCCACGCTCAGGGAATTGCTGACGCAGCCAAACAAAAAATTGCCTGAGATCTCCCCCTCATCCCACTGGACCCGCATGGGATAGCGCTTCCGGTTCATGAGGCTCCTGGCCCCTTCCAGCAGATATGCCTGGTGTCCCAGTACCTTTTTCATCTCCTGGGGCGTCTCGTAGGAGACGGCAGTGAAAGCGCCAAAACCAAACACATAACTAAAGTAGATTCCATTGGCAGTACCGATATCCACCGGAAACGGCGTCCCGGTCACCGCCACCTTGGCGGCTTTTACCAGATCTCCCGGAAGATCCAGGGAGTGGGCAAAGTCGTTGGTGGTCCCGGCGGGAATATACCCCAAAGCCGGCCGCTTTTCTGGCGCCAGGCACATCAACCCGCTGACTATCTCGTTGAGGGTTCCGTCTCCCCCGCTGCAGACCAAAAGCGGAAAGCTGCCGCCTCTTTTGGCGGCCACCTGCGTGGCCTCCCCGGAGGCCTGGGTCACATAGACTTCCACCCGGTAGCCAGCCCGGATAAACCGGCTCAACACATCGGAGAGTTTTCCGCGGATTTTGGATTGTCCTGCATAAGGATTATAGATAAACAGCAGCTTTTTCATTGTTTTTCCTCCACCGGCCTCACTTCTTTCCAGTAGGCCTGCAGCGCCGTGGGAAGTGGGAAAGAACTCCGCACCTGTTCCCAGGATACAAAGATCCAATCTCCGGCAAGTTCTTGGTCCAGCAGGATCCGGTATCCCTGCATGTGCCATTCCACATGGGTAAAAATATGCCGGGACCGGCCCATAGATTCTATTGAAAACCTCTGGCTTCCCTGTTCCCGAAGCCACTGCTCCACTTGCTGCTCCCTCCAGAATCCTTCTTGGGCCGGAAACTCATACAGACCGGCCAAGAGTCCTTTTTCCGGCCGTTTCCGGACAGCGACCCGGCCGTCCGCCTCCAGACGGAGAATAGTCCATTCCTCCACCCGCCGGGGCCTTTTGGGTGTCTTGACCGGGAATACTTCCTCCGTGCCATGCTGGTGGGCCAGGCAAAAAGTTTGGATAGGGCAGGTATCACAGAGAGGTTTACCTCCGGGAATACAGATGGTTTCCCCTAGTTCCATGATTCCTTCATTGAAAGCCCCCGGAGTTTCCTCCGGCAGAATCTCTTGGATCTGCTTTTCCGCCGCTTTTTTCACACTGGGCTGTCCAATATCCTCGCCGTTTTCCAGAATGCGGGACAGGACCCGGAGCACATTGCCATCCACCGCCGGAACCCGTTCCCCCCAGGCAATGGATGCAATGGCGCCGGCTGTATAGGAACCGATTCCCGGAAGCCTTCGCAGCTGGTCATAGGTCCGGGGCAGTTCTCCCCCGTGGGATTCCACACAGATCTGTGCGGCTTTTTGCAAATTGCGGGCCCGGCTGTAGTATCCCAGCCCCTCCCATAGCTTTAGCACCGTCTCCTCCGGTGCCGCCGCCAGGGCGGCGACGTTTGGAAACGCTTCCAAAAATCTTTGATAGTATGGCTTAACCGCCTCTATACGCGTCTGCTGCAGCATGATTTCTGAAATCCAGATCCGGTACGGCGTAGGTGTCTCCCGCCAGGGAAGCGCCCTGGCACTGGCCCGGTACCATGCCGTCAGTTCCGGCACAATCTGCCGCAGGTATGCTGATTGATCCATTTTTTCCCATTCCCAACGTCAAAATTTGTGCACTATTATAGCACGCTTTTCCCATAGATGTCCATATGTATTTCGCCATCCTTAGCATATGCTAAACGCAGGATGTGATTCCATGAAAAATCAGTACCAGTTGGATGAAAAGTACCGCACTTAGTCGGTTGAACTTAGGGATTTGCCGAAACCAGCAAATTTAAGCTGACTTTCTTCAAACGGAAAGAACGTCCATGTATGAGCAGAAACTCTCCTGCATGGCCGTTTTCTTTATGCACAAAATCCGCCCCCGTATTTGCTACTTTTATGCGCAAAAGGATGGGAGCGTGGAATACCCGGACGCCCGGACATCATCCAGAGGCTTGCGGAGATGGGGTTTACGACAGAAACGCATCCTTGCAAAGGAAAAAGATGTGGAGAATGAGAAATATGCGTTCCGTTCTCTTGCGACTCGGCTTCATCAGGGACGAGTACAAGACCGCACGGAAAATCCTGCTCTGTAATCTCTCTGGCAACAGCGCATGGAAGGGATGTGCGCCGAGTGCTGAATAAAGATGTACTGGAGCGGTTGCGCCGGGAATACCCAGTCGGCTGTCGTGTGGAACTGCTTCAGATGGACGATGCGGCCGCGCCGCCTGTCGGCACCACGGGAACCGTCGCAGGCATTGGATTCGACCGGCTCAATTATGGTTAATTGGAGCAATCGTTCCGGCCTGAATGTCCTTTACGGTATCGACCGTGTGAGAAAGGTGGCGGATGCCGAAGACTGACACTGTTCGAGAGCAGATACTCGCCATCAGGGACAGCCGCACAGGATAGCGCCCCATGCGGCTGTTCATCTTATAAGTCCTTAAACATTTCCACAAATTTCTCATTTATTTTAAAAAAGCATTTAATAGATGAGTTTTTTTATTGAAAAGGACAGCAAAAAAAGCTTGACGGATTTGATTTTCCAGTGATATACTGATTCTGCAAATTCAAACGGCTCTCATTACTGACGGATTGATGTGGAACCAAACCACAGGGGAACGAGAAGCCGGTCATCGCCGACCGTCTGGGCAGCATCGCAGCATGGGATGCTGTCCTTTTTGTTTGCTCAAAAAGATGCTCTCTGCTGGGTGTTCACACAACCAAGAGGAGAAACCGACATGACCATGAAACAATGGGAAACCTTCCAACCCGGCAGATGGCAGGAGGCCATTGACGTTCGCGACTTTATCCAGAAAAACTATCATCCCTATCTGGGAGATGAAAGCTTTCTGGCGCCTGTCACCAAACGGACGGAAAATCTGCTCCACAAGCTGGAAAATCTGCTGGCCCTGGAGCGGGAATTTGGCGGCGTGTTGGACATTGACACCAACACGGTCACTTCTCTGCTCAACTACAAGCCCGGCTACCTGGACAAGGAAAACGAAAAGATCGTGGGACTCCAAACAGACCGGCCCCTGAAGCGGGGCGTCAATCCCTTTGGCGGCCTGCGGATGACCCGGGATGCCTGCCGGGCCTACGGCTATGAACTCTCCCAGAAGGTGGAGGATGAATTCCAGTACCGGACCACCCACAACGACGGCGTCTTCCGGGTCTACAACCAGGAGACCAAGGCGGCCCGCCACTGTGGGCTGATCACCGGCCTGCCGGACGCCTACGGCCGGGGCCGGATCATTGGCGACTACCGGCGTGTGGCTCTCTACGGCATTAACCGGTTGATTGGAGAAAAGGAAAAGGACAAAGCCCGGCTGAGCCAGGAGGCCATGGACGTGGACCACATCCGGCAGCAGGAAGAACTATTCCAGCAGATCAATTTTCTAGGAAAACTCCGGGATATGGCAGCCCTCTACGGCTTTGACATTACCCAGCCCGCGGCCACAGCCCAGGAGGCCATCCAGTGGCTGTATTTCGGGTATCTGGGGGCCATCAAAGAGCAAAATGGCGCAGCCATGAGCCTGGGGCGGGTTTCCACCTTCTTGGACATCTATCTGGAGCGGGACCTGGCTGCTGGTCGCCTCACTGAGGAGGAAGCCCAGGAGTTGATAGACGACTTTGTCATGAAGCTGCGGATGGCCCGGCACCTGCGCACCCCTGCCTACAACGAACTCTTCGGCGGCGACCCCATGTGGATCACCGAATCCCTGGGCGGTATGGGGGAGGATGGCCGCACGCTGGTCACAAAGAACACCTACCGGATGCTTCACACCCTGTACAACCTGAAACCTTCGGCGGAGCCCAACCTGACAGTGCTCTGGTCCCGGGACCTGCCGTCTCCTTTCAAGCGCTACTGCGCCAAGGTCTCCTGCGATACAGACGCCATCCAGTATGAGAACGATGACCTGATGCGCCCGCAGTTTGGGGACGATTATGCCATTGCCTGCTGCGTCTCTGCCATGCAGGTGGGCAAGCAGATGCAGTTCTTTGGCGCCCGAGCCAATTTGGCCAAGCTGCTGCTGATGGCCTTAAACGGTGGAAAGGATGAGATGAAGAACGTCCAGGTGGGTCCGGTCCACGAGCCCTACCAGGGGGAATATCTGGAATACGGCAAAGTGATGGAGCTGTTGGACTTCTACCGGCCCTGGCTGGCCAAGATGTACGCCAACACCATGAACGTGATCCACTATATGCATGACAAATACGCCTATGAGAAGACCCAGATGGCCCTCCATGACACCCAAGTACACCGGTTCATGGCCTTTGGCCTGGCGGGCATGAGTGTCATGGCCGACTCCCTGTCCGCCATCCGGTACGCCAAAGTCCGCTGCATCCGGGATCCGGAAACCGGCCTGATCACCGAATATGAGGTGACCGGGGAGTACCCTGCCTTCGGCAACGACGACGACCGGGTGGACCAGATCGCCTGCGAGCAGGTGAAAAAATTCTATGAGGAGCTGAAAAAGATTCCTCTGTACCGGAATGCGGAACCCACCCTCTCCATTCTGACCATTACCTCCAATGTGGTCTACGGCAAGAAGACCGGTTCCACCCCGGATGGCCGGAAAGCCGGAGAACCCTTTGCCCCGGGAGCCAATCCCATGCACGGGCGGGAGAAAAACGGAGCCCTGGCCTCCCTGAACTCGGTGGCCAAGTTCTCCTACCGGTACTGCAAGGACGGCATCTCCAACACCTTCTCCATTGTCCCGGATGCCCTGGGCAAGACGGAAGAAGAACGGCTGACCAACCTGACCTCCATCCTGGACGGCTATTTTGCCCAGATGGCCCATCATCTGAATGTTAATGTGATGAACCGGGAGACCTTGATCGACGCCTACCACAATCCGGAGAAATACCCGAACCTGACCATCCGGGTATCCGGATACGCCGTGAATTTTTATAAGCTCACCCGGGAACAGCAGCGGGAGGTGATTTCCCGGACCTTCCACGAGGCCCTGTGAGCGGCCAGATCCACTCCTTCCAGTCCATGGGAGCAGTGGACGGGCCGGGGCTGCGCTTTGTGATCTTTCTCCAGGGCTGCCCCTGCCGCTGTGCCTACTGTCACAATCCGGACACTTGGGACTTCTCCGGCGGCACTTCCCACACCCCGGATGAGGTGGTCCGGCGGGTGATCCGGTACCGCCCGTATCTTGCAAACGGCGGCGTCACCGTCACCGGCGGGGAGCCACTGATGCAGCCGGCGTTTACGGCGGAACTGTTCCGGCTGCTCCAGGCGGAAGGTTTCCACACCGCCCTGGACACCAGCGGCACCGGCTCCCTGGAGGGAGCGGAGCAGGTGCTGGCCCACACAGATCTGGTGCTGGCGGACGTGAAATTCCTTTCGGAGGAAGACTACCGTCGGTACTGCCAGGCAGATTTCCGGCAGGTGGTCCGCTTCCTGGATCTGGTCCGGGAGAAAGAAGTGCCCATGTGGGTGCGCCGGGTGATGGTCCCCGGCCTCCACGACACCCCGGAAGAGATAGAAGCACTGGTCCGTTTCCTGGAAAATTACCCCAACACCCGGCGGGTGGAATTGCTGCCCTTCCGGAAGCTGTGCCTGGAAAAATACCAGGCTATGGGAATCCCTTTCCCCCTGGCCGACACCCCGGAGATGTCCGAGACAACTTTGGAGCCTCTCAGGCAGCTGCTGCCGGAAAAGTGGCGGTAAGGGTCACCTGGCCTTCTCCGCTATCTCCCGGGCCCACCGTCTGGCCGCTTCACAGTCCGCCTGATCCGGATGACTCTGGGCCCGGTCAAAGTTTTCAATAACACGATCATTGAGATCAACCACTGTTCCCCGCTTGAGATCCTGAAACTACAGAAGAACCTGATGCGGATTGCAGAAGGGGAAGGGATAGGGGTCGTTTTTGGAAAAGGAAAACTCTTCTTTTTATTTATTTGGTCAGGTTCATCAAAATCTCATTGCTCCGGGCCACAAATTCAGACATTTCCTCCGGAGAGAGAGGCGCATGGCTGAGCCGGGCCAGGTCGTAAAGCTGCTTGCAGATGGTGGGGACCTGAGGAGAATCCTGATGCTCCTGGACAAACCGGACCAGGGCGTTGTTGGCGTTCAGCACCAGGGTTTCCTGGGTATCCCCGGCCATGTCTCCCATGCCGTACATCCGCATCATCTCCTGCATCCGGCGGCTCTCCTCGGAGAGGGTGATCA
>CAZDOQ010000003.1:8377-50513 GCA_964507035.1 uncultured Lachnospiraceae bacterium | reverse complement strand
CTGCGGGAATTGTACCGGGAAAAGAACGAGCATTTGGAGAAGTTCCTGGAGCCGGTCACGCCCTTTGAATTTTATCGTGAGATCTCTCCGGTAGGCAGTTTCGAGCGGAAGGGCCATTATGAGGACGAGAAGGGCAACGGGATCGCGGTGACAGTACCGCCGAAGGCCGCAGGGATTGCTCTTGAGGTTAAAGATGGCGGAAAGGCAAAGCATTATACCATCACCGATGAACTGTCGGAGCTGTCCGAGGTCTTTGATACGGACTTCACTATCATGTCCCCTCTGTCTTACTTTGGGTGGCGGCGGTGCGGCAAGAACGCCCGGTATCTCTATGCCCTGGTTTTTGACCTGGATGGGGTTGGTATGCCCCAGCTTCGGGCGGTGGAGGCCTTAAAAAACGGGGAGTGGGATATTGAGGAGATGCGGGAATCCTACGATCAGCGCCGCCGGTATCTGATGCGCCGGTTCCGGGAGATGGGGCTGCCCTGCTTTGAGCCCCATGGGGCCTTCTACTGCTTTCCCAATATTAAACGGTTTGTGAAGCGGCTGGATCAGGAGAGGACGGCGGAGCAGGGGAGCGGACTATGTTAAACATTGTGCTGCACCAGCCGGAGATGCCGGCCAACACCGGAAACATTGGCCGCACCTGCGTGGCCACCGGCGCCCGTCTGCATTTGATCTGCCCTCTGGGGTTCCGGCTGGATGAGAAAAGCCTCCAGCGGGCCGGTCTGGACTATTGGCATCAGCTGGATGTGACGCTATACGACAATTTTGAGGATTTTCGGGAGAAAAATCCCGACGCCAAGATCTACATGGCCACCACCAAGGCCCGCCGGGTCTACACGGAAGTCTCCTACGAGCCGGACTGCTATCTGATGTTTGGCAAGGAAAGCGCCGGAATCCCGGAGGAAATCCTGGTGGAATATGAGGAGATGGCGGTGCGGATTCCCATGCTGGGGGAGACCCGGTCGCTGAATCTCTCCAACTCCGTGGCCATTGTCCTCTACGAGGCGCTGCGCCAGCAAAACTTTCCAGGGCTCCGGACAGAAGGGAACCTGCACCGGCTCCAGTGGCGCCAATCCCCAGCGGAAAAGTCAATAGTGTGAATTTTCTTGGAAATCAAATACTTTTTAGGAATCAAATTCCGGATAGGCGTTGGGGTCCGGCGGCGGGCACTCAGGCATCTTCCACTCGTAATTGTCGGTCAGGTAATCGTACATCCGCTGGATCTCCTTGTGGATTTCCGGCAGCGTGGGAATGCCGTGGAAAAATTTGGCCGGCTCCGCCCGCCAGTACAGGTCGTCGTTGGCTAGATTATCCACCAGCGCGTGGTTGAGGGCCACCATGTAGACCATCTGGCCCGGCTTCATCCGGTGGGGCCGGTGGGTCACATCCACCACAAAATCATCAATGACCGGGCCCCGGTAGTTCTCCGTCTCTGTGTGGCCCTCCAGCTTTTGGATCTCTTCATAGTCTTTTTCTGTGAACAGTTGGGTGATATCCATACAAGTTGCCTCCTGTGAAACTGTGGATTCCAAGCCGGCGCCAGCCGGACTGGGTTCCTTACTATTATAGGGAAAAGCAAAAAGAAAAACAAGAGGGAGCCGGGAGGTGTTTTTGGGGTTGCAGAAAGAGGCCTGTCCCCGTATACTAGAGGCAGAAAGGAGATAACTATGGACATTCTGATCGTGATTGTGGTGATCTGTGTGATCGCCTCCACTATGAAAAAGAACCAAACCCGGAACCAGAAGCAGTCCCATGGGAGAACCGTGAGCAGAGAGCCGTCCCATTGGGGCACTCAGACGATTCATCCAAGAAAAAAGGCGAGGACCAGTCAGGCAACGTCCAGACAGTCTAAAAATCCGGCGGGTTCTCCCCTTCCGGAGTTTCCCAGAAGCAGCAGCGACTGGGACAGCAGCGACCGGAAGGCAGGGGAAGATGAACTGGAAGCGCTGATCCGGCAGAACCATGCCTATGAGGAGGAACTGAAGAAACTGCTGGCCATCCGGGACGAGTAACGGCAGAGCGCGCCGGAATCGGGCCGTTCCGGAAGCGGAACGCCGGCTGGCAGCGGACATACCTGCCAGGAAAGCCCTTGCAGCAGCTGGGCGCCTCAGAGTGCGGGTATTGATCAGCAGGCCCCGGTTTTTCAGCGCTTCCGGAAGGCCTCCCAGAGAGCGGAAGGCGTAGGGAGTCAGATGAAAATCTTTCAAAGGCCCCATGGCCTTCTCTTTGGCTTGCCTGGGCTCCAGGCGCTGCAAAACGAAAAAAAACCGTGCATGAGAATCTGGAATATGTTACACTGGGAAAGAAAATACGCAGCTGCTGCGGCAATTTATCAAACAGGAGGTTTGAAATTCTATGAAATCCTTCACCTATTATACGCCCACCAAAGTGTTTTTCGGGGAAGACGCCGAGACCCATATTGGGGAGGCCCTGAAGGGATACGGAGTCAAAAAGGCCCTTCTGCACTACGGTGGAGGCAGTATCAAAAAAATTGGCCTGTATGATAAAGTGGTGGACCAGCTCCGCCAAGCGGGCATTCCCTTTGTGGAAGTGGGCGGCGTGGAGCCCAACCCCAAGATCAGCCTGGTCCGGGAGACGCTTGAGTTTTGCCGGAGGGAGGGCGTGGACTTTCTTCTGGGCGTGGGCGGCGGAAGCGTCAGCGATTCCTGCAAGGCCATTGGCATGGGCCTGTCCACCGGCTTGGATCCCTGGGAGGTGATCGTCCGGGGGATTGTGCCGGAGAAAGCCTTTCCCATGGGATTGGTGCTGACCATTGCGGCGGCCGGCAGCGAGATGAGCAATTCCTGCGTGATCACCAATGAGGAGACCCATCTGAAGCGGGGCTGCAACCATGACGCCAACCGTCCCACCTTTGCCTTTATGAATCCGGCCAACACCCTCTCCGTCTCCCGGTTTCAGACGGCGGCGGGCGTGGTGGATATCATGATGCACACCATGGAGCGGTATCTGACCAATGAGCCTGCCACCTTGCTCACAGACCGGATTGCGGAGGCGCTTTTGCGGACCGTGCGGGAATGCGGTTCCCGGCTCATGGAAGCTCCGGATGACCTGGAGGCCAGGACTCAGATGATGTGGGCGTCCACCCTGGGCCACAATGACCTCACAGGCTGCGGCAGGAACAAAACCTTTACGGTCCACAAGATGGAACATGACGTAAGCGGCGTTCACGACAATATCACCCACGGTGCCGGGCTGGCGGTGCTGTTTCCCGCCTGGGTCCGCTATGAATACAAAAACGGTCTGGACCGCTTTGCCCAGTGGGCGGTGAATGTATGGGACGCCACGCCGGGACCGGACCAGGAGAAGACGATCCTGGAGGGTGTGGACCATATGGTGGCTTTCTTCCGCTCGCTGGACATGCCCACCACCATGGAGGAGATGGGAGTGAAGCCGGAGGAGTACCCCTATATTTCTCAGCTGACCACGGACGGAGACAAAAAGACGCTTCCCTCCTTTGGAACTCCCCTGACCAGCCGGGAAATCCAGGAAATCTACCGGCTGGCAGAGGCCCCCAAGGCCTAAAAGCGCCGCAGGCCGGTGGCGGAAACCTAGTTAGACAGGAATAGGCAAAACTGGGGAAAAGGGAAAGATTTTCCGCTTCCATTTCCCAATGGTTTTGTTTATAATAGGGGGGACCTTTTGGGCAGGATTTTTTATTTGTTGGGAAAAAGCGCTTCCGGAAAGGACACCCTGTTCCGGCGGCTTCTGGAGCAGGAGAAGCTGAGCCTGCGGCACGTGACCCTGTACACCACCCGTCCTATGCGGGACGGGGAGAGGGAAGGCGTGGAGTATCATTTTATTTCCGGGGAGGCCATGGAGCAGTTCCGCCGTCAGGGCAAGATCATAGAGGAGCGGACCTACCAGACCGTCTTCGGCCCCTGGACCTATGCTACGGTGGATGACGGGCAGCTGGACCTGACCCAGGGAGATTATCTGATCAGCGGCGTGCTGGAATCCTATCGGAGCACCTGCCGGTATTGGGGGGCGGACCAGGTGGTTCCCCTCTATGTGGAGGTGGAGGAAGGGGAGCGGCTGCGCCGGGCCTGGCTCCGGGAGAGGGCTCAGGCCACACCCCGGTATGCGGAAATGTGCCGCCGGTTTTTGGCGGATGAGGAGGACTTTTCCGAGGAAAAACTCCGGGAGGCCGGAATCACCCGCCGCTATCAGAACCGGGATCTGGAGGAATGTCTGGCGGAACTGTCACGGGAGATTCTCCGGATCAGACAGCGGAGCAAAGCATGAAGAAAGAGGAAATTCAGGAATACTTTCACCGGGTACGGAACTCGGGAAAGCTATCCCACGCATATATTCTGGAATCAGAGGACCCGGAGGAGGCAGTGTCTCTGGCGGAAGAATTTGCGGCCTTGCTGGAATGCGAAAAGGGCACCGGATGCGGTGTCTGCTATTCCTGCCGGGCCTTTGCCAGCGGAAACCATCCGGATATTCTGCGGGTATCCCATGAAAAACCGGAGAGTATCGGCGTGGATGAGATCCGAAGCCAGCTGGTGGACGATATGGCCATCCGCCCCTACAGCAGCCCTTATAAGATTTATCTGGTGCCGGAGGCGGAAAAGATGACCGTACAGGCCCAAAACGCCCTGCTGAAGACCCTGGAGGAACCTCCGGATTACGGCGTGATCCTTTTGCTTGCGGCCAATGGGGAAAAGCTGCTTCCCACCATCCGGTCCCGGGGCGTTCTGCTGAAACTGACGGAGGAAAAGGCGGCCGGGGCGCTGCTGCCGGAGGAGGATCGGGAACTGGTGCTCTCCCTGCTGCGGCAAGGGGGCAGTTTGACGGTAACTCAGATGGCGGACGGCGTCAAGGCGCTGCGGGAGCACCGGGTGGGGGCTGCGGCGCTGGGGGCGTTGACCCGGGCCTATCTCCGTGATGTGCTGGTCTGGAAGGCCACCGGAGACCGGCGGCTGCTCCAGATGCCGGAGGAAGCGGCCGGATACCGCAAGTTGGCGGACGCCCTCTCCTATGAGGAGTTGCACCGTGCCTGGGAGGAGGCGGACCGGATGGAGCGCCGGATCCTTTCCAATGTGAATTATGATCTGGCGGTGGAACTGCTTCTGATGTCCATGAAAGCGTAGGAGGATTTGAAATATGGTGACAATTATCGGCGTGCGGTTCCGCTGTGCCGGAAAGGTATATTACTTTGATCCGGGACAGCAGGAGATCCGCAAACATACCAAAGTGATTGTGGAGACGGCCCGGGGCCTGGAGATGGGCACGGTGGTCTTGGGAAATAAGCAGGTGGAGGAAGAGTCTGTGGTGCAGCCTTTAAAGCCGGTGATCCGGCTGGCCACGGAGGAAGACCTGGAAACAGTGGAAAAAAACCGGGAGAAGGAAAAGCGGGCTTTCCAGATCTGCAAGGAAAAGATTGCCAAGCATGGCCTGGAGATGAAGCTGGTGGATGTGGAGTACACTTTTGACAATAACAAGATCCTCTTTTATTTCACCGCGGACGAGAGAATTGATTTCCGGGAACTGGTGAAGGACCTGGCGTCTGTGTTTAAGACCCGCATTGAACTGCGCCAGATCGGCGTGCGGGATGAAACAAAGATGTTGGGAGGCGTGGGAACCTGCGGGCGCAGCCTCTGCTGCCACTCCTTCCTTTCCGAGTTTGTTCCGGTTTCCATTAGGATGGCCAAGGAGCAGAATCTCTCTCTGAACCCCAGCAAAATTTCCGGCGTCTGCGGACGCCTCATGTGCTGTCTGAAGAATGAGCAGGAAACCTATGAGTATCTGAACAGCCGCCTTCCGGCCATCGGCGACACAGTGGTCCACAAAGGGGACGGCGTTCGGGGAACGGTCCAGAGTGTCAACGTTCTGCGGCAGCTGGTGAAGATTGTGATCAACCAGGAAGGGGACGATGTGGAGGTGCGGGAGTACCCCCTCTACGAGCTTCGCTATAAGCCTAAACGGAAAAAGGGAAAAGACGAGAAAGAGAACCGGGACGAAAGAGAATTCCAGGGAGAAGGCGAACGGCCGGAGGAAAAAGAGACGCAGGAGAACCGGGAGCATCCGGAGGGCAGAAAGCCCCGGAGAAACCGGGAACGTCCGGAGGGCAAAGAACACCGGGAGAACCGGGAGCGCCCGGAGGGCAAAGAACACCGGGAACGCCGGGAGCGTCACCGGGACCGGCGCCGGGAGCACCGGGAAAAGCGGGAGGAAGCGCCCCATGAATCCTGAACTGCTGCGGGAGGGGGAACGGCTGGATGACTTGCAGCGGAACCGCTACCGGATCATTCAACATCCTGGGAAATTCTGCTTTGGCATGGACGCAGTGCTCCTCTCCGGTTTTGTTCCGGTAAAGCCGGGGGAGCGGGTGCTGGACCTGGGCACCGGCACCGGCATTATCCCCATTTTGCTGGCGGCCAAGACCCGGGGAGAGCATTTCACCGGCCTGGAGATCCAGGAAGAAATGGCGGAGATGGCCGGCCGGAGCGTCCGGCTCAACGGTCTCACCGGCCGGGTGGAGATTGTTACAGGGGATATCCGAGAGGCCTCCCGGCTGTTCAGGGGGGCTTCTTTTGATGTGGTCACCTGCAACCCTCCCTATATTCCTTCGTCCCATGGGCTTCAGAACCCCTCGGATGTCAAGGCCATTGCCCGCCATGAGATCCTCTGTACCCTGGAGGATGTGATCCGGGAGGCCGCCCGGTGCCTGCGCCCCGGGGGACGCTTTGCCATGGTGCACCGGCCCCACCGGCTGGCGGAGATTTTTGCCCAGATGGAGCGGTACCGGCTGCAGCCTAAACGGATGAAACTGGTCCACCCGACGCTTAACCGGGAAGCCAATATGGTCCTTCTGGAGGGAGTCCGGGGCGGAGGCGCTTGGCTCCAGGTGGAAAAACCTTTGATTGTATACCGGGAGCCGGGGGTATACAGCCAAGAAATCTATGATATTTACGGATACTAAAACCGGAGAGGAGGAGAGGGAGATGGCCGGAATGCTGTTTCTGTGTGCGACCCCCATTGGAAATTTGGAGGATATCACCCTGCGGACCCTGAAGCTTTTGCAGGAGGTGGACTGGATTGCGGCGGAGGACACCCGACACAGCCGGATCCTCCTGGATCACTATCAGATCTGCACCCCCCTCACCAGCTATCACGAGCACAACAAATATGAGAAGGCACAGATCCTGGTGGAAAAGCTTCTGGCCGGGGAGCGGGGGGCGCTGATCACGGACGCGGGAACACCTGCTATCTCGGACCCGGGGGAGGAGTTGGTCCGGCAGTGCCTGCAGGCGGGGGTGCCGGTGACCTCTCTGCCCGGCGCCTGCGCCTGTGTGACGGCTCTCACCGTCTCTGGCCTGCCCGCCCGCCGGTTTTGTTTTGAGGGCTTTCTGCCAGCGGGAAAAAAGGAACGGCGGCAGGTACTGGAGGCGCTGCGGCAGGAGGCCCGGACCATTCTCCTCTATGAAGCGCCCCACCGCCTGATCCGGACGCTGGGAGAACTGCGGGAAACTCTGGGGGACCGGCGGCTGACCATCTGCCGGGAGCTGACCAAGATCCATGAGGAGATCTGGCAGACCACCTTGGAGCAAGCGGAAGCGCGGTTTCAGGAGGAGGCGCCCCGGGGAGAGTTTGTTTTGGTGCTGGAGGGGCGCTCCGCCCGGGAACTCCAAGAGGAAAAGGCCCAGGCCTGGGAGGGTCTGAGCCTTTCGGAACATTTGGAATTCTATCTGTCCCAGGGCCAGGACAAGAAAGAGGCCATGAAACAGATGGCCAAGGACCGGGGCTGCAGCCGCCGGGATATCTACCAGGGACTGCTGCGGGAGCAGGAGTAACGCCCGGAAAATCAATATGCTCCACTCCGCGCTCATCAATTCTTAAAAGATCTTACACGTTCTTGATCAATCTTTTGCGGCGATCGGAGCCTTTTGCAGTCTGGCCTGACGGCTTTCTTTCTGAAAAATCACACTTTGGTGACACTTTGGTAACATTTCTGCGGTATACTAGGCTCGTTCACAGGAGTTCTGTATGGGTGCGGGAAGGGCGCATATGGAATGGAGGGATTCGGCATCAAGATACAGGTAAGCGGGGTGACCCAGTGGTTTCCTCCGGACCGCCTGGTGTTGGACGAGATCAGTCTGCAGGCTTCGGAGGGACAGCCGGTTCTGATCCAAGGCGGGACAGGCTGCGGAAAGACGCTTTTGCTTAAGGTGATCTGCGGGAAATGGCTCCCCCATGGGGGCCGTGTGACGGTGGATGGACAGGACTGGCGAACTATGTCGGAATTGAAACGGGGCCGGCTTTGCCGGAAAATTTTTGGGATCGTCAGCCGGGAGTGGGAATTTATTGAAGCTCTGACGCTGGAAGAAAACCTGCTGCTTCCGCTGGACTTTTTTGGCGGAGGACGGGGAGCGGGGATCCGGCGAGTGCGGGAGCAGGCGGAAGAACTGGGAATCTCGGAGTTGCTGGGACGGTACCCGGAGCAGCTGGCGCCCCGGGAGTTGTGTCTGGCCAAGATCGCCAAAGCGCTTCTTCTCTCCCCCAGGTTTCTTTTGGTGGATGATCTGTCCCGGGCGCTTTCCCGGGGAGAGCAGCGGGAAGTATGGAACCTTTTGACGGCGCTGGAAACCGGGAAAAAAGTGACCTGTATTCGGACTGCCGGGCCAGCGGAACCATGTCGGCCAGGGGAAATCAGCTTTTTGCTGGAGCGGGGAAAGCTGCGTCAAACTGCAGCGCCGCGGCCGGAAGCACCCAGGATGGGCCAGCAGCTGTGGGGATAGCGGGCAGGCCATAGGCAGGGTACCGGAAGGGAAGCCTCTTCCGCCATCACCGGCGGGGAAATAGAAGCCAGAAAGTTCCGGAAATACCGATTGACAAGAGCCGGAATACACTCTATAATAAATTCAAATTTTACCTGACCGGCCAGAATCCAACCGGTTTCTATTGGTTTCCGGCCCGGTCAGCCTGAAAAATGCAGTGACAAGGAGGAGTACGCAGCCTGCCAATGCCCAGAGAGAAAGCGGATGGTGCGAGTTTTCGTGCGGGGGTTGCGGAAGTAGCCTTTGAGCAGTGGACCCAACGGCGGAACCGCCCAGTAGGCTCCAACGTCTTTCCCACGTTACAGGGAAGCGGTATCGGACAGGCAGAGGACCTGCGCTGTTCCTGTGCCGGCAGAGTGCAGGGAGTTTTCTCTGAATTTAGGTGGTAACACGGATGAACCATTCGCCCTAAGCATGACGCATGCTTGGGGTTTTTGTTGTTTTTCAGAAAACTTTATTTCTGTTGGAACAACAAACGCTCCGGGAGGATATTTATGTTGGAGGAGGTAGGACATGAAACAGATTTCAGGAAACAAGCTGCTGGTGAAGGCCCTGAAAGAGGAGGGAGTGGATACCATTTTTGGCTATCCCGGCGCCTGCACCATTGACATCAGCGACGAGCTGTACAAGCAGGAGGAGATCCGGGTGATCCTGCCCCGGCACGAGCAGGCGCTGGTCCATGAGGCGGACGCCTACGCCCGGACCACCGGAAAGGTGGGGGTATGTCTGGTGACCAGCGGACCCGGGGCCACCAACCTGGTCACTGGCCTGGCCACGGCCAACTATGATAGCGTGCCGCTGGTCTGCTTTACAGGCCAGGTGGCCAAGCACCTGATCGGAAACGATGCGTTCCAGGAGGTGGATATTGTGGGCATCACCCGCAGCATCACCAAATACGGCGTCACCGTGCGGGAGCGGGAAGATCTGGGCCGGATCATCAAGGAAGCTTTCTACATTGCCCGGACCGGCCGTCCGGGACCGGTGCTCATAGATCTGCCCAAGGATGTGATGGCAGAACTGGGCAGCCCGGACTATCCTAAGACCGTGAATATCCGGGGCTATAAGCCCAACACCAGCGTCCACATGGGCCAGCTGAAGCGGGCCCTGAAGATGCTGAAGCAGGCCAAGCGGCCGCTGTTTCTGGCCGGGGGCGGCGTTAACATTGCCCGGGCCAACCAGGCTTTTACGGAGGTGGTGAACAAGACCCATGTGCCGGTGGTCACCACCATCATGGGCCGGGGAGCACTTCCCACCAATCATCCCTTGTTCATTGGCAATCTGGGGATGCACGGGGCCTACGCCGCCAACATGGCTGTCCAGGAGTGCGACCTGCTGTTTTCCATCGGCACCCGGTTCAACGACCGGATCACCGGCAGGCTCCACGCCTTTGCCCCCAAAGCCCAGATCGTCCATATTGACATTGACACCGCCTCCATCTCCCGGAATATCCATGTCCATGTGCCCATTGTGGCGGACGCCCTGGAGGTCATCACTAAGATGAACGAGTATGTGGAACCCTGTGAAATTGATGCCTGGCGGAAGCAGATTGAGGCCTGGAATGCGGAGCATCCCCTGCCCATGAAGGAGCACGGGAAGATGGGGCCCATGGATATTATCCAGGAGATGAACCGGCAGTTTGACGATGCCATCATTGTGACGGATGTGGGCCAGCATCAGATGTTTGTGACCCAGTATGTGGAGATCACAAAGAAAAAGCAGCTGGTCACCTCCGGCGGCTTGGGGACTATGGGGTACGGCTTCCCCGGGGCCATTGGCGCCAAGCTGGGCAACCCGGATAAGACCGTCATCGCCGTGTCCGGGGACGGGGGAATGCAGATGAACATCCAGGAATTTGCCACGGCGGTGCTGGAGGAACTGCCCTTGATCCTCTGCGTGTTCAACAACGAGTATCTGGGCATGGTACGCCAGTGGCAGAAGCTGTTTTACGGTAAGCGCTATGGCATGACCAATCTCCGGGCCGGGGCTCTGTTCCGGCGCACCGGCGGCCAGGAGATGCCGCCCTACACCCCGGACTTTGTGCGGCTGGCGGAAAGCTACGGGGCCAAGGGGATTCGGGTGACCAAGAAAGAGGAGATTGCCCCGGCCTTTGAGGAGGCCAAGAAAAACCAGAAAGCGCCTACCCTCATTGAGTTTCTCATTGATCCGGAGGACACGGTGTACCCCATGCTCCGTCCCGGCGGAACCCTGGAAGATATGATCATGGATTGTTAAGGAGGAAGAGGCCATGGACAATAGTATGAGAAAAAGATGGATTTCCCTGTATGTGGAAAATCAGGTGGGTGTGCTCTCCAAGATCTCCGGCCTGTTTTCGGCCAAATCCTACAACCTGGACAGCCTCACCGTGGGCACCACCGAGGACCCCACCATCTCCCGGATGACCATTGCCACGGTCAGCGGCGACGAGACTTTTGAGCAGATCAAAAAACAGCTGAACCGGATGGTGGAGGTGATTAAGGTCATTGATTTCACGGATATCTTTGTCCGGATGAAGGAAATTCTGTACGTGAAGGTGTTCCACTGCAGTCCGGAGGATAAGGCGGAGGTGTTCCAGATCGCAGAGACCTTCAAGGCCCGGGTCATTGACTACGGCCGGGACAGCGTACTGGTGGAGTTCGTCCAGACCGCCACCAAGAACGACGCGGTGGTGAAGCTGATGAAGGAAGAGTTCAGGACCATCGAGGTGGTCCGGGGCGGCAGCGTAGGCATTGAGTCCATTAGTATGATGGAGCGGTGAGGCAGAGAAGGGGGCACATTGGCGTCAAGATTGCGGCCGGAAGAACCGGAAATCCAAGCGAAAACCGGTATACAAACAGCGAAACATACGCTATACTGAGAGTGGGCGGCCCCGGCGGGCCGTCCACTTTCCAGATATGAGAACCATTTTGGGGAGGTGTCCCTTGCTAAGGATCAAAGAATACTGTAAGGCGGAGTCTCTGGAGCAGGCTTACACGCTGAATCAGAAGAGAAGCTGCCGGGTTATGGGCGGTATGCTCTGGCTTCACACCAGCCGGGCCACGGTGGCCACGGTGGTGGATTTGTCCGGTCTGGGGCTGGATCAGATTGAGGAGACCCCGGAGGCGTTTTCCATCGGCTGTATGGTCACTCTGCGGCAGCTGGAACTGCATCCGGGGCTTCACTCCTACACAGAAGGCGCGCTGCGGGAGAGTCTCCGCTCCATTGTGGGGGTCCAGTTCCGGAACCTGGCCACTGTGGGGGGAAGCATCTGGGGCCGGTTTGGATTTTCAGATGTGCTGCCCCTGTTTTTGGCCCTGGATTCCTACGTGGAGTTATACGCCGGCGGCCTGATTCCCCTGGAGGAGTTTGCTGCCCGGGGCGGCGGACAGGATATTCTGGTGCGGATTCTGGTGAAGAAGCGGCCCCAGCACACGGTGTACCTGTCCCACCGGAACGCGGCCACGGACTTCCCGGTGCTCACCTGCGCCGTAGTCCGGATGGAACAGGGCTTTCGGACCGTGGTGGGGGCCCGGCCCGGCCGGGCGCTGGTGCTGCCGGATGCCAGCAAGCTGCTTGCCGGCGGTGTGACGGAGGAAGCGGCCCGGGCCTACGGGGAGGCCATGGCCCGGGAAACTCCCACCGGCTCCAACCTGCGGGGCAGCGCCGCCTACCGCACCCATCTGACCCGGGTGCTGGTCCGGCGGGGGGTGCTGGCTTTGGAACACCCTGTGGGGAACGCGGAATGCCAGGCGAGGTACGGCAAGCAGAGGGAAGGAGGGAAAGCATGGAACTAACCCTTTGGCTCAACGGAACCAAGATAACAGACACGGTGGCAGCGGATACGGTGCTGTTGGATTTTGTGCGCCGCCACGGCTGTGCCAGCGTGAAACGGGGCTGCGAGACCTCCCAGTGCGGACTTTGCACGGCGTTTGTAGATGAGAAGCCGGTGCTTTCCTGCTCTTTTCTGGCCATCCGGGCCCAGGGGCGCTCTGTGACCACTCTGGAGGGCCTTCAGCCGGAAGCGGAGGAGTTTGGAGCCTTTTTGGCGGATCAGGGAGCGGAGCAGTGCGGCTTCTGCAATCCGGGGATGATCATGAATACCATTGCCCTGCTCCGGGAAAACCCGTCCCCCCAAGAGGCGGAGATCCAGGAATATTTGGCCGGAAACCTGTGCCGGTGCTCCGGCTATCAGGGGCAGCTGCGGGCCATTCAGGCCTTTCTGCAATGGCGGGAAAAGGAGGGACAGGCATGAAGACCGTCAATCAATCGGTGCGGAAGAAAGACGCCATGGCCCTGGTCACCGGAAAGCCCGTGTTTTTAGAAGACGTGCTGCCGGAGGGGTATCTGACGGTGAAATTGCTCCGGAGTCCCCACGCCAATGCCATGGTGGAGTCGGTGGATGCGGAGGCAGTCCGGAAGCTGCCGGGGATCATAGCGGTGTACACCTGGGAGGATGTGCCCTGCCACCGGTTTACCCTGGCAGGCCAGACCTACCCGGAGCCCAGCCCCTACGACCGGCTGATTCTGGACCGGCATGTGCGGTATGTGGGGGACCCGGTGGCCATTGTGGCCGGGGAGAGCGAAGAGGCGGTGGACCGGGCATTAAAACGGATCCGGGTCCGGTATCAGGTACTGCCGGCGCTGCTGGACTTCCATGAGTCCAAGGACGGACCGGTGCTGGTGCACCCGGAGGAAAACTGGGAAGCCCTCTGCCCGGTGGGAGCAGACAACCGGCGGAACCTTTGCGCCAGCGGGGAGTCCTCCGAGGGGGATGTGGACCAGGTGCTTGCGGACTGTGACCAGGTGCTGGAGCGGACCTACCACACCAAGGCCAACCAGCAGACCATGATGGAGACCTTCCGCACCGCCTGCCATCTGGACGCCTACGGCAGGCTCCATGTGGAAAGTTCCACCCAGATCGTGTTCCATGTGCGGCGGATTTTAGCCCGGGCTCTGGGAATTTCCAAATCCCAGATCCGGGTGAGTAAGCCCCGGATTGGCGGCGGCTTTGGGGCCAAGCAAACGGCGGTGTCCGAGGTGTATCCGGCATTCGTCACCTGGAAGACCGGAAAGCCCTCTAAGATCGTTTTTACCCGGGAAGAATCCCAGATTGCCTCCTCCCCTCGCCATGAGATGGAGGTGCGGGTGCGGCTGGGAGCGAACCGGGACGGACAAATCCGGGCCATAGAGGTGTATACCCTGTCCAACACAGGGGCCTACGGGGAGCACGGCCCCACCACCGTGGGCCTCTCCGGCCACAAGTCCATTCCTCTGTACGGAAAGCTGGAAGCGTTCCGGTTTTCCTATGACGTGGTGTACACCAACGTTATGTCCGCCGGGGCTTACCGGGGCTACGGCGCCACCCAGGGGATCTTTGCGGTGGAATCCGCAGTCAACGAGCTGGCGGAGCGGCTGGGAATGGATCCGGTGGCACTGCGGCAGCAGAACATGGTCCGGGAAGGCCAGCGGATGCCGGCCTACTACGGGGAGCCCAACACCAGCTGCGCCCTGGACCGGTGCCTGCGCCGGGCGGCGGAGCAGATCCGCTGGAAGGAAAAGTTTCCCCGGCGGGTGATGCCAGACGGCAAGATCCGCAGTGTGGGCGTGGCCATGGCCATGCAGGGTTCCGGCATTGCCGGGGTGGACACCGGCTCCGCCACCATCAAACAGACTGGGGAGGATACCTACCAGCTGCTGGTGGGGGCCGCGGACATGGGGACCGGCTGTGACACTACCCTGGCTCAGATTGCGGCCCAGTGCCTGGATTGTCCCCTGGAAAACATTGGGGTTTTGGGGGCGGATACGGACGCCTCCCCCTATGACTCCGGTTCCTATGCCTCCAGCACCGCCTACGTCACCGGAAAGGCGGTGGAGATGGCCTGCCAGAAGCTGCGGGAGAAGCAGGAGGCCGGGGAGCAGGGCCCCTTGGAGGTGACGGTGAGCCACACCTCGCCGGTATCTCCGCCGCCTTTTATGGTGGGCATGGTGGAGATTGAACTGGACCCGGAGACAGGGCACGTGGAGATTTTGAATTACACGGCGGTGCTGGACTGCGGCACCCCCATCAATCCCAACCTGGTCCGGGTGCAGGCGGAGGGCGGGATTGTTCAGGGGATGGGGATGGCCCTGTATGAGGATATTCAGTATACAGACCAGGGCAGGCTGCGGAACAACTCTCTGGCCCAGTACCGGATTCCCACCCGGCTGGATATGGGGACCATCCATGTGGAACTGGAGAGCAGCTATGAGCCCAGCGGTCCCTTTGGGGCCAAATCCGTGGGGGAGATTGTCATAAACACCCCGTCTCCGGCCCTGGCCCACGCCATTGCAGGCGCCACGGGTCTCTGGTTCCGGGAACTGCCCATCACCAGTGAAAAGATTGCCATGGCCCGGGCGGAACGGCAGAAGGGGGAAGAATGAGGCGGGGCACAGGAGGGCCGGGCAGCCCCAGGGCCAAAAAGAAAAGAGCCAGAGGGAGTCAGGGTGATATACCCTTCCAGATAATTCCCAGCAGATTCATTGGTGTGCATCAAGTGCGCCTCCTTTTCTGTAATAGCCATTTTGCGGCTATTATACCATCCCATCCCCCCCAAAATACAAATTAATGAGAAAAAATCGCCAATAAGGTTCTTGACTTCTAACCAAAGTTAGAATATACTAACGTCCAAGATGGAGTAAGGCTTTCAAATTTAAACGGAAAGAAGATGGAATATGATGCCTTTGACAATGGCAAGACCAGGGGAAGCCAATGTGATCAGCAGAATCGGGGGAAAAGAGGACGTGAGGCGTTTTCTGGAAAGCCTCGGTTTTGTGGTGGGCGGAAACGTGACGGTGGTCTCTGAGATTGGAGGAAACATCATCGTCAACGTGAAGGAGTCCAGAGTGGCCATCGACAAAGATATGGCCAACAAAATTTTTGTGGGAGGAAAATAGAAGACATGAAAACATTGCGAGAGGTTCCATGCGGGACAACGGTGAAGGTGACGCGCGTGGGCGGTTTCGGTCCGGTGAAGCGCCGGATCATGGACATGGGAATCACCAAGGGCGTCAGCGTGTTCGTGCGAAAGGTGGCTCCGCTGGGGGATCCGGTGGAAGTGACCGTCCGGGGGTATGAACTCTCTCTCCGGAAGGCGGACGCGGAGATGATAGAGGTGGAATAAATTTTTCGCCTGTAGTTAGCAAAAGCTAATAAAAGGTAGGAATGCAGAACCAAAAATTGATGGAGAAAGGATTCATTGCCGCAAGGCAGGAAAAGAGGTAGAGTATGTCGATTAAGATCGCGTTAGCCGGCAACCCCAACAGCGGAAAGACCACACTGTTCAACGCGCTGACGGGTGCCAACCAGTTTGTGGGAAACTGGCCGGGTGTCACGGTGGAGAAGAAGGAAGGAAAGTTGAAAGGCCAAAAGGACGTGGTGATCATGGACCTGCCTGGCATCTACTCCCTCTCTCCCTATACGCTGGAGGAAGTGGTGGCCAGAACGTATCTGATCACGGAACGGCCGGACGCCATTTTGAATATTGTGGATGGGACCAATATTGAACGAAACCTGTATCTGTCCACCCAGTTGCTGGAGATGGGAATTCCCGTGGTGATGGCGGTGAACATGATGGATGTGGTCAAGAAAAACGGGGACCAGATCCACGTTGACAAGCTGAAGCAGAAACTGGGCTGTGAGGTGGTGGAGATCTCCGCTCTGAAGGGAACCGGTGTGGAGGAAGCGGCCAAGCTGGCTGTAGAGGTGGCCAAGCAGAAAAAAACGGCTGCTCCGGTACATACCTTCGCTCCGGAAGTGGAGAGCATCCTGGATGCCGTGGAAGACAAACTCACGGAAGTGGTGCCGGAGGAACAGAAACGTTTTTTTGCCATCAAGCTGCTGGAGAAGGATGACAAGATCTCCCGGCAGATGACCTCTGTTCCGGATGTGTCCCGGGAGATTGAACAGCTGGAAAAGACCATGGATGACGACACAGAGAGCATCATCACCAACGAGCGGTATGAGTACATTGCCTCTATCATCAGCCAGTGCTATACCAAAAACAAAAAAGGACAGATGTCCGCTTCCGATAAGATCGACCGGGTGGTGACCAACCGCTGGCTGGCGCTGCCGATCTTTGCGGCGCTTATGATCCTGGTGTACTATGTCTCCGTTACCACCGTGGGCGCCTGGGCCACGGATTGGGCCAATGACGGCGTGTTTGGAGACGGATGGTACCTGTTCGGGATTGGCCGGGATGACTATGAGGCGGCTTCTGAGGAATACGGCATTGAGGCCGCCAAGGTGGACGCCTATCTGACGGCGGCGGAAGAGACCGGGTTGGATGTGGAAAGCTTCCAGGCTCTGCTGGAGGAAGAGGAGCCGGATGAGACGGCCATCCAGGCCTGGGAAGCGGAAGCAGCAGCGGCGGGGATCACCGCCACGGCGGAGATCACTGACGAGGAGACCGGAGAGGTGACAGACACGTATCCGGTGGATTCCGCTGCCTTTACAGCAGCGGTGGCGGCAGAGGAACCGGACCCGGCTGACTATGGCATTTGGGTGCCGGGCATCCCGGTGCTGTTTGGCAATCTGCTGACAGCTCTCAACTGCGGCCCGGTGCTGGAAGGCCTGGTGCTGGACGGCATTGTGGCAGGCGTTGGCGCGGTTCTGGGTTTTGTGCCTCAGATTTTTGTGCTGTTCATTTTCCTGGCTTTCCTGGAGTCCTGCGGCTACATGGCCAGAATTGCCTTTATCATGGACCGGATTTTCCGGAAATTTGGCCTTTCCGGCAAGTCCTTTATCCCCATGCTCATTGGCAGCGGCTGTGGTGTGCCCGGCGTTATGGCATCCCGGACCATTGAGAATGACCGGGACCGGAAAATGACCATCATGACCACCACCTTTATCCCCTGCGGCGCTAAGCTGCCGATCATTGCCCTGATTGCCGGCGCTCTGTTTAACGACGTTTGGTGGGTGGCGCCCAGCGCCTACTTTGTGGGAATTGCGGCCATTGTGTGTTCTGGTATCATCCTGAAGAAGACTAAGATGTTTGCAGGCAATCCGGCTCCCTTTGTCATGGAACTGCCGGCCTACCACTGGCCTACTGTGGGCAGCGTGCTCCGGAGCATGTGGGAGCGGGGCTGGTCCTTCATTAAGAAAGCCGGAACCATCATCCTGCTGTCCACCATTGTGGTGTGGTTTACCTCCTACTTTGGCTGGGTGGACGGTACCTTCCGGATGTTAGAGGACACGGAACTGGAGTACAGTGTTCTGGCGTCCATTGGAGACAAGGTGTGCTGGCTCTTTGCTCCTCTTGGCTGGGGCGACTGGCGTTCCGCTGTAGCGGCTGTCACCGGCCTGGTGGCCAAAGAAAACGTGGTGGGCACCTTCGGAATCCTGTTCGGCTTTGCCGAAGTAGCAGAGGATGGCGCCGAGTATTGGGGGAGCCTGGCAGGCAGCATGACCGCTGTGGCGGCTTACTCCTTCCTGGTGTTTAACCTGCTGTGCGCTCCTTGCTTTGCGGCCATGGGCGCCATCAAGAGAGAGATGAACAGCGTCAAGTGGTTCTGGTTTGCCATTGGATACCAGTGCCTGCTGGCCTACGGTGTGGCTCTGTGCGTGTACCAGATCGGCACGCTGCTCACCACAGGCGCCTTCGGAATTGGCACGGTGGTAGCCTTCCTGCTGGTGATCCTGTTCGTCTACCTGCTGGTGCGGCCTTACAAGGAAAGCGACACCCTGCGGGTGGATATGAGCAAGGTGGCCAGAGCCAAATAAAATTGAAATATGAGATAAAGGAAAACACAAATCTGTCCGCGGCCCTGGCCTTTCCGCAAGGCCGGGGCCGGGGTGCAGAAGACAGGTGTAACGGGATGGCGTGAGAAGCACGCCAAGACCAAGGAAAGGAGGCAGCGGAATGGGAGATCTCTTGGTGGGAACTGTGCTGGTCTGCATGGTGGCGGCCATTGTCCGGAGTATGATCCGGGATAAGAAAAACGGTAAATCCATTCAGTGCGGAGGCGACTGCCGGCACTGCGGAGGCCATTGCAACCATTAAGCAGCCGGAAGCAAAGGCGGTGAATACATGAACCAGGAAACTAAGAAAGTGCCGGAGCCCCTGAGTTATCAGCGGACCCGGATGCAGCGGGAGCGGATTCTTCAAAAACTGAAGGAGCGGGGATGCCGGATCACCAAGCAGCGTCTGACCCTCATAGATATCATTCTGGAGAATGAGTGCTCCAGCTGCAAAGAGATCTTCTATCAGGCCTCCAAGGTGGACGATGGGATCGGAACTGCTACGGTGTACCGGATGGTCAACATTCTGGAGGAGATTGGGGCCATCAGCCGGAAAAACATGTACAAAGTCATGTACTCGGAGGACTGTCCCCTGGAGGATGCCTGCGTAGTCACCATGGACGACGGCACCGCCCACCACCTTTCCGCTAAACAGTGGAATGCGGTGGTACAGGCGGGACTTGCGGCCTGCGGCTATCTGGAAGGCCGAAAGGCTACAGCCATCTCTGTGAAGTCTTGCGGATGCGATCAGGCAGAATGTGGGTGAAAGCATGGGAGAAGCAGGCGAGAACTATCTGGAAACCATCTGGATGTTGAAAGAGAAAAACCAGATCGTCCGGGCGGTGGACCTGGCCCGGGAACTGGGCTACAGCAAAGCCAGCATCAGCTATGGGCTGGGAAATCTGAAAAAAGCGGGATGTGTGGTGGTCAAAGCCCACGGTTCCCTGGAACTGACGGAGAAGGGGACGGCCATTGCCCAGCGGGTCTATGACCGGCACCGGACGCTCACAGCCTTTTTTGCCCTCTGCGCCGGAGTGTCGGAGGAGGAAGCGGAACGGGATGCCTGCCGGGCAGAACATATCTTGAGCGAGGAAATCTACCAGGGCATCAAGCGGACACTGGCCCGCTGGCGTCTGTCGGAAACGGACAGTCCGGTGCAGGGGACGGTCCTGGACGGCCAGGCGGAATAGAGAAAAAAGAAACAGGAGGAACCAACGATGTTAAAATGTCTGCAGCGTGTTAACTGGAAGAACACCGGAATTTTTGCCGCAGGTGTCGCTTTTGGCACCGCAGGCATCAAGCTGCTCTCCAGCAAAGATGCCAAGAAGGTGTACACCAACTGCACCGCCGTTGTGCTCCGGGCGAAAGAGAGCGTCATGAAGACCGTGAACACGGTTCAGGAAAACGCAGAGGATATTCTGGCGGAAGCCCAGCAGATCAATGAGGAGCGGGCAGCCAGAGAGGAAGCGGCGCTGGAACCGGAGGAGGAGGCGTCCGTTTCGGAGGAGAAAACCGCCGCTTCGGAGGAAAACTGAAAGAGCCGAAAAAGCGGAAGCCGCAGTATGCTGCGGAATCGGGGGGCTGGGCCGGTGTGCCCAGCCCCTGCGCTGTGGCGGGAAGAGAATGGAGGAATTGGTATGAAGTTTACAATCCGGCATGAAATCCGGGGACGGATCCGGGTGCATTTGGAGCAGCCGCAGATGTCCTGCCGGCAGGCGGATATTTTGGCATACTACCTGGAGGAACTGCCAGAGGTGCAAAAGGCGAAGGTGTATGAGCGGACGGCGGATGCGGCGATCTTTTATACCGGGGACCGTTGTCCTGTGCTGCAGGCGCTGGCGGCATTCCAGTATGGAGAGGTGGAAGTGCCGGAGCAGGTGTTAGAGAACTCCGGGCGGCAGTTAAATGCAGAATACCAGGAAAAGCTGATGAGAAAAGTCCTGCTTCAACTGGGCAAACGGTTTTTGCTGCCGGCGCCGGTGCGGGCGCTGGTCACAGGGGTGAACTCTCTGAAATATCTGCGCCATGCCCTCTGCTGTCTGGCCCGGCGGCGGCTGGAGGTGCCGGTGCTGGACGCCACGGCCATTGGCGCCTCTGTTCTGCGGGGAGACACCGAAACCGCCGGCACCGTCATGTTCCTGCTGGACGTGGGAGAGATCCTGGAGGAATGGACCCACAAAAAATCCGTGAGGGACCTGGCCCGGAGCATGTCCCTCCAGGTTTCCCAGGTCTGGCAGCTTCAGAATGGCCAGGAAGTCTTGGTCCCTGCCTCCCGGATCCGCCCGGGAGATCAGGTGGTGGTCCATATGGGGAACGTGATCCCCTTTGACGGAGAAGTAACCTTGGGGGAGGGAATGCTCAACCAGGCTTCCCTCACCGGAGAGTCTCTGCCGGTGCGGAAAACAGCGGATGGCTATGTGTATGCCGGTACGGTCCTGGAGGAAGGCGAGTTGACCATCCGGGTCCGGGAGATCTCCGGCTCCACCCGGTTTGAGAAGATTGTCTCCATGATTGAGGAAACGGAAAAGCTGAAATCTGCCATGGAGAGCCGGGCCGAGCATCTGGCGGACCGGCTGGTCCCCTACACGTTTGCCGGGACCATTCTCACAGGCCTGCTGACCCGAAATATGACCAAGGCCCTCTCCGTGTTGATGGTGGATTTCTCCTGCGCTTTAAAGCTTTCCATGCCTTTGAGCGTTCTCTCTGCCATCCGGGAAGCGGGCAACTATCACATCACGGTCAAGGGCGGCAAATATCTGGAGGCGGTGGCAGACGCGGACACCATTGTCTTTGACAAAACCGGAACTCTGACCAAGGCCAAGCCCACAGTGAAGCAGGTGCTGGCCTTTGGGGATCACAGTCCCCGGGAACTGCTGCGGGCGGCCGCCTGTCTGGAGGAGCATTTCCCTCATTCCATGGCCAAGGCGGTGGTGGCAGCGGCCCAAAAGCAAGGGCTGGAACACGAGGAAATGCACTCCCAGGTCAATTATATTGTGGCTCACGGCATCTCCTCCTCCATTGAGGGAAGGAAGGTGGTTATTGGAAGCCACCACTTTGTGTTTGAGGATGAGCAGTGTACGGTGCGGGAGGAGTACCGGGAGGCCTTTGAAAAATTGCCGGAGGAATATTCCCACCTGTATCTGGCCATGGACGGGGTGCTGGAGGCGGTGATCTGCATAGAAGATCCGCTGCGGGAGGAGGCGGTCCGGGTGTTGTCAGAGCTTCGGGCGGCCGGATTCCGAAAGCTGGTGATGATGACCGGAGACAGCGAGCGCACCGCTGCGGCCATTGCGGCCCGGGTGGGAGTGGACCACTATGACTCAGAGGTTCTTCCGGAGGACAAAGCCCGGTTTGTGGACCGGGAGCGGTCCCAAGGCCATGTGGTGGTGATGGTGGGAGACGGCGTCAACGATTCCCCTGCCCTCTCCGCCGCCAATGTGGGAATTGCGGTGAGCAAGGGAGCGGAGATTGCCCGGGAGATCGCGGATATCACCATCACCGAGGACAGCCTGGAGGCATTGGCGCCCCTGAAACATCTGAGCACCCGGCTGATGAAGCGGATCCAGCGGAATTACCGGCTGATTGTGGCCATCAACACGGGGCTGATCCTTTTGGGCGTGGGAGGGATCCTGCAGCCGGCCACCTCGGCTCTGCTGCACAATGCCTCCACCCTGTTCATCAGCCTGGAGAGCATGCGGGATCTGCTGTAAGTCCGGTGTCAAGGAAAAAGACGGAACAAAAGACTAAGGGAGTCCGGCGGCGGTACATTCTTGAGAAAATGTATCGCCGCCGGCTCTTGATTAATCTGAGAAGATCCGGTATGATCTTTATTGGTTAGCCAAAACTAACCCTGGGTATAACTGGATGCCGTGGGAGACACGGCAGATAGAGGAAAGGAGGCGGCTGTGAGTTCTGATACCCTTCAGATGATGGAAAACATGGACCGGAGGTCGCTGGACACCCAGCTGGCCCTCCAGTGTGCGCCGGTGCTGGCGGGGATCAAGGTTTCCAACCTGCTCAACATCTCCCAGATTCCGGTGGAGGATGTAAAGCGGCGGCTGGCAGGGAGTTCTATCAGCGTTTCCCTGCTCTATCTGGCCGGACCCCGAGCCACCTTGTTGCTCTACTGGAGGCCGGCCCTGGAGGCCTACTTAAACCGGGAAGATGTGAAGGCGCTGCTGGCGGTCTGGGGTTATACCGCCTTTGGACTGGAGGCGGTGTTGGAGCGGTTTTCCCAGCGCTACCAGAGCTGCCGGGAAAGCGGGGACTGGTATCCCCATGAGGTGGGGTTGCTCTTGGGTTATCCGGTGGAAGATGTCCGGGGATTTGTGGAAAACCAGGGAAGAAACTTCCTCTACAGTGGATACTGGAAAGTGTATGCCAACCGCCGGGAGGCGGAAGCCCTGTTTGCCCTCTACGAGGATACCCGGGCGTTGGCAGTCCGGATGCTGGCGGAAAAGCGGGACATCCGGGAGTTGTGGGCAGACGGCGGTCTGCCGGAAACAAAGATTTGCAAGACAGCCTGCAAATAGAAAGCCAAGACAATGGAGGTAAGAAACAATGGATAAGGTTATGATTGTGTACTGGTCCCAGACGGGCAACACCGAAAATATGGCAAACGCCATTGGTGATGGCGTGAAAGCCGCCGGAAAAGAGGCGGTGGTGCTCAGCGTGGACGCGGTGAAGCCGGAGGAACTTCAGGAATATTCGGCCTTTGCCCTGGGCTGCCCGGCCATGGGGGACGAAGTGCTGGAAGAAGGGGAGATGGAGCCCTTTGTGGACGCGGTGGAGAAGTTTGCCTCCGGCAAAACCATTGGGCTGTTCGGCTCCTACGGCTGGGGAGACGGCCAGTGGATGCGCGATTGGGAGGAGCGGATGACCGGAGCCGGCGCTACGGTGCTGGGAGGAGCCGGGGTTATCTGCCAGGAAGATCCGGATGAGGAAGCCCAGGAAGCCTGCCGGGAACTGGGAAAGAAGCTGGCAGCTTTGTAAGGCTGCGCCGGATGCCTTTGTTTCAAATATGATTTGCCCTCTGGCCCGCCGCGGCGCTCTGCTGTGGCGGGCCTTTTTCGGATGAAAGGACAGCCAATTTAGGATCGCAAAGCCCCGGTCCGGACTGCGGACTGGGACGCGAACCAGCGCAGGTTCCCTGGTTGTCAACGGCCCGCCGTCGTGGTAAGATACTTCACAGAGAAGGAGGATTTTGCCATGCTTTCGCAAACTGCAAAAGATCTGATTCAGCGCCTGGAACTGCCGTACCCGGCAGCGGCCATCCGCATGTGCTTTGAAAAGCCGGATGTGCCCCGGTATGACGGGCCGGAGTGTTCTTTCTGCCAATTCCTCAAATACACCCAGGACACCGGAAAGTCCTTTTATGTCACTGTGGAGGATGATCAGTGCTACGGCAAGATGGTGCTGGGCATGATCGAAAAGCCGCCGGTGACCGCCAGCGGCCAGGCCGGTTATGATTTTGGCTGCTATCAGACTCCCATGGGCTGTCGGCAGCTGTACCAAAAACTGCCTATTTTGGAGCCGGGGAGCATCCGGTATGTCCAGTATGCCCCGGTGTCCACCTGTGGCTTTGCCCCGGACCTGCTGTTTTTTGCAGCGGACCTGCCCCAGGCGGATATTATCATGCGGGCCACCAGCTGGGTCTCCGGAGATCTGTGGGAGAGCAAGTCTTCCCCGGTGATCAGCTGCGCCTGGATGTACGCCTACCCCATTATCTCCGGAAAATGTAATCACATCACCACCGGCTTTTATCACGGACTGAAGCGGCGGAAGGCTTACCCATCAGGGCTGCGGATGATCTCCGTGCCTTTCCAGAAAATTCCAGAGTTTGTCTACGCCCTGGAGCATATGGAATGGACGCTCATTGCCTTCCGGGAGGATACGGAGAGCAAAGCGGAACTGGCCCGGCGGATGGAGCACTGGCAGGAGATGGCCCGGGAAGTGGGGCGTCCGGTGGATCTCCGCTGATGGGCAGAGCCAATCCCGTGCAGCCATCTGAGCCGGCAGCTGCAGGTGTCCGTGGATACGGTGCGGAGAGACCTGAAGGCCATGGAGCAAAAAGGGCTGGTTCTCCAACTTCCCTGAAATACTGTTTGATCCAGTCATTCAGGGATTTTGTTTGCGTTTTTTTCTATTGCCAGGGAGGCTGGCCGGTGCTAGGATAAAAAGAAGAATATAGCTGCCTATAAGAGGCGCACGGAGGTGCCGGATGTCTCAGATTTTTTCCATGGAGCCCATTGGCCATATACGAACCGATTTCCCCTCCAAATTTGGCATCCCCCGGCAGAGCGGCTTTGTGCCGGACCTGCCCGGGACGGTGGTGCTGGAGCCAGCCTACCGGAATCCGGATGCGTTTCGGGGGCTGGAGGAATATTCCCACATCTGGCTGGTTTGGGTATTTTCCCAGTCCATTCGGGAGGGCTGGTCCCCTACGGTGCGCCCGCCCCGGCTGGGCGGCAACCGGAGAAAGGGTGTTTTTGCCACCCGGTCCCCCTTCCGGCCCAATCCCATTGGCCTTTCCTCTGTGAGGCTGGAGTCGGTAGAGTGGGATATCCCAGAGGGTCCGGTGCTCCATGTTTCCGGGATTGATCTGATGGATGGCACCCCTATTTTGGATATTAAGCCCTATGTGGCCCTCTCGGACAGCCACCCGGAGGCGGACAGCAGTTTTGCCGGTCCGGCCCGGGACCATCTGCTTTCGGTGCAGTTCCCGGAGAAGCTGAGCCAAACCATTCCCCAAGAGCGGCTGGAGACGCTGCGGCAGGTGTTGGCATTGGATCCGCGGCCCGGCTACCAGCATGATCCGGAACGGGTGTACGGTTTTCCCTTTGGAAATTGGGAGGTGCGGTTCACGGTCCGGGACGGGATCCTGACCGTTCGGAGCATAGAAGAAAACTCCCAGTGAGTTGGATGGCGCAAGCCAAATGGACAGGTGGTAGCCATGGAGAGAGAAGCGCCGCAAAGGCGCACGGATCAAAGGGAGGATTTTATGAAAGAAACAGTATTGCTGATTAATTTTTCGGACAAACAGCGGCTGCAGCAGGTGAAGCAGGCTTTGTTCCCCTTGCGCCTGCGTCTGCGGACCGTGGAACCCCAGGATTACGACTGTCCGGTGGGACTGCTGGCGGAAGGAAAGACGGAGGAGGGGAAGGTCCCGTCTGACCCGTCGGAAACAGCGCCGCTTTGTGGGGAACTGCTGGTGTTCGCCGGCTTTTCCGGCGGGACCTTGGACCGGGTGCTGGCGGCTCTCCGGAAGCATCAGCTGCGGATCCTCTATAAAGCCATGCTTACCGCCTCCAATCAGAACTGGACGGTCCGGGAACTGCACCGGGAAATCCAGGCGGAGCATGAGGCCATGACCGGAGGACAGTAGCCCGCCGGTGGCCAATTTTGACTCAAAAAGGGCCGAGGAACCCGTTCCCAAGACACAGAAAGTGTAGAAAGAATGGAGGCGTGACTTATGTTAGTACCGGGCATTTTTGGAGAAAAGCTGTTTGATGCTGACCAGGCAGACATATTTCGGGGCCGCGGAAGCGGCCCCTTTTCATGGTTACAGCTTTCCGGCTCCGTGTTCCTCCATATAAGCGATCACATCCTTCACCTGCCGGAGGTTCCACACATCCCGCGTGGGGATACTGGTCTGATAGTGATCCTCAAAGGCGCAGACAACATTCATGATATCAAAGGAATTGAATCCCAGGTCTTGCACAAAATCCGTGTCATAGGTGAGGCCGTCTTTTCCAGTGACCTCGTACACAATTTTCCGGACCAACTCCAGAATATTTTCTCTTTCCATAGCAGCCTCCTGCCTTTATACCAAATACCGTTTGATTTTCCGGGAAGCGGTCTTTTCAAACTCCTTTTCCCGGATATTGATCAGCTGCACCTGCTGATACGGGGGCAGGTCCTGATTGATTCGGCTCACATCTTTTTGCAGCTGCTCCAGCACCTCGTAGGAACTCATGCCGGCGGCGAGCTCCGGATCCGGGTAGATGGTGGCTGCCAGCGTCACGTCGTCCGCGGTGGCGCCGCTGACAGCGCCGTAGACCATCACTTCCTTCACCAGCGGGATCATCCGCAGCGGCTCCTCCATCTTTTCCGGGGAAATCTTTTTGCCGTTCTTGAATACAATCAGATTCTTTTTCCGCCCGGTGATATAGAGAAGGCCGTCTTTGTCCAGATATCCTAGGTCTCCGGTTTTGAACCAGCCGTCCTCCATGGCTTCCCGGGTGAGCGCCTCCTGCTTGTAGTAGCCGTTCATCACGGAAATGCCCCGGACCCAAATCTCATCCTCCACGATCCGAACCTCTGTCTCCGGAATCACAAAGCCTACGGATTCCGGCTGATTATAGCGGTCGCTGTTGATGGAGACCAGAGGGGAGCATTCGGTGATCCCATATCCCTGAATCACCGTCAGGCCCATGCTTTGGAATTCCTCGGCGATCTCCGGGTTTAGATACGCGCCGCCGCAGGTGATCAGGTTCAGGGTGCCCACCGCCTGCTTCCGGATCTCGGCCAAGGCCGGATGGACGCTGTTCTTTCCCAGCTTCCGCATCAGCCGGTCCCGCTTGAGCAAAGCCCGCAGTTCCTCTGCCTTGCCCGCCTTTTCCGCATTGGCCCAGATGCCCTTGTGGATAGCCTCCACCATCAGGGGGACGGTGCACATGCCGTCTGCTTTGGCTAGATGCAGGTCCCGCATCAGGTTTTTCATGTCCCCGTTGATGAAGATATGGGCGCCCCGGACCAGGGTGGCCAGCACGGCGGCGGTCATGCCGTAGGTGTGGTAGAGAGGGAGCGGCGAATACACCCGGATCTGCTTTTCCAGGTAGGCCAGGGTGTTTCCGGCGTTATGCAGCAGCGCCTGATGGGAGAGCATCACCGGCTTAGAGGTGCTGGTGGTGCCGGAGGTGTAGAAGATCGCGGCGGTGGAGCTGGGGTCCGGGAACTGAAGCGGGGCCTTGGGGGAGGCCTCCAGGCCCTCCCGGCAGAACTGGGGCAGGTTTTCCCCCGGCTCCTGCTCCTCGCTTAGCAGATAGAGACCGGAAATCTGGCCGCTTTCTAACAGCGGCTGGCAGATGGAGCGGTAGGGGGCGGAGGCGAAGACGGCGGAGGCGTCTGCCGTGGTGATCATAGCCCGGATGGTTTCATCCGGCTGCTCCGCGTCTATGCAGACTGCCACGCCGCCGCTGGCGGCAATCGCCAGGTAGGCTAAAATCCACTCGTAGGAATTTTCTCCGACGATGGCGATATGCTTTCCGTTCAGGCCCCGCTGGAACAGGCTCTCCCGAAGGGCCAGGGCGTGGCCGGAGAGCTGGAGGAAGGTGAAGGTTCTCTCCTCCCCCTTCCGGGTGAAATAGGTCAGCGCCTCCCGCTCGCCGTAGTCCCGGCGGCATTCCAGCAGAAAATGAAGGAAATCTTCATAGATACAGGAGGGATTTACAGGGATTTTTTTCATGGTGTATTCCTTTCTTTATTGATTCATAAATTCTTTTACCTTCTGGGGTCCTTCCTCTCGGATCATCTGCAGGAGGGTCTCCGCTACGGTGGAGTCAAACTGACGTCCCTTTTCTTTCTCGATCTCCTGGATCACGGTCTCCAGGGGCATCCCTTTGCGGTACTGGCGGTCGGAGAGCATGGCGTCAAAGGCGTCTGCCACGGCGATGATTCTGGCCTCCAGGGGAATGCGGTCCCCGGAAAGCCCGTCCGGGTAGCCCCGGCCGTCCATCCGCTCATGGTGGGCCCGCACCGCCGGCGCCAGATCCCGGAGCAGGGAAACGCCGGAGAGAATCCGGGCACTGTTCTCTGGGTGGCGCTGGATGATCCGGAATTCCTCATCGGTCAGAGGCCCGGCTTTTAAGAGAATGCGGTCCGGCACCGCCATCTTGCCCACATCGTGGAACAGGCCGGCCAAGCGGACCCGCTCGCAGAATTTTTTCTCCATTCCCATCTTCTGCGCCAGATGCAGGGACAGGAGGGAGACCCGGTCCGAGTGGCCCCGGGTGTAGGTGTCCTTGGCGTCTACGATCAAACGGATGGTCTGGACCATCTCGGCATAGTTGTCTCCCAGCCGCTGGTAGGCCTGAGTCAGCTGTTCATTTTGACGGTTCAGCAGAGCGTGGAGCGCCATGTTTCCGATGGCGGCAGAGGCCTGTTTGGCGAACACCTCGAATAGCTGGGTCTGTTCGTAGAGGGGCGGCTGTTTGAAAAGGGCGCCCAGGGTGCCGGAAGGGAGGCTTTCCGCGTTCCGCAGCGGCGCGGTGAGCAGATTTTGGCCGGAGAAGGTCTCGGGGCCCCGGGCTAAAAACTGCCGGACCTCCGCCTCCGTTACCAGCCCGCTGACGTATATTCGCTCCGGTTCATCCCCGGTGGGATCCAGGACCAGGAAGCTGCCGCTGCAGGGGAACAGCCGGGTCGGGGCTTCCAGGATTTCCTGGGCCGCCGGCTCCAGAGCCTGGAGATGGTAAATCTGGGGCAGCGCGTTCATCATGGAGGACAGGCCTTTTTGGTAGCTGCGGATGACCCGCATTTGCCGGATCGATTTGACGCAGGACTCCACCAGCAGCTCCAGCTGATCGAAACGGTCGCTTTTTTCATAATAGCCCTGGATATCCAGCTGGCGGATGGTGCGGATGGGCGGCGCCATGCTTTTGTGCCCGGTCAGGAGGACGATGAAGATTTCGGAATTGAATTTCCGCAGTTCCGCCACTACCTGATCTCCGCAGATGGGCCTCATCAGGAAGTCCAACAGCAGAATATCGTAATGATTCTGGAGCACCCGCTGGATAGCCTCCCAGGGATCGTTGGATATATCCACCTGGTATCCGGAGCGTTCAAAATAAGCCTGGAGCGTGGAAGTCATAATGGGATCGTCATCCAACGCCAGAATGGATATATCCATTTTTTCGGAACGTTTATTTTTTCTCATGGGAATTTACCTCTTCTTGTATTTCTGAAGGGACAATGGTCACATTCTGCAGCGGAATGGAAAAACCGAAGATGGAACCGCCTCCCGGGTTGTCCCGAACCCACATGGAGCCGCCAAATTTGCTTCGCACGACCACGTTGGAGATGTAGAGGCCCAGGCCGGTCCCTTTGGTTCCTTTGCTGGTCACCATCTCCCGGAACAGCTTGTTTCGGACCCTGGGATCCACGCCAGGCCCGGTGTCCCGGACGTAAATCATCAGATTCTCATCGTCGGTCCGAACCACCAGCTTAATAGCGCCGCCGCCGGTCTGTTTCTGGGCGTAGATCGCGTTGGAAATCAGGTTGTTCAGAATCTGAACCAGGTTGTTAATATCCCCGTGGAACATGATAGTCTGGCCCGGCTCATATTCCGCCTCCAGGCAGCAGCCGCTCTGGAACAACTCATGGCGCATCAGCAGCTCGACCCGCTTCATCAGCTCATCCACCGTGAAGATGGTTTCCTGGGAGATCCCCACATTGGCAGCCTGGCCCTTGATGGCGGTGATGATGTCGGACATATAGGAGGCGGACTCCCGGACCTTCTGGAACCAGGTGCGGAGTTCCCGGTAGATTTCCCGGTAGTCCCCCGGGGTCACTTGGGGATCCTTCAGGCTTTCCTCGCACTCGTCCACCAGGGCCTCGGAGGCGGAGATGCACCCGGAGATGCTCATAATGGGCGTCTTCAGGTTGTGGGCCACCCCGCCGATCATTTGCCCCAGGAAAACCAGACGCTCCTGTTCCGCCAGGCGGTTTTGGCTGGCCTGCAGCTGCTGCATACTCTTTTTCAGCTGGGTGATGTCCTTGTAGATAACCACAAAGCCGGAAATCTTCTCGCGGATAATCAGCGGGGAAATATCCGCCAGGTAGTAGTTCTTCCGGGTGTGCGCCCCCTCCCGGATGGTCATCGCCTGCTCATAGGAGATGCCGGACTGGGACTGGCGGCAGGTTTCCAGCCCGGTGAGCAGATAGTATACGGCTGTCTTATTAGCCCGGTCCTCCTGCCGGACGCACTTTTCCAGGGACTGGTTCTTCTTGATGCCGAACTGGGAGGCAAAAACCCTGGCGAAAGGCCGGTTGAAGCTGATAACCAGCCCGGTGCTGCTGAGAATCAGGTAGCAGTCGGAGATACAGTCCAGCACATGCTGGGTGGCGATGGGCTGGATATCCAGCACATGGAAGCGGTAAATGGCGATGCCCGAGAGCAGAACCGTGGGGATGAAGCTGATGGGCGTCGCCGTGATGGACAGCCCATCTGTGAGGGTGGAGATGGTGCTGACCACCAGTGGCGGGATGGTGCCGGCCGTATACAGAATACACTGGATGGTGTGGAACTGGTTCCGGTTCTGCCGCGCAAAGTTCAGCATCATCAGCATACCGGCCAGCAGGCAGAGGTAGGAGTAGAGGCCGGAAACCACTATATAAGGGCCGAATACAATCTCGCTTCGGATGACCGAGAAAACCCGGTACTGGAGATGGAAAATCGGATTGGTCCAAATTACCAGGTTGCTGATGATGGGGACCACAAAGGTCAGTCGCCCCCAGCGGGGCATTTTCTCATAATTCCTGACAAAGCAGAGAGTGATCCACAGGCTGAGGACCGGGATGAAGGCTCCCACCGAGTTGGTGACGGCGTCCCACACGAACAGGAGAGCGGTATTATCCGAATCCGTGAATCGCATACACAGCAGGGCGATGAGCCAGACGGAGTACAGGATGGCCACCTGCAGGTAGAGCTTGTGGATCAGCTGGAACTTCCGGCGAGTGCAGAAGCTCCAGGTCACAAACATTGCGATCAGCAGCAAAACCAGGCTGAATAAAATAACGGAAAGGTTGGATATCATAGGTTCACCTCATGGGAGCCGTTCAGTCCCGGAAATCCGGCCAGCAGCCGGGAGGGGAGAGGGGCAGGCCACCGGAAGCCTTTCTCCTGGAGAAGCCGGTGGGTTTCCCGGGCGTCTATCGTAATGCGGGGAGGTCTTTGCCGGGTCCGGTTCCAAAATTCTACCAGGGGCGCCAGCAGTTCTCCTTGGCCTTGGGACACCGCCTGCTGCAGCTGCCGGGAGAACGCCGAGTCCTCCCAAACGTCCAGCGGGCGTCCCATCTCCCCGGCAATCTGCGGAAGAGTCAGCCCTTCCGGACTCAGCACATGAAAGACGGTTCGGGGGGCGGCGGAGAGGCACGCCACCGCCTCCGCGCACACGTCCACCGGCGTCAGATCCAGCGGAAGCTCCGCCAGGGAACGGGGGATGGCCCCGAAGCGGGCGCCGGCCTGGAGCATGAGAAGGAAAGCGTTGGTCTCCGGGTTCCGCTGGAATACGCCGTCCGAGGCGCGGCCCACCAGACGGCCCAGGCGGTACACCTTTGCCTGGAGCCCTTCTCGCTCCATGGCGGCGTAAATCTGTGCCTCCGCCAGAAACTTGCTCCGGACATACACATTTTCCTGCCAGTTCTGCCCGATGTCAAAATCCTGTTCGGTCCAGAACGCGGGCTCCGGGGGCCGGTCCGTCAGGTACTCGCCGCTGACGCTGGCGGTGGAGATGGCGTGGAGCACGGCGCCGCTGTCCAGCGCCAGGCGGATGGTCCGCCCGGTCCCTTCCACGTTGGTGATCTGGGGACCGGTGTCCGCTGCGTAGTGGCGCACGTCCGCCGCACAGTGGAACAGAGAAGTGATGCGCCGGCAGAGCCCTTGGTAGGTCTCCTCCGAAAGCCCCAGCCGGGGCAGGGACAGATCCCCCGTGAGCACCTGCAGTCTGCCCGCCGCCGTGGTCCAAAGGCCCATGCCGAAATACCAGCTCAGAGCCTGGCGCAGAGCCTCTTCCCCCTGCCGGACCAGGCAGATCATGGGCCGTCTGGTGGTTTCCAAAAGTACCTTAACCAGGTGAGCACCGAAGAAACCGGTGCAGCCGGTGATCAGGACTGGTCCGTCCATGTCCTCCTGCCAGTCGGAAAAGGAGGGAGTCTTCCGGGGATAGCCGGCGGCGGAGATCGCCGGAGCCAGGACTTTTGCCGGGGCAGGAATTTCCGCCGGAACCGGAACTGCCGGAGCCGGGACATCAACCGGGGCCGCGGCAGGAAGAGCCGCCTGTTCCGACAGCAGGAGGACCGCCTGGGCCTCCGCAGTGGGGTGCTGGTAAAACTGCGCCAGAGTCATCTCCCAGCCGTGGTTGTAATATTGGCTGAGCACGCTGAGGGCGGCCAGAGAACTTCCTCCCTGGTGGAAAAAGGAAAGCCGGGGATCCAGCGTCTCCTGCCCCAGCACCTGGCGCCAGATGGCCAGCAGCGGTTCCGGAGAGGGAGCGCGCCGGGAAGCCGGCGGTTCCAAAGAGGCCAAGCTTGCGGGAGCAGAGGGGCTGGCCTGGGCGGCCGGTCCGCTCAGGGAGGCTGGGGCGGCAGGGGGAACGGCTTCCTCCCCGGAGCCGCAGAGCCGCTCCAGGGCCTTCCGATCCGTTTTCCCGTTGGCCGTGAGGGGCATCCGTTCCAGGGCCCGCAGATGGGCGGGCAGCATATACGGAGGCAGCAGCTGCCGGAGAGCCTGAAGCATGGCCGCAGGTTGGGCTTCCCCTCCCTTTTTCTCATAGAAGGCCCAGAGTTCCTGGGAGCCGTCCGGTTTTTTCCCGGGCAGCACGGCTGCCTGAGAGGCCAGCCCGGACTGGAGCATGGCCCCGGTGATTTCGGTGAGTTCAATCCGCACTCCATGGATCTTCACCTGGGAGTCCCGGCGGCCAAAGCAGTCCAGGGTGCCGTCTGCCCGGAGCCGTCCCAGGTCGCCGCTCCGGTACATGCGCTGGTCGGGGAAATAGGGATCCGGGACAAAGGCGGCCCGGGTCAGCTCCGGATCCCCCACATAGCCCTCGGCAATCCCTTCCCCTGCCAGGCAGAGCTCCCCGCAGGCGGTGGGCATCACCGGCTGTCCGTCCGGGCCGGTGACATACACCCGCATGTTGGGCATGGGCCGTCCGATGGTTACCGGAGCACCGGGGGTCAGATCCGCCAAGGTAGTGTACACCGTGGCCTCCGTGGGACCGTACAGGTTGACCAGCCGCGCCTGGCTGCAGGCGTGAAAACGGTCCGCCAGAGCCGGGGAGACCGGCTCGCCGCCCACAATGACGAAGGAGAGTCCGGCTGCCGCCCGGCAAAACGCCTGGTTTTCCAGGCACATCTGCAGCCGGGAGGCGGTGAACTGCATATAGCCGATCCGGTAGGTCTCCGCCAGTTCCGCCATCTTCCAGGGCAGCAGCATTTCCTCCTCGTCCGCCAGCACCACCGTTTTTCCCATGGCCAGCGGCAGGAGACTTTCGGTGAGGAAGATGTCGAACACCGTCTGGCTGGCGCAGAGGATGGGCGTGTTGGGCGTTCCCATCAGAGTCCGGACGCTTTCCAGCAGGTTGGAGACGGAGCAGTGGCGGATGGCCACCCCCTTGGGCTGTCCGGTGGAGCCGGAAGTAAAGAGAATGTGGATCCGGTCCTCCCCGGACACCGGGGCGTCTGGGAAGTCCGAAGCCTCCCCTGCCTCCACCGGCAGCAGCCATTCCGGAAACTCCTGGGAAAAGGCGGTTCCAGTGGCGTCGTCGCAGAGGATTTTCCGCATTCCGGCGCGTTGGGCGATGGAGCGAATCCGCTCTGCCGGGTACACGGGAAGCAGCGGCACATATACGCCGCCCATGCGGAGCACTCCCAAGAGGGCGGCGAATAGGTCGGGGCTTCGGCGGCAGAGGATTCCCACCGGCTCCCCGGCGGAGACGCCAGCCTCCGTCAGGGCGGCGGCGATTCCCCCGGCCCGGGCCCAGAGCTGTCCCAGAGAGGTGGTTTGCCCGTGGAAGATAACCGCGGGAAACTCCGGGTCCAGGGCCGCCCGGGTTTTCACCCAGGTTTGTACCGGCAGGTTCCGGTAGGGGGACACGGTGTGGTTCGGGCCGTCCACCAGGCGCAGCTGATCCTCCGGCGCCAGGAGCGGAAGCTGTTCCAGGGTTCTGGCGGGATTCCGGAGCATCCCTTGGAGGATTTGCTGCAGGCTTCGGGCGTACAGGGCTGCAGTGTCCTCCTGGAAGAGGGAGGAGGCGTATTCCAGGGTCAGCTGGTACCGATTGTCCTCCCAGGCCGCTTCCACGTTTAGGTCCAGCTTAGCGGTGCCGGTGGGAATCGGCCGGTAGCGGACCGGAGCCCCCTCCCAGGTCAACTGGCCGGTCTGGGAGGGACGCAGGGAGAAACCGGTCTGGTACAGCGGGTTTTGTCCGGCGGTCCGGGGCAGTCCTGCCAGTTCCAGCATCTCCTCCAGGGAGCAGTTCGGGTGGTCCAGGATATCGGTGACCTCCTGCCGTACCTGATCCAGGTACTGGGAGACAGTCAGGTCCTTTTGGGGCCGAAGGCGCACCGGAACCGTGTGGATGAAGGGACCGCAGATTTGGGTCAGATCCGAACTCCGCCTGTCGGAAACCGGCGTTCCCACCAGCAGGTCCCGGGAGCCGGATACGCCGGAGAGCAGGATGCCCAAGGCTCCCAGGAACAGGGCATAGGGGCTGATCTCCGTCTGCTCACAGTAGGCGGCGCATTGGCGGCTCAGCTCCTCCGGAAGTTCGTGGCGGTAGGTGCGACCGGAGAAGTCAAAGGAGGCCGGCCGGGGGAAATCTCCCGGCAGCATCAGGGGCTCCGGAAGCGGTGTCAGAAGGTCCTGCCAGAAGCGGCGGTCTTCCGGCCGGGATGCCTGACCGTCCTGGGACAGCCGCCAGGCGTAATCCAGGTAGGAAAGGGGAACGGGAGCGGCCTTCCCCGTCCGGAGGCAGGTTTCCAACCGCTGCCATAGCAGGGGAGTGGTGGCGCCGTCCCCTAAGATATGGTGCAGGTCCACCAGCAGGAGCCAGCCCTCCTCACCGCCGTCCCAGAGAGCGGCCCGGAGCAGGGGTGGGGCGCTCAGGTCCATGGGGCGGAGAAAGGCCTGGCAGGCCTCCGGGAAGGAGGGGGCTTCCAGCTGCTCCAGCCGGAAGGAGACGTGCTCCTGGACCTGGGCAAAGACGCCGTTCGCTTCCTGAACAAAGGCGGTACGGAACAAAGGATCTGCCTCCAGAACCTCCTGGAAGGCCCGCTCCAGGGCGGCGGAATCCGGCTTGTCCCCCAGCTGGAAGGCCCCTGCCATATGGTAGGCCAGGCCGGTGGGGTCCAGAACGGACTGGACGTAAATCCCCTGCTGGATGGGGGTCAGCGGATAGCGGTCCAGCCGGGGCGCCGGGGCCAGCCGGAGCGTGCCCGGAGCGCCGCTGTCCGGCGCCGTATCCTCCAGATAGGCCGCCAGCCGACGGGGGGTACGGCACAGGAAAAGCTCCGCCACACGAAGCCGCCGTCCCAGGGCCGCCTCCAGCTCTCCCAGCGCCTCCATGGCGTTCAGAGAGTCTCCCCCGGAGAGAAAATAGTCGCTGTCCCCGGTGAGGTCCGGCTGCTTCAGAACCCGGGAGAAAACCGCCAGAATCTGCCGGATCAGCGGGGAGTCCGGGCCGGAGGCGGCAAAGGGGCGCGGAAGGGACGGCGCCGGCAGCTGCTTTTCATCCACCTTCCCATTGGCCGTCAGAGGAAGGTGGTCCAGGCGGATGAAGCAGGAGGGGATCAGGTAGTCCGGGAGAAAGGCGGACAGATAGGAGAGTATCTCCCCCTGGGGGATCTCCCGGTCCGCGCAGTAGTATCCGGCGAGCAGCGGCTGGCCATCCGCCAGGTAGACCTTGGCCGCCGCCTCCCGGACTCCCGGAAAGGAAGCCAGGCGCGCCGCTGCCTCTGCCGGCTCCACCCGGAGCCCGCGGATTTTCACCTGGCTGTCCTGCCGACCCTCCAGGAGAATTTCCCCTGTTTTCGTCCAGCTGGCCAGGTCTCCGGTGCGGTACATGCGCTCTCCTGTCTCAAAAGGGTTGGGGAGAAAACTTTCCTCCGTCAGGTCCGAGGCGTTCCGGTAGCCCCGGCCCAGGCAGCAGCCGCTGACATAAAGGGAGCCGGTGACGCCCGCCGGCAGCGGGTTTTGCCAGGGATCCAGCACATACAGACGGCAGTTGGGCAAAGGCTTGCCGGCGGTGATGGCGGAAGCCTGGTTCAGCTGCTTCATGGTTACGGCTACGGTGGTCTCGGAAGGCCCATACTGGTTGTACAGCCGGGCGGAGGTGCAGGCCAGGAGGCGCTGCAGCAACTCCTCGGGGTACGGCTCTCCGCCGCAGATGATGCTTTCCATGGATTGGAGGGCGCGGAGAAAGTCCGGCTCCTTCATCAGGGCGGACAGGCGGGAAGGGGTGGTGCTCAGGAAGCCCACTCCATAGCGGCGGATGCAGGCGGCCAGCGCCCGGGGAGACTCCTCCTCTCCGGGTTCCGGAAACACCAGGGTACAGCCGTTGAGCAGGGCCGAAGTGCTCTCGATGACGAAGGCGTCAAAAACCGGATTGCAGAGGGAGAGTACGGCTCTTTTTCCGTACACCGGTTCCATGGACAGGGAAAAGTTCAGCAGCCCTTGGCGGGTGATCTCAATTCCCTTGGGCTCCCCGGTGCTGCCGGAGGTGTAGACCACATAGGCCAGATCCGTCCCGGAAACCGGTTGGCTCTGGAGAGAGGGGAATGACGGCAGGGGGATCTGGCTCAGAGGCAGCAGGGGAACGGGGCTGTTCTGGGTCAGATCCGGGAAGGCGCCGGGGGTTTCCACCAGCAGGGCGGCGGCGCCGCTGCCGGCGAGAACCGCCTCCACCCGTCTCCGGGGCCATTGGGGGGAGAGAATCAGATAGGCGTGGCCGGCCTGGAGAATGCCCAGGAGGGCGGCCGTCAGCTGGGCTCCCTTGGGCAGCAGCACCCCGACGACTGCGTTCTCACGGGAAGAAAGGCGAGCGCTTAAAGCCTCCGCCACTCCCTCCGCCTGCCGTGCCAGATCCCGGTAGGAGGTTCTCTCACCGGCGGCGATGACCGCCGCCCGGTCCGGGTAACGCTGGACCATACGGCAGAATCGCCGGTACAGGTCGCTCTCCGGCCAGAGACGGCGGGTACGGTTAAAGGTATAGAGCACCTGCTCCTGCTCCTCCGGTGACAGGATGGGAAGCTGATAGATGGGCCGGTCCGGGTCCTCCAGGGCTTCTTCCAGGATGCGGCACAGCCGCCGGTGGAACTGGCAGATCTCATCCTGGCAGAACAGCTGTGCCAGGTAATCATAGTCCAGGGAGTAGCGCTGGCTGTCCTGATGGTTGCTCAGGTGGATGCAGAGCTGCTCTGCCTGATAGCCGCTGTAGTGCCAGCGGCCGGAAAATGTTACCGTGGCGTCCGGGCTTTCATAAACCTGGCTGTCCTGGTAGGAAAAGGCAATCTGAAAGAGACGGCCCCGGCGTCCCTGCTCCTCCGCGGCCAGCCGGGAGATCTGGGTAAAAGGGAAGCGCTGGTGGCGCAGCAACTCATACCAGGCCTCCAGAAAGCGTTCATGGAATTCCCGAAAACTCCACTGCTCGGAAATTTCATTGCAAAAGGGCAGCGTATTGACAAACATACCGCTGCACTGCTTAAACTGATAGGTGGTTCGGTTGACGATGGGCACGCCGATGGTAAAGCGGTCCTCCCCGCCGGCCCGTTTCAGGTAGATGGCCAAGGCCATATAGAACACGGCGAAGGGAGCCACCCGGTTTTCATGGCAGAACCGGCGGATGGCGTGGCTCAGCATCTGGGGCAGCAGGAAACTCACCCGCTTCCCTACCGGACTCACCGCCGAACTTTTTACCGGCTTCAGGGAGGATGGCTCGCCGACCTTCTCCAGGATTTCCCGCCAGTAGGTCTGATCCTTTTGGAAGGCGGGGGATTGCAGGTAACGCTGTTCCTCCTCCAGGTGAAGGGGATAGGCGGGAATCGCCGGCAGTTTCGGGTCTTCCCCGGCCAGCAGGTGCTGGTACAGGGCGGCAATGCGGTTGCATAGGAGCACCTGGGACCATCCGTCTGAGATGAGATGGTGGGTTTTGACCAGGATCCCCCCTTCCCGCTCCCCGGCGCGGAACAGATAAAAATGGCAGAGAGGGGCGCGAAACAGGGGCATCCGCTCCCGGGCCACCGCCTGTTCCCAGCCCTGGATGTTCTCGGCGCTGGTGTGGGAGAAATCATAGACCTCCCAGGTCTGTTCCTGATACGGGGCATAGGTTTGAAGGGGAATGGAATCTGTCTGAATCAAACGGGTCCGGAGGGTGGAATCCGCTTCCAAAATGCGGTTCAGGCTTTTCTGAAGAAGCAGAAAGTTCACGGTCCCCTGGATATGGATGGAGGAACAGATATTATGGATGGAGGTGCCGGGCACGGCCCGCTCCAGATTCCAGATGTTTTGTTGGCTGAGGGAAAGGGGAAAGGTTTGACGGTTGTCTTCCTGGGTCATGGCAGGGCTTTTCTCCTTATTCGCAAAATACCGGCCCGCCCTTTTGTCAAATAATCATAAATGAATCACAGAAAAAAGACAGGCCAATTCCAAAAATATTATACTATTTCAGAATCAAATGCGCAATGTGTTTCCTGATATTTTTTCCTGTTATTTTTTCCTGTTCCCGGGAAGGGAGTTCTCTTCCTTCCCGGTCTGTTCCTTCCTTCTGCTGTCAGGATACGGTTGGCACCGGCAGAGAAAAGACCAAGGCCGGTTCGGATCTGATTGACAAAGGAGAATTGTTGTGCTAAGCTTTCCTATAGGACCGAACCGTTCGGTCCTATAAGGAAAGTAAGGAGTCAAACGGTCATGAAACAGCCAATTTATCTGGATCACTCCGCTACCACCGCCATTTCTCAAAATGCTTTGACGGAAATGGTCAGATGTTATCAGGAAGATTTCGGAAACCCGTCCGCCATATACCCCTATGGCCAGACTGCCAAGACGACACTGGAACATGCGCGGAACAGTGTTGCACGCTCCCTTGGCGCGCTGAATTCGGAAATCTATTTTACCTCCGGAGGAACCGAAAGCGACAACTGGGTATTGGAAGGGGTCGCCCGCCAGAACAAGAGCGGCCACATCATCACTTCGGCGATGGAGCACAATGCCATTTTGCAGCCTTTGGAACGCCTGGAACAAAATGGCTTCTCCGTCACCAGACTGCTTCCTGACCATCAGGGAAAAATCACAGCCGAGCAGCTGGAACAGGCAATCCGGCCGGACACCTGCCTGATCAGTATCATGACCGCCAATAATGTGGTCGGAACTTTACAGGATATCCGGGCCCTTGCAAAAATTGCGCATAGCCATCACGTGCTTTTTCATACAGACGCCGTACAGGCCGTGGGGCATATCAAACTGAACGTCCGCGAACTTGGCGTGGACTTTTTGTCGATATCCGCGCACAAATTTCACGGTCCCAAGGGAGCCGGCGCCCTTTACTGCAAGCTGCCGAGACGGCTTCCGCCTCTCATCTTGGGCGGCGGGCAGGAAAAGGGGGAACGTTCCGGAACGGAAAATGTGCCGGGAATCTCTGCCATGGCTCTTGCATTACAAGAATGTGTTGCAGACCTTGAGCGGAGCGTTCCCGCTTTGACAGAGTTGCGCGATTATCTGATCCAGGGCATGACAAAAATTCCCGGAGTCCATTTGACGGGTGATCCAACGCACAGATTACCGGGGCTGGCTTCTTTCGTGGTAGAGGGCATCCCCCACAGCGGCTTTCTGGTGTCTGCTCTTGGCGAACGCGGTATCTACGTCAGTTCCGGTTCCGCCTGTTCAGCCTCCTCCCAGGAAGCTTCCCATGTGCTCCAATCCATGGGATATTCGGAAAGTCAGTCAAAATGCGCTCTGCGTTTCTCTCTGGATATGGAAAATACCCGGGAAGAAATGGATCGGGTCCTTTCCTGTCTGCCGCCCCTGATAGAGAAACTCCGCAGAGAGAACCATCCGTTTTAGAAAGAGGGAAGTATGCAAAAAAATACGCAAGCACGCGAACAGATCATTCAGGCAGCATTGGAACTTTTTAACACCCGCGGATATGCCGCCGTGTCCATTCAGGATATCATGGAAGCGACCGGCCTGACAAAAGGCAGCATTTACCGCAGATTCTCCGGAAAAGAAGACATTGCCATAGCCGCCTTTGAATACAGCGGCGAAATCATCTGGAACAGACTCCAGGAAGAGATCCGCCAACGCTCCCGTTTCAGTGAAAAATTGATGGCTTTTTACGGAATTTACTCGGATCCGGTTTATGCGCCTGTTATCCGGGGAGGATGCCCCATGCTCAACACCGCTACCCAGACACAGGTGGAACTGCCGCGCCTGCATGCCATTGCCGCCAGCCGTTACCGGCAAATGCTGGATCTTTTCCAATCTCTTGTCCAGCAGGGAATTGCATGCGGGGAATTCCGCGGGGATACAAACGCCGAAGAACTGGCTTCTCTCTTGATGTCTGCGGGGGAAGGCGCCATTATGGCTAGCAGACTCTTGGACGACAACTCGCAGATGAAATATAATGAAAAGGGAATGCGCCTTCTTTTAAAACAGTACAGGCAGCTTCCGGAAGCAGAAATCTAAAACGTTCCCTTTCGGCATCTCTGTTTGGAGGAAGAATTCCTGGAACCGATCCCCTGTCTCTCCCATATGGTAAAAACAGGAACAATTTGGATTGAGAGTGATGAGATGGAGAGACAAATGTCTTTGTCACAGATAGAGAAAGGACAGAGGGGAAGAGTGGAGCGCGTAAGCGCCGCCGGTTCCATCCGCCGCCGGCTCCAGGATCTGGGTCTCACTCCCGGGACCTGGGTGGAGTGCGTGGGGGTGAGCCCTCTGGGGGATCCGGCGGCCTACCTGGTGCGCGGAACCGTCTTTGCCCTGCGGCGGCAGGAGGCGGAGTGCATCCGGGTCTGGTCTGGAAAACCGGAGGCGCAGGCCGGAGACCGGGAAGCCCAGGCGCGGGCCGGGCAGCAGGAGGCGCCATGGGACTGACCAGAGAGGCTGTGGGCAGGCAGGCCTCCGGCCAAAAGCGGGAGATCCATAGGCAGGGGGCGAAGGAGCGGGTGGTGGCCCTGGCGGGGAACCCCAACGTGGGAAAAAGCACCGTGTTCAACGGGCTGACTGGCTTGCACCAGCACACCGGAAATTGGACCGGTAAAACCGTGGCCAACGCCCAGGGGATCTGCCATCTGGACGGCCAAAGCTACCGGCTGGTGGACGTGCCGGGCTGCTACTCCCTCCAGGCCCACTCCCCGGAGGAAGAGTTGGCCCGGGACTTCATCTGCTTTGGGCAGCCGGATGCGGTGGTGGTGGTCTGTGACGCCACCTGTCTGGAGCGGAGCCTGAACCTGGCGGTCCAGATCATGGAGGCGGCGCCCCGGGTGGTGATCTGCGTGAACCTGCTGGATGAGGCGAAAAAGAAGGGGCTGCAGGTGGACCTGGAGGGCTTGTCCCAGCGGCTGGGCGCCCCGGTGGTGGGAGCCGCCGCCCGAAGCGGAAAAGGGCTCTCCCAACTGCTCCAGGCGGTGGAAACAGAATGCCGCCGGACGGACGCCGCTCCCCGGCCGGTGTCATATCCGGAGGCGGTGGAAGCCATGTTGGAGAAGCTGCTCCCGGAGGCGGAGGCCCTCTGCCCGCCTGGCCTTTCACCCCGGTGGCTCTGCGCCCGGCTGTTGGAGGGGCAGGAGGCTCTCCAAAACAGGC
>CAZDOQ010000003.1:5991-8277 GCA_964507035.1 uncultured Lachnospiraceae bacterium | reverse complement strand
CCCCGGTGGCTCTGCGCCCGGCTGTTGGAGGGGCAGGAGGCTCTCCAAAACAGGCTGCTTCCAAGCGATCCCCTCTCCCGGGAGCCTTCCCAGGCGTCTTCTCAGGAACCTTCGCAGGAAGCGGCAGCACGGCTGGAATCGCTGCTGCAACGGGTCCGGGAGGAGCGGGCGGCCGCTGGCTGGAGCAGCGTTCAGGTCCAGGATGCTGTGGCGGAGGCCTTTGTCCGGCAGGCGGAGACTCTCTGCCGGGGGATTGTTCGGGGACCGGCGGACTACCGCAGGAGAGACCGGAAGCTGGACGCCCTTTTTACCAGCCGCCTCACCGGCTTTCCCATTATGCTGCTCCTGTTGTGCGGGATTTTCTGACTCACCGTCACCGGCGCCAATTTTCCCTCCAACCTGCTGTCCCGGGGATTTTTCTGGCTGGAGGCCCGGCTGGCAGAATGGGCTTTGGGGAGCGGCCTGCCGGAGTGGCTGGGGGAACTGCTGGTCTTTGGCGTGTTCCGGGTGGTGGCCTGGATTGTCTCGGTGATGCTGCCGCCCATGGCCATTTTCTTCCCGCTGTTCACCCTGCTGGAGGAGTTTGGGTATCTGCCCCGGGTGGCCTTTAACCTGGACCGGTGCTTCCAGAAATGCCGGACCTGCGGCAAGCAGGCTTTGACCATGTGCATGGGCTTGGGCTGCAACGCCGCAGGCGCGGTGGGATGCCGGATCATCCACTCACCCCGGGAGCGTCTCATTGCCATGCTGACCAATTCCTTTGTCCCTTGCAACGGGCGCTATCCCGCCATGATCGCGGTGATCACCATGTTTTTCCTGGGCGGCACCGCCGGTCTGGGCGCTTCCCTGCTGTCCGCCGGAGCCCTGGCCCTGGTGATCGTCCTGGGGATTCTGATGACCCTTTTGGTATCCCGGATTCTGTCCGGCACCATCCTGAAGGGAATGCCCTCCTCCTTTGTGCTGGAACTGCCTCCCTACCGGAAACCCCAGATTGGCCAGGTGCTCATCCGCTCGGTGCTGGATAGGACCCTGTTTGTGCTGGGCCGGGCTCTGGTGGTGGCGGCTCCGGCGGGGGCACTCATCTGGATCTTGGCCAACTGTCAGGCCGGGGGCCAAAGCCTGCTGTCCTGGGTCACCGGCTTCCTGGACCCGCTGGGACGGTTGCTGGGGATGGACGGGGTGATCCTCACCGCCTTTCTCCTGGGTTTTCCGGCCAATGAGATTGTGCTGCCGCTGATGATCATGGCCTATACCTCCCAGGGCACCTTGACGGAGATGGGGGACCTGTCTTACCTGCGGGACCTCCTGGCGGCCAACGGATGGACTTGGGTCACCGGCGTCTGCGTGATCCTCTTTTCTCTCATGCACTGGCCCTGCTCCACCACCTGCCTGACCATCCGGCGGGAGAGCGGCAGCTGGAAATGGGCTGCGGCGGCCTTTCTGATTCCCGCCGCCGCCGGTATGGCGGCGTGCTTCCTGTTTCACGGGGCGGTAACGCTCCTGGGGTTGACGAATTGATAACAGAATAGAATCATATCATAAGGAAATGCAGGTTGATAGGAGGGGGAAAAGAGAATAAAATAAACCTATCACCTATACAAAGGATGGAAAGGGGAGGATGGACCCATGCAGACAGCGGCAAGCTTTATGGAAATGCTAATGGTGGTGTGCTTTGGACTTTCGTGGCCGTTGAATATAGCCAAAGCGTGGAAGGCTCGCTCCACAAAAGGAATGAGCCTCCCCTTTTACCTGCTGATCTGGACTGGCTACCTGTTTGCCATCACCGGCAAGTGCATTACCATTTACGACGCATTGTATGTGTCTCAAACCGCTGTTTCCTGGACGGACGCGGTCAAATGGTACGTCATGTTTTTTTATGTGTTGAACGGTATCATGCTGACAGTAGGCATTCTGGTGTATTTCCGAAACCGGAAGCTGGAGACGAAGAAAGAAACGGAGGAGTAAGGAATGACGCAGGAAGAGAAGGCCAAAATGCCCCACCGGGCCGGGGATCCGGCTTTGTACCGGAACGTGGAACCGCTGCCGGTCTTTGATGATCTCTTTTTTGTGGGGAATCAACGGCAGGGGATCTATGTGCTGAAAACCAGCGCGGGGCTGGTGCTGATGGACGCCACGGACGATGTGGACGCTTGCCAGGAAATTTTAGAGCCAGGCCTGAAAACCCTGGGACTGGACCAGGAAAAAGTGGCGGCGCTTCTGATCACCCACGGACATCTGGACCACTATCTGGGCGCGGCGGGCATCCGGGAACGGTATGGCTGTCCG
>CAZDOQ010000003.1:0-5891 GCA_964507035.1 uncultured Lachnospiraceae bacterium | reverse complement strand
TGAGGCTTTGGGAACACTGCAAGGAAAACCAGGCGGATGTGTTTTTCAACCCCCATCCCCACCTGTGTGGACTTTTCGACTGCGCCAAGAAGAATGAAGAACGCCGGGACGGAGACCCCAACGGCTTTGTCATTGGCCTGGGAGGCGTGCGCCGGTGGATTGACGAACGGTTTCAGGCTTGCTGGGAGTCGGTTCAGGCTTTTACGGATCTGTCCAAACCGGTGGAGATGAAAGAAAACAAAAAGCGGAATGAAGATGGGCGGGCCGTCAGGCCCGCCCCATTCTATTATGATTCGGTTGGCACAGCATCCTTGGAAATGTGATAATAGTCCAGGAGAAATTCCCAGAAATCTGCCGCCGTCTCCGTCATAAAAATCTCTTTCCGCCGCATGATGGAGATGTTTCGCAAAGTCTGTCCTTCCGGAAGAGGGAGCACGGCCAGATCCGGCACCAGGCTTTGGGCATAGGCCAGACAAGAACGGGGTAAAATGGTGGCGGCCAACCCCCGCTTTATGAAACTGATCTTTACCAGAAAATTGTCGGTCCGGTACAGGATCCGGGGGAGAAAACCGGCCTGTTGGCAGATCTCATAGGTGGCGTCTGTGAAGAAGATATCGTTTTGCACTTGCACCACAAAGGGCACCTGTTCCAGATCGGATAACTGGACCGGCCGTTTCCCCTGCAGTTGGGGACAAGAGGCGGAAATCACCGCATAGCTGGGTTCGGAAAAGAGCTTTTGCCCCACCCAAATCTGACTTTGCCGTTCCAGATCCTGGTGTTCCGGGGCACTGCACAGAATAAAGTCCTCCTCCATCTCCTGCAGCTCCTGGATGGAGGCGGAATGTCCGGATTGGCAGACAATAAATTCCACCTGTGGATTCAATACGGAATATTCTGCGATACAATCGCTGAGAATGGGGCCGAAAGCCCGGCATTGAATGCGGATGCGTCCCTGCACTTCATACTGGGCGCTTTTGGCTGTTGTGATGCCGGTCTGGATCAGCTGCATGGCCTTTTCCGCATAAGCGGCAAAATCTTCTCCGCTTTTGTTCAGCCGGATATGCCGTCCCACCCGGTCGAACAGCTTCACGCCCACCTCTTCTTCCAGCCGGGCGATGGTCTTGCTTAAGGAAGGCTGCGATATGTTGAAAAAATCTGCGGTTTCCGCCATATGCTCGGTCCGTTTCAGCTGCAAAAACAATTCCAGAGTCCGAAAATCCATATGCCCTCCTTTGTATAGAAAATATGTCCTTGCGATTCTGTGTTCTTTCAAAGTATAGCATATCCCATCTATTTTTTTAAAAAAAGTTTTCGGGGAGGTTTTTACCAGTGGTTTTATTCTGGAAAGGAATCATATCATAAAAATTTGCGAATTGATAGGCAAAGTATATAAAGTTATACTGTGAATGGAACGATACAGAAATCGTTGGGAAATTGGAACGAGGAGGAAAAACATGAAGGAGCAAAAACATTCCGTGCTGGATCAGTTGGAAGACAATATCATTCTGATTCCCTTGATCCTTTCGGTCCTGCTGACGCTGATTGCTTTTGTAGTTCGGACGGTTTCCGGGACGGAGGCAGCTGCCGTGTTCAACCGGCTTTCCTATTATGCCTATGCCTGGGTCTGCAGTCTGGGAATTGCCGTCTGCGCCCGCGACCGCTGTCATGTCCGGGTAGCGCTGTTGGAAAAGGCGCTTCCCCAACAGGGAAAGAAGATTATGGGGCTTCTTGGCGACCTGATCAGTCTGGTGATCCTGATTGGCATGCTGTGGGGCTGCTGGCAGGTGCTTGACGCCGCGCTGGATGCCGGGACCATGGATTCTGTGGCCACCAGCGTGCCGGTGAGCATTGCCTATTTTGCACCGGTGATCGGTTTTGCCCTTGGCACGGTCCGTCACATTCAAAGTATGGTACAAGGAGGGAAGCAATAATGGCGGTTGGTATTTTTCTGATTATCTACTTCGGCCTCATGCTCGTGGTGGGCGTTCCGATCCTGTTCTCTATCATTGGAAGCGCTGTGGCCATTCCGCTCTTGACCGGCGGTGTGGAAGGCCTCTCCTTTACATCCATGGCCACTACCTTTGCCAACAATCTGTTCGGCAGCAATACGGGACTGACCATTGTACTGTTTGTGGTGGCGGGAGAGATCATGTCCCACGGCCAGATCAGTACCAAGATCTTTAACATTTTTGCCTATTTCCTGGGGAAAAAGAGGGGATTTCTCCCTATCATTGCCGTGCTGACCGCCATGTTCTACGGCGCCGTCAATGGTTCCGCTCCGGCCACCACTGCCGCGGTAGCCGCCCTCTGCTATCCGCTGTTGGTAGGGATGGGATATGACCGGATCTTCAGCGGCGCTTTGGTGGTGGCCTCCGGTACGCTGGGGTGCATTATTCCACCCAGTACGGTTGTGACAACCATCAGCTCTTTTACCGGCGGCCTGGAACTGATTCCCCTGTACATCTTATCCGCCATTGAGGGAATTTTGGCCAATCTTTTGATCTGCGTTTATGTGTTTTTCTACTGCAAAAAGCACGGAAACGGCGATCAGGAAAAAATCAATGCCTGGGTGGATGATTTGCGGGAGAGCGGTTTTAAAAAGGTGTTTTTTGACAGCCTCTGGGCGATTTTGACTCCCATCATCATTTTGGGGACCATCTTCCTGGGCATTGCGGACACAGCCCAGTCGGCCGCCCTGGCACTGGTGTATTCCCTGGCAGTCAGTATCTTTATCTACAAATCCATCAAGCCGGGAGAGATTTTTGGGATTCTCCGCAAAGGCGTTCACAGCTGTGCGGGCGTTCTGCTGCTGGTAGCCGGAGCCGCTGTGCTGTCCGCTATTATGGGACAATTAAATGTGGCGGGTCTGGTGACAGATTTTGTGAACGGAAGCGGTCTTCCCGGCGGTGTGATCATGCTGTTTGCACTGGCCATCATTGTCCTGTTGGGCTGTGTGAACGCGGCCAGTTCCGCCTGGGTCTTTCCCCTCATGTATACGCTGGTCATGGCCTGCGGCCTGGAACCTTACACCGCTATGATCGGTATGAACCTGATCCATACCACCGGCGCTTTGACGCCCCCGGTAGGCATGTGCCTGTTCATTTTGCTTCCCATGACCAAGTGCAGTGTTTTTGAACTGGGAAAGAAGGCGATTCCCTTTGTTTGTATCTACATTCTGGTGGGCCTGTTCTTTGTCTATCTGGGAGAGTTCGTATTTTCCGGGATTACGGCGGGAGCTTATGTACCGCTTCCGTAACAGGATAGACGGAATGCTGACAGGAAACGGATAGGAGGAGTCAATCCATGAGACCAGTTGTACAGACAACCTCTGGTGCAGTGCGGGGATTGGATGAGCACACGTTCCTGGGAATTCCATATGCGTCGGCCCGGCGGTTTCAACCGCCGGAGCCGGCGTTTTGGACAGGAATCCGGGAAGCGTCTGCCTTTGGAAGCGCCTGCGCTCAGCCAAATTTTTTGGGCGAAAAGCCGCCGGGGATCTCCTTTTGCTGCCTGGGGTCAGAGGACTGCTTGCACTTGAATATTTGGACGCCCTCGCTGCATCCGAAGGAGCTGCTGCCGGTGGTGATTTTTGTCCATGGAGGCGCGTTTCAGATTGGGAGCAACAGCCATCCCAGCCGCACCGGTCAGCGGTTCTGCGGAGTCCGGGATATGGTCTATATTTCCATTAACTACCGGCTGGGGGTGCTGGGAGGTTTATACCTGGGCGGCGCTTTGGGAGAAGATTACGCTTCCTCCGGCAGTCATTTTGCTCTGGATGCCCGGATGGCCATCCAATGGGTGAAAGCCAACGCAGCCGCCTTTGGAGGGGATCCGGAGCGAATCACACTGCTGGGGATCTCCGCCGGGGCAAAACTGATTGGAGCGCTGTTGACCATGCCGGAATCCACGGGCCTGTTTCAACAGGTGTGGTTGGAAAGCGGCGCGACCCAGGCGTTCCGCGGCGGGGAGAAGGCGGAACAAGTGACCAGAGATTTTATGGCGTACCTTCCGGGCAAAACTCCCTGGGATCTATTGGAATTGCCGGTGGAGGAATTGATCCGTGCCCAGGCGCAGCTGTGCAGCTGCCCCTATTCCACCGGCTTTTTTGGTCCGGTGCTGGATGACGGTGTGTTTTCTTCCGGCTGGCAGAAACGCTGGGAAGAAGGACAGGGCTGGAAGGGCCGGGCGGTGCTGGGGAGCTGCCGCCAAGAAATGTATGGGGAGGTGCGCCGTCCAGATTTTGAGGCACGCGCCAGGGAGATTCTGACCGGATATTTTGGAGAGGAAGGAGCCCGCGCTGCCCTGTCTGAGGTCCGGGCGCAGAAAGCGGCGAATCCGTCCCGAAAAGCAGCGGAAATCTGGACCCAGGTGTATTCTGACTTTATGTACCGTTCCCATACGGACCGGCTGGCTTACCGCCTGCTGCGCCAGGAGGACCAGGTGTGGCTCTATTCTTTCGAATTTTGGCCGGCCAGTCACGGTATGGGTATGCACTATATCATGGGAATGGAAGAGGAAATTCAACCTCCCATTGAGCCGGAACGGCTTCCGGCTGCCCACAAGGTAGCCTCTTTTCTCAACCACAGTGTGCGGCATTTCATCTGCTGCGGTACTCCTCAGACTTCCGAACTACCGGAGTGGAAGCCGTTGGAAGGGAACACGTCTCAGAAACTATTTTTTGCGGAACATCCCTCTCTCCACGCCGTTCAGGGGGATACGCTGGAATCTGCACCGGAATATCAGTACCCCGAGTCAGAATGATAAAAAGGCCAGGACGCGCAGGCGGCATGACACTGCCCGAAGCGGCCTGGCCTTTTTGCCGGTCCTTTAGTCAGAAAGAATAGAGAGCGCCTTGGAGGCGGAAATATGCGCCTGTTCGCACTCCGCCGCCTTGTCCGGGTCCCCGTCCAGGAGGGCTTCCAGGATCTGCAGGTGCTCCTGCTGTACCCGGTCCACCTGGTTGTTGAACAGGGCCATGTACCAGAACCGCTGAGACTTATAGATCAACTCCTGGCAGAAATGAACCAGATGGGGATTTTCGCACAACTGAATCAAGGAACTGTGGAACTGAAGGTCCGCCTGCAGAAACGCGCTGTAGGCGGATTTTGTCTGTTCAATGGTGGACAGGCCCAGCCACTTTTCATGGAGATGGGAGAGCAGGTCCTTGTTCTTTTCCACGTCCTGGGGCGTAATGCCGCGGATGATATGAATTTCCACCAGAGAGCGGGCGTCGTAAATGTACTCCAGATCCTTCAGGGAGATGCGGGAGACAATGGTCCGTTTTCTGGGGACCACGGTGACGTAGTCCTCGTACTGCAGTTCCAAAAGGGCCTCCCGGACCGGCGTCTTGCTGATGTTCAGCTGGGCCGCAATGTCGTTGACATTGATGGCGGAGCCGGGGGGCATGGTGCAGGTGATGATCTGTTCTTTGATATAATTCAGAGCAAGAATCTTGCTGTCATAGTTGCTGGCCAATGGCTTTTCCTCGCTATTCTTATCCTCAAAAGTCCGCTTCCAAGCCCGCTGGAGGAGCCGGAGAATATGTTACCACCAGCAAGCATACCGTAATGACGGGGATGTGTTCAATTCCACAGAGCGAACCATGGCTTTTTTGGAAAAGTTTCAGAGCGATTGGCTTTTGTACAACGGGGACACCTACCATATGCTGACGGAGGACCCAGACGTACCGGCGGCTATCCGGCGTTCCCTGGCCAAATTGGTCCTGTTTCACGTTTCGGATGCGGGAAGGCTGTTGCCGGACGATAGGCATTTCAATTTTTATGAGGCGGCGGAGGTTTTAAAAGAAGCCGGTTATGACAAGTGGGTCTCCATTGAATGCAAGCCGCTGCCGGACAGCCAGACCGCCTGCCAGAATGGGATCGCTTATTTAA
>CAZDOQ010000002.1:51465-54046 GCA_964507035.1 uncultured Lachnospiraceae bacterium | reverse complement strand
AAATACCTGTTTTATTTCATGGAAATATAGTAAAAACAGAAAACAAACGATTTGATAATTTTTATTGAGAAAACACTTGACAGATCATGACATAGAGTATATGCTGATAATGATTAAAAAGTCTAAAACGTTCATCACATAATGGATATAAAGGATGGAATTATGAATAAAAACCGTTTGACAGATTGTGAAACCATCATCATGAAGGCCATCTGGGATGCGGACCAGGACCTTTCTATTCCAGAGTTGCTGGAGGTGCTGCGGGTCCGGTTCCAGAAAGACTACAAGCGCACCACTCTGGTCACCTTCCTGCTGCGGCTCTCTGACAAGGGCTATGTGGAAAACTACCGGAAGGGAAAATTCTCCTACGCTCATGCGGTGAAGACAGAGGAAGAACACCGGAAGAAGGTGGCGGCGGAGGACACGGATTTCTGGTTTCAGGGAAAAGCCTCCGGCTTTGTGGCGGCCCTCCATCAGGCAGGAAAACTCTCTCAGGAAGACCGGAAGGCGATACAGGAGATTTTAGATGACATGGATGATTGAGTTTTTAACGGTTTTGGTTCTCACCTCTCTCACCGGGAGCCTGATATTGGTTGTTTGGTTCGGCTTGGGAATGCTGCTGGATAGAGCCGGATACCGGAATATTTTTTACTGGTTTTTGCAGATGGCGGGAATCTTTTTTGCGGTACCGGTTGTGTATCTGGTTTTTCAGATGACAGACGTTTCCAGAATGTTAGCGGGCGGTGTTCTTTTTGCACCTACCCCTATGTTGCTTGGGATAGGGTATACGGGAGTGGCTCTTTGGCTGTGTGTTCTGGGCGTGATGGCTGGAAGAATGGTCTGGCGGGGCCGCTGCTTCCGGCAACTTCTTCAGGATGCTTTTCCCTGCGAGGAAAAAGTGGATGTTTTTTTCCGGAAAGCGTGCGTCAAGCAGAGAGTGCCGGAGGGGAGCGTGCGGCTGCTTCAGTCCTACCATGTGCAGGGGCCGGTGATTGTGGGAACGCTTCATCCAACCGTGATTCTGCCGGTACAGGTCTACCGGGAGGAGGAGCTTTCAGTTATCTTTGACCATGAACTGACCCATTACCGGCACAGAGATTTATGGCTGCGCTTCTGGGTTCGGTGGATACTGGTCTTCCATTGGTGGAATCCGGTGGTTTGGTGGTACAGCCGGTTGATCCGGCGCTGGGGAGAATATGCCTGTGACTATGCTGTCTGCGTCCAAAGAGGGGGAATGAAGGAGTATTTTACCGTCATTCAGAACCTGGTGGCCGCTCCCGGAGCATGGGAACTGTATTTTGGCGTACAGCTGCGGGAGGATGAACACGAATTGTTGAGGAGAGTGAAACGCATGAAAGCGTATCGCAAGAAACCAGTTCGGTCTAAGGTGCAGGCGGCAGTGATCTGCCTGCTGCTGCTGGGAGCCAGTTCTGTATCCGTTTATGCCGGAACCTTGGAGGCGGCGGAGGGGTATCAGGCGTTGTTTGAGGCCACCCAGGTGGAAGTGCGGGAGGCGTCTGCACAGGCGGCAGAAACAGTGGAGTATACGGAGACAGAACTTCGCCCGGGGATCACTGTGCAGGAAGAGAGAGCGTGGCAGACCCGGTCTATTTCCACTTTTCAGTGGGAGGTAGGAGCAGGTATACAGCGGAGAACGGGAGGCTTTCGTGCGGAGGCAGGGGATACGATTAATGTGATGGTGGTTTTGGGACTGTCGGATCTGCGTGTGAAGGTAGGGATTGTGGAGCCGGATGGGATATACCGGTATGTTTTGGAAAATGGATCCGTTCACCATACCTTTTTCCTGAGTAAAACAGGCACCTACCGGGTGTATGTGGAGAATGATAACAGTACCGCAGTGACAGCAGAAGGAAGCTATATTTATTAAATATGTGTTATAAAAAGGGGAGACCCCCTTTTTATAAAAACAAAATGACTAAAAAACGAGCGAAATAGAATATTTGGAGGTGAGACCCATGCGGAATGCGGTGTGGAGAAATGTTTAGCGGAGAGAAGGTATATGATTATAGAATTGCGTATGTTACCATGATTTTTGAGATAGGAGGATTGTTGGATGAAAAAGAAGATATTTGCTTTTATGCTTAGTGCCATATTGACATTGTCATTCTTTAGCAGTACGAATGTGTTTGCTGCCTCTGAGGATGAGGGCATAATATTATATGAGTATTCACAAGAAGAATTGAATGATATGGTTTTCACGATGGAGATGTTCAATAGTACCTATACCAGAGAGGATGTTGCTCAGCTGATCAGATTAGAGAAAGCTTCTGCTGCCCCACTGACAAATCAGTTTGTTCGTTATACGGTTAGTGATGAAGAAATTGATGAGTTTTACGAGGAAGTGGAGGAAATAGCTAGACGCGCACCTGCTCTTAATTATTATTTTAGTAGAGTATACTGGCAGATGCGAAACGGTATGGTTACCCTCACCTTGACTCCAACGGATGTAGTCAAAAATGATCCTGATCAAAACCATAGAACGGCTTCCTGGAGTCTTCTGCTAGAGGAGTGTGGAGATAGCCAATATTGGACAAATACAAGTAGTATGTCTGGTCAGTTT
>CAZDOQ010000002.1:2131-51365 GCA_964507035.1 uncultured Lachnospiraceae bacterium | reverse complement strand
GGAGTGTGGAGATAGCCAATATTGGACAAATACAAGTAGTATGTCTGGTCAGTTTGGCGATTGGGATCTGGAACCGAGTCGGCCTAGCACGAATTATTTTGACATGCTCATCAACCGCTGTAATCCTTAATGAGTGATAAAGGGTAATAAAAAGATGAAAAAAAGATTTTTCCCCATCTGCTTTATTTGCATGTTGCTACTCATCTCATCGTCGGTTTACGGGAGTTCTTCTTCCCAAAGCGAGTCGCAGGCTGAGGCATCCATCATCGGAATTACCGGCGGAACCTTCTATTTAGACTGGAAAGGGACATATTATGTGTATTTTGGCAGACCAACCTGTCCCGAGTGCCTGGAATTTGAGGAGGTTTTGGAAAGCGTTCTGGCTGAAAACGAGTGGACGGTATATTATTACGATACATCCTATTGGAGAGAATCCCCCAGATATGACTATGTCTTGGAGCGATACCATGTGGATTCGGTTCCTTTACTGGTGAGAACCCTAGACGGAGAATACGTTTCATCTTATTATTATGATTCCAGCCAGCCGGAGCAGTCGAGAGAAGTGTTAGAAGAATTTTTTGATCCCAAGACAACTGGTATTGGCGCCGTTACCACAGAAACCAATCAACCCATGGATTTCAGCGGAAGACTTTTGGGGATTGTTTTTCTGATGATGGCGGGAAATATTCTCTATCTCATTCTCCGCAGGCGAAAGTTGCGAGAATGGAAAGGAAAAGGCACCATCGGCGCTGTTTTGTTGAATTGTTCTGGGCTTCTGATCTTGCATTATGTGATCTGGCTCGTGGGATTGAGTTTTGGACTCCAGTATGAAGCGGCGGTCGATGATAGTATTCTGGGACAAATTGGAACCAGAACAGCTCTGTTTGTGATGCCAGTGCTCTACATCGTGGTATTGTTTTTGTGTGCGTGGATTTCTAGCGGCACCGGTGGGTCTAAAAAAGAACAGTAGTGAGACGTCATTGCATCTAAAATGGCAGAAAAACCATTCCTTGGTTCCATGGGAAGATACGGATTATATTTCCGGACATACGAAATATATAGTTCGTAAAACATGAAGTGATAGACTGAAAACAGTAGAAAGGAGGTGCGCTGTCATGACCCGTCTAATCCGCAGAGATTCCAGCACGGTGGTGCAGTATCTTTTGGTCTTGGCCCTGGTAGGCGCGATCACGGAAAAGCTGCCTTTGCCCTGGTTCTTTCCTTTGATCCTCATTGAGGTGTTGCTGCTCATGGAACTGGTTCCGGATCTTTTTACGAGGGCCAACATTCGCCCGGAGAGAATTGAAAAATATGAAAAGGCGGGTGTTCCAAAAAATCAGATCGGATTCTATTTGCGAGGCACGTTGGGATACCAGGTTCTGTTTCTGCTGAGTATTCTGGGGTATCTTTTCTGGGCGTTTCAGGGAGAGGTTTCCGCCGCGTCATCTCATCAATTTTTGTTCTGGGAATGTTTGTGCTTCTTTCTATACCGATTGGGGCTGCGCATCATTATATGGATTCGGAAGAAAAGAGCAGAGCGTTTCAAATTCAACTAGCCCCATGATTTGCCAGGAGAGCGGAGGGACGGAATGAGTTGGTGGGAGGATATAGAGAAACGTTTCTGTGGCCTATCGCTGGTGTTGATTTTGGTCCGGAGTGTCAGCGTATTGGCGTCCCTCTTTGTTTTTCTTCTTTGCCATTCATGTCAATCTCCTTTTGCTTCTCTATATGGCGTTTAGCACTCAAATGAAGAACTTTTTAGGGCAGAGAGATGAAAAGAGAAAGGAAATGCGCAGGCAGCGCCGCATAGACTGGGAAAAAAGGAGAGATTTCCATGCTCGTTTCATTTCCAAGATTTTCCCTGCGGAGGCCGCCCCGGCGTTAAACGGTGCGGACCGTGCCTTATTCACAGTTTGTCTTTGTTTTCTTTACAAACTTTTCACGCAGATAACATGATTTCTTCACGTTCCCTGGGTATACTAACCTCGTCAAAGGAACGGTGGACAGCCAAAAGCCTTTGGAGCATCCCAAATCGAGTGCTGGCGATTGATTGCTTTTTTTCATATTTTTCCTTCCCTTTTTCAAACAGGGCCCGCAAGGGTCCTGTTTGTTTTTCCGAAAAAGAATATTTTGCGGAACGGGTGAAGGGGGTTGCATGGAGCGGTGGCTTCCGGTATACTAAATAAGGGCTTCGGCCCGGGAGGTGTCTGTATGAAACGAATGATCCGGATGGTGCTCCATCTGCTTCCCTTTATTCCCTACTGGGCCGTGCGGCTGCTGATCTACGCCCACACCAAGGTGGGCACGGAAGCGTCCCGCTATCAATTTCTCAAGCATATTGTGATCAAGGCCAACCGGGCAGGCCGGGTGACGGTGGTCAGCTCCGGCGTGGAAAACCTGCCCCGGGAGTCCGGCTATATGCTCTACCCCAACCATCAGGGCCTATACGACACCTTGGCTTTTTTTGAGACAGATCCCCAGCCCTTTGTGCCGGTGATGAAAAAGGAGGTCACCAACACCATTCTGCTGAAACAGGTGCGGATGGTTATCCGGGGCATTACCATAGACCGGGAGGACGTGAAAAGCGCCATGCGCACCATCCGCAAGATTTCGGAGGAGGTGCAGAAAGGCCGGAATTATCTGATCTTCAGCGAAGGGACCCGGAGCCGCCTGGGCAATCACACCCTGGAGTTTAAAGGCGGCAGCTTCAAGGCCGCTTACTATGCCAAATGCCCCATTGTGCCGGTGGCCTTGGTGGACTGCTTCAAGGCCTTTGACACCAACTCCACAGAGCCGGTGACCATTCAGATCCACTACCTGCCGCCCATTCCCTATGAGGCATACAAGGACAAAAAAACCATGGAGGTGGCCTCCATGGTTCGAGAACAGATTGAAGCAAAAATACAGGAAGTGACCGGCAAGGCCTAATCCGCCGCCCTGCCGGCCGCCTGGTCGTACATGGTTTGAATTTCCCCCTGAACCCGGTGGCTCAGGGTCTTTTTTTCTTCCCGGGAAAGGGAAGCCGTCTCAATGGGGTCTCCAAACCGAATAGTGATCCGGGTCCCCCGAATCCAGGGGCGGTGGTTTTCATAGATATCGTCCGTATGGCAGAAAGCCACCGGCACAATGGGACAGCCGGTTTTCTCCGCAATCTTAAAGCTGCCGTCCTTGAAGGGAAGCATCTTGTCTTCATGATTCCGGGTCCCCTCCGGGCACACCCAGATGGAGATTCCGTTCTCCACGTAGGAGATGGCGGTGAGAATGGTCTTAAGCCCCGCCTTCAGATTCTCCCGGTCCAGAAACAGGCAGTACAGGTTGCGCATCCAGTGGCTGAGCAGCGGGATCTTTAAGATCTCCTTTTTGGCAATGAAGCCGGTGAGGCCGGCCACCAGGGTGTAGCCGCTGATCACATCGTAATAGCTCCGGTGATTGCTCACATAGAGCACCGCCCGGTCCCGGGGGATTTTCTCCTGGCCGGTCACCTCCATCTTGACGCCGGAGGCTGCCAGAATCAGCCGGAACATGAACTGGATGATCCGAAGGCTGCTCACATCTTTGGCTCTTTGATTGATCTTTCCCACAATCCATTCCAGGAACAGCAAAATCAATCCCACCGTCAGCAAAAAGACCACTACCAGAAAGAGAACAAGTATCAGTCGCAGCATGGTTTCCTCCCGTCTAGTGCAGGCTGTCCAGAAGCTGCATCTTCAGGTCGTAGAGTTTCTGAGACAGATCCACAAAGACTTTGTGGGGGTTAATAAAACGGCGGGTTTCATCCCACAGGGAGTTCATCTCTTGCTGGCAGTACTGCTGGATTTCCAGCACGGTGGGGGACTGGTAGACGCAGATCCCCTTCTTGTAGATGGGAACCAGAATCTGCCGCAGGGTGTAGGAGCCCCCTTCCAGGAAGGTCTTTTTCCAGGTGTCAATGGGGTCGAAAATCATCAGGTCCTGATCTTCGGAAAACACTTCTCCCTCCAGGGCGATCAGGTCTCCTATGATTTTTCCGGTATCCTTTTTGTAGATCCGGTGGATGATCTTATTCCCCGGGTTGGTCACCTTTTCCGAGTTTTCCGAACGCTTGATTTTGGGGATGAATTCTCCGGTTTTCTCATCCAAAATGGCCGCCAGCTTGTATACGCCGCCAAAGGATGGGCAGTCCTTGGAGGTGATCATATGAGTGCCCACGCCCCAGGAGGTGATCTTGGCCCCCTGGTCCTTGAGGCTTTGGATTAGGTACTCGTCCAGGTCGCAGGAGGCGGAGATCACCGCGTCCGGGAATCCGGCCTCATCCAGCATCCGGCGGGCCGCCTTGGAGAGATAGGCCAGATCTCCGCTGTCCAGGCGGATGCCGTAGAGTTCAAATTTTACGCCCGCATCCCGCATCTCCTGGAATACCTGGATGGCATGGGGAATGCCGCACTGGAGGGTGTTGTAGGTGTCCACCAGAAGAATACAGGCCTGGGGATACAGCTTGGCATAGTTGCGGAAGGCGGTAAGCTCGTCCGGAAAACTCATGATCCAGCTGTGGGCATGGGTGCCTTTTACCGGCACGTGGAACATTTGACCGGCCAGCACGTTGCTGGTGCCGCAGCAGCCGCCAATAATGGCGGCCCGGGCGCCGTAGGTGCCTGCATCCGGCCCCTGGGCCCGGCGGAGGCCAAACTCCATAATCCCATCTCCCTGGCCGGCCCAGCACACCCGGGAGGCTTTGGTGGCAATGAGGCTTTGGTGGTTGATCAGGTTCAGCAAAGCCGTCTCAATCAGCTGCGCTTCCATAATGGGGGCTACCACCTTTACCAGCGGCTCGTTGGGGAAGACCACGGTGCCTTCAGGGACGGCGTAGATATCTCCGGAAAAATGAAAGCCCCGCAGGTACTCCAGGAAGTCCTCGGCAAAGATACCCAGGGAGCGGAGATAGTCAATATCCTCATAGGTGAAATGGAGTTGCTGGATGTAGTCCATCAGCTGTTCCAGCCCGGCGGTAATGGCGTAGCCGCCCCCGCAGGGGTTTTTGCGGTAAAACATATCAAAAACTACGACCTCCCGGGTATTTTCTTTGAAATACCCCTGCATCATGGTCAGTTCATAGAGGTCAGTCATAAGGGAAAGATTTCGGTCCTTCATGGGAGTCTCCTGTAGGGTTTTTCTGGCACAAAGCCTAACGGCATTATAGCACGGGACTTCCCGGTCCACAAGAGGAAAATCGGCAAAATGATAGGCGGGGATGGATCGTACACAGTTAAAAACATGTCAAATCGGGATCTGAAAGAAAATGAAGGGAAAATAAAAAAATTGTTAAAAACAAAACACATTTCTCCTAAACGTTTTTTCGGATCGTTGCCATTTTTTAGGTAATTGCCAATGGGATGTGTCAATGCATAAAAAATGCCTCTATTCAGGCGGTTAAAGAATTGTTAAAATCGCAAGTGTGAAGAAACTGTTAACGGTTTGCCGGCTGTCTCTTCTCTGCCTTTAACATGATTTAACATGAATCTTTAACTTTATACTTTATATAATGAATCTTGTTGAAAAGCATGCAAGCAGAGCAAAAGACACGGCGCCACAGTGAGAAAGAAGAAAGGAGTGTCAGAAGAGTTGAAAGTGGTCAAATGGTTGGACCAACACCTGGAGGAGTTTGTATTGGTCGTGATGTTGGTTTGCATCAGCTGCATCACGCTTTTGCAGATCATCGCCAGAAACCTGAAAATGCCGCTGCCCTGGCCGGAGGAGTTTTGCCGTTTCTGCTGGATCTGGAGTGTGTTCCTATCCCTTCCCTATACTATAAGGATGGGCAACATGCTGCGGGTGAACGTATTGGTGGACCTGTTCCCCAATGTAGTGCGGAAGGTGATTAACATTTTAGTGGAGGCGGTCATCCTGGCGAGCATGGCTTTGTTCTTCGTCTATTCTCTCCAGGTGGAGCAGAACTTCATGAACAGCCAGCAGGTTTCTCCGGCTATGATGTGGCCCATGTGGATCGTCCTGTCCTGCATTGTCATTGGTTTTGGACTGGCAGTGGTCCGGGGCATCCAGCAGATTATCTTCCAGATTAAGAATTTCCATGTGGTGGAGAAGACCACCATTGAGTTGACCATGGAAGAGGCCGCGGAGGAAGCGGCCATGGCAAAAGGGGAAGGAGGGAAAAAGTAAATGAGTGCTTTGCTGGTCTTTCTGGTTTTTATCATAAGTATTATGCTCTCCGTTCCCATTGCGGTGAGCATGATGCTAGGAGCCATTGCGCCGAGATTTCTCATGGACGCAGGAAGCTCCGTTGTGCAGCTGATCAATAACACCTACAGCGGGGCCAATTCCACCCCCATCCTGGCGGTGCCGCTGTTCATTCTGGGCGGCGTGATCATGGCCGAGGGCGGCATCTCCCGCAGGCTCTTTAATTTCTTCGCCTACTTTGTGGGACGGCTTCCCGGAGGTCTCCCCTGCGCCGTGATTATCACCTGCCTGTTTTACGGAGCCATTTCCGGTTCCGGTCCTGCCACCACTGCGGCGGTGGGCTCCATGGCCCTTCCCTTCTTGGTGGAAATGGGGTACGACAAAAAATGGTGCGCCGGCATGATTGCCACCTCCGGCGGCTTGGGCGTTATCATTCCGCCCTCCATTCCCTTTGTACTGTACTCGCTGGCCACCGGCGTCTCCACCGGCGAACTGTTCCTGGCCGGCATCCTGCCGGGCATCCTCGTGGGCGTTGCCATGATGATCTACGCGGTGTTTTACTGTGTGCGCAAAGGGGAAAACCGGACGCTGATCAACAAAAAGCTGGATGACATGTCCAAAAAAGGCTTCCTAGGCCTGCTCAAGGAAAGCCTGCTGGCGCTGATCTGTCCCATCATTGTACTGGGTGGTATCTATGCCGGATTTGTGACCCCCACCGAGGCGGCCTGTATCTCCGTGTTTTACGCCCTGGTTGTTTCCCTGCTGATTTACCGCAGCATCCACTGGAAAGATCTGTACCGCCTGATGGTCTCCAGCGTTAAGACCTACGCGGGACTGGCTTTTGTGCTTGCCTTCGCCAGCGCCTTTGGCCGTGTGCTGGCTCTGGTCCGGGCTACGGATGCGGTGGAAGCCTTTATCCTCAACAACTTCCACAGCGCCTTCTCCGTGCTGACGGTGCTGGTCATCATCTTCCTGATTCTGGGTATGCTGATGGATACCGGTCCGGCTATCATCATTCTGGCTCCTATTCTGCTGCCGGCGGTGCAGGAGTTGGGCGTCAACGAAGTACACTTTGGCGTGGTGCTGGTCTGCTGCCTGTCCATTGGCCTGGCAACCCCGCCCTTTGGATTGGACCTGTTTGTGGCCGGAAACTTGGCGGAAGAACCACCAATGGTTATAGCAAAACGGGCCCTGCCCTTTATTATAGCTTTTGGCGTAGCGCTGTTTATCATTACCTATGTGGAGTGGTTCAGTCTGGCGCTGCTATAAAGATCTAACGAGCAAAAGGACGGCTCTTAAAGCCGCCTATATATAAAAGAAATAGGAGGAAAAGTGTATGAAGAGAAGAATGGTCGCAATGATGTTGGCAGCTATGATGGCAGTGTCTTTGACTGCTTGCGGAAGCGAGGGAGAGACTACCGCGGCTGCGGGGGACACCACGGCAGCGGCGGATACCGTAGAGGATACCGCAGCGGTGGATACCTCTGACCTGGAGCCCATCACCCTGATCGGCGGAGACAATGCCGGAGCCGGCGCGGCGGCCCAGCTCTACGGCGAACTGTTTTCTCAGACCGTGGAGGAACTTTCCGGCGGCCTGATCACCGTCAACTATCAGCCCAACGGCGCACTGGGAAGCGACACGGACATGCAGCAGCAGATGCTGGACGGGGATATGGATTTTGTAATCTGCCAGACGGCCCCCACCGCCACCTTTGTGTCGGCTGCGGCAATCTTTGACCTGCCCATGGTATTTGCCCAGTATGACGGGGACACCATTGGCACCGTCCTCAACGACAGCGAATTTTCCGATGCCCTGAAGGCGGCCTATGAGGAGAACAACTTCCGGGTTCTGCACTTCCTCCAGGGCGGCACCTTCCGGGAGACCACTTCCAATGTGGCCCTGAACACGCTGGAGGATTACAACGGACTGCTGATCCGTACCATGGAGAACTCCAACCACATGGCGTTCTGGACGGCTCTGGGCGCGGCCCCCACTCCTCTGACCTGGGGCGAAGTGTACATTACCCTGCAGAACGGCGGACTGGACGCGCAAGAGAACGCCACGGATACCATTGTGGGCGCAAACCTGCAGGAAGTGCAGGACTATCTGATCCTCACCCATCACATTCTGTACTGCAATCAGCTGCTGTTCAACAATGAAACCTTCACCAACCTGCCTCAGCAGTATCAGGATTGGCTGAATCAGGCGGCTGCGGAAGCGGCGGAGGAAATTGAAGCGCAGCTTATCGCCATTGACGAAGAGTCCCGGGCTACCCTGGAAGAGGGTGGTATGCAGATCATCGAGTACGATGATGCGTTCATTGAGGAAGTACTGGCTCTGGACGGCGTACAGCAGCTTTACTCTGATATCGACAGTCAGGTAGGCGGCGGCCTGGTGGCCATGCTCCAGGAAGCGCTGGCATCAGCGGATCAGTAAAAAGACGGTTTGCCGGGGAAACAGCGCCGGCGGCAGGGAAAAGCGCGGCCTTTCTATGACCGCGCTTTTCCAATTTTAAGCGATACACCCGGCAAGCGGGTGCCGGTTATGACAGGTTTCAATTGGGGCACTTTCCGATTTATAATTATGAAAGCCGGTTCTTGCGGAGACCGGCCGGATTGTGTATAATAGTTCTAGACAGACAAGCGCATGGCGCGCAAGGGGAGATCCGCCTGCGAGTGAGAGCTGGAATGGGGGAAAAGCGGATGAAACAAATGCTTGACCGATTCAGGCTCTTTTTTCGGAAAAAGAGTCTGTTTTTTAAAACATTCTTTTTGCTGCTGCTGCTGACCTTGGCCACAGTGGCGGCGGTGATCTATTTTCTCAACAGTGTGGTGGTGAGGGAACAGCGCAACCACATTGAGATCATGCGAAAGCGTCAACTGGAGCAGGCGGAGGAACTGGTGGGGCTGCAGGTGGATGAGCTGCAGCGGGTGATGGTCCAGTTTCTCCAGGACAGCGACGTAGTTTCGGTGATGGTCAATCCTCAAAATCAAGATCCGGAGGTGCGCAGGAGAATCCTCCAGACACTGACGGCCTATTCTCAAGAATATCAGAGTCTTTCAGAGGCGTTTTTTTATCTGCCCTACACCGGCGAGATCTACCATTCGGATGGGACTTTTTTGTCTCTGGACAGCTTCCCGGAATCGGATATGATCCAAAGTTACCAGGAGAGCCGCACGAATCTGGCGGGACTGAGCGAGGTGGCGCAACAGACCTTTACCTATCAGGGGAGCGTGTTTTTAGTCTCCGAGTTTTGCGTACCCAATTTTGTGGGAGCCTTGTTCTTTCAGATCAACGGGGAGCATCTGTATCAGCTGGTCCAGGGCTCCGGGACGGAGGAGATCTATGTCCGGGATGCGGAGGGAAATTGGCTATTCCGGGAGCCGGGGCAGGAGGTGCTGACTGCCTGGGAGGAAGGGGAGATGCTTTCCTGTCAGGTGGAGGCGCTGGACTGGGAATTCCTCTGCCTGCGGCAAAACGGATATGAGACGGCGGACCCGGCCTACGTGTTCCGGCTGGTACTTCCCTTTTTAGCCGCCTACCTGGCTTTGAGCCTGGCGGTTACCGTGAAGATCACCCACAGCGTATACCGGCCCATTGCCCGGCTGCTGTTTATTGCTTCCCGCCAGAAGAGAAAAGGCGGGGAGGAGCCGGTCCGGAATGAGATGGAATACCTGGAGATGGCCTACACAGATACCCTGGAGCAAAATCAGGAGCAGCGGGAACTTTTGGCCGGCATCTCCAACGATGTGCTGGATCAGCTGTTTCGGAGTATTCTTGCCGGGCAAGCCGGGGACCTTGCCTATGTGAGCCGCAGTCTCCGGGGACTGGACCGGCTGGATCTGCTGCAGCGGCAGTATATGGTCCTGGCGGTGTCCTTCCACCACACCGGAGGGGAATCCTCTCTGTTGGAAAACAGCCTATACCAGCGAAGTTTAAAGAACGTGGCGGAGGGATGGCAGACGGATGTGTACCGGGTATGGAGTCTGTTCCTGGATGAGACCCTGCTGGCTCTGCTTTTGTTCTTCCCGGAGAACTGGACGAACAGCCAGATCTATCTTCAGGTGGGAGGACTGGAAAAGCGGCTGTACCAGGCCATGGAGCAGGTGGATTATCAGATGACGGTGGGCAAAGGAAAGATCTGTCAGGAGATCACCCAGCTTCAGGAGTCCTGCCAGGAGGCCATCGAGGATATCCGCAACCAGGAATTCCAGAAGGAGTGCCGGATGGAGAGCGATTCGGACCTGCAGGAGCGGTGGATGCAGTATTATGCCGTCCGGGGAGAGCAGGTGGCGGAACTGGCAGAGCAGAAAAACGCCCGGGAGGCCATTGCAGAGGGGACGGCTCTGGTGGAGGAGATCTGCCAGATGCCCCAGAAGCATTTCTTTGCCTATTTCCAGCAGCTTCTGCAGCCTGTGCGGGAGCGGCTGTCAAACTACGGGGTGCCGGAGGAGACGGTGCAGAAAGCGGAGCAGGGGGAAGGAGAATCCCCGGAATCCCTGGAGTCTCCGGAAAGCTGCCGCCAGTACATGCTGGAGGTGTATCACCGGCTGCTAAAACTGCTGCAGGCCGGCAATCAGAATAAAAAATACCGGTACGTGAAAATGGCCCAGGAGTACATAGAGAACCATTACCAGGAAGGATCCCTGAGCCTCAATGAGGTCAGCGAGGCCATCGGCATCTCTTCCACGTATCTCAGCGAGGTGTTTTCCGATGTGGCCAAGGCAGGATTTTCCGCATACCTGAACAAGTGCCGGGTGGAGCAGGCCAAGGCCTTTCTGCGGGAGACCAACCGGCCCACCGGAGAGATTGGAATACAGTGCGGCTTCAACTCCGCCCAGAACTTTACCCGGGTGTTTAAAAAGTACACGGGTCTCACGCCGGGGCAGTTCCGGGAGGAAAGCCGGAGAGAGGAGGTGGCAAATGAAGGGCAGTAAGTACTTCTGTCTAGCGCTGGCCCTGACCCTTTGTCTGGGTCTGGGCGGCTGCGGAAATGGCGCGGCAGAGACGGAGGCCAGAGAAGATCCTCTCCCTTTGTCTTCCGAGTCCGGCGGCGCGGAGGAGGATTCCGATCTGGAGGTCAGACTGACGGTGGCCACCTCCGGAAACTGGGAAAACGTGGTGCGGGGCAGCCTGTTTGACGAATATGTGGAGAAACTTTCGGACTGGAGCCAGGGGCGAATGTTGATTCAGCTCTATGACAACGGGGTCCTGGGGGATGACCTGCAGATTTTGGAGGGGGTGCAGAGCGGCACCCTGAATATCATCAACTGCGTTCCTTCCTACCTGTCCCCGGCGGTGCCGGAGGCGGCGCTTTTGGATATACCGGCCCTGTTTGGGGACCCGGAGGCCTTCAATGCCCTGATGGATGCGGGGTATCTGGAGGTGATGCAGGAATACTTTTCCCAAAATGGCCTGTACCTGCTGTCCTGCCGGGCTTTTGACATGCGCCAGATGACCAGCAATGTGCCGGTGCAGGAACCGGCGGATCTGGAGGGGCTGCAGCTGCGGACCATGGAGACGGAGTACCATGTGGCTTTCTGGCAGGCCCTGGGCGCTTTGCCCATCCCCATGTCTTTCAACCAGGTGAGGGTGGCTCTGCAGCTGGGCAGTATCCAGGGGCAGGAAAACCCGCTGTACTATTTGGAGAGCGCACGGCTAAACGAAGTGCAGGACTACGTGGTGCTGACCAACCACCTGCCTATGATCAGCTGCTATGTGATGAACCTGGACCAGTGGGAGGCCCTGGAACCGGAGTACCAGCAGCTTCTCCAGCGTTTTATGGAAGAGATGGATGCGGAACTGCTGGAGGAGTCCAAGGAACAGAACCAGGAGATCCTGGCCCTTTCCCAGGAACAAGGGCTGGAGGTACTGGAAATTTCTGATGCGCTGCGGGAGCGGATGCAGGACGCCCGTGAGGTGGTGGTGCAAATGCTCCGGGAGGACCTGGGGAATGAGACGGTGGACCAGTACCTGGCGGCGGTGAACCAGGCCCTGGGAGGATCGTAGGCGCTTTTTAAGGCTGCGGAAAACCCTTGACATTTGCCGGAGAACCCTTTATAATCCCGTTTTTGACAGCTTGTTGGCACAAAAAGTCTCGTATAGCACACTCATACTGGGCTGCGAGACTTTTATATATTTTACAGATACACGTTACTTCTGTTCGATGACGCGTTTCTTATTTCCCTTGTCTGTATGTACGATCCCTTCTTCTTTAATCCATCTTGTTTTTATAAGGATTGACAAAAAATAAAGCCATGGCTGGCTTTGGAGAATGTTAAGCGGGGTTGGGCTGCCAAACTACAGGAAAATAGAAAAAGTCGTTGACAGGCTGACAAAACTTTGCTATTCTTAAATGTACTCTATCGTGGTGGGGTATGCCTTTTCTTCCACGAAGGGCCAGTCTAATTAAAAAACAGGGGTGAATCGTCTATGGAGAATTGCAGAATACGCCCGGTGAGAGCCGGAAAAGGCGTGAGAATGAGTTACTCGAGACAGAAAGAAGTGCTGGGGATGCCCAATTTCATAGAAATTCAGAAGGACTCCTACCAGTGGTTCTTGGACGAAGGGCTGAAAGAGGTATTTGAAGATATTTCCCCGATATCGGATTTCAGCGGCCACCTCAGTCTGGAGTTCGTGGATTTTACTTTATGCAAAGACGACGTGAAATATTCCATAGAAGAGTGCAAAGAGCGAGATGCGACTTTTGCGGCCCCGTTAAAAGTGAAAGTCCGGCTGATCAACGAAGAGACCAACGAGATCAAGGAGCATGAGATCTTTATGGGAGACCTGCCTCTGATGACGGAGACAGGTTCCTTTGTGATCAACGGAGCGGAGCGGGTCATTGTCAGCCAGCTGGTTCGCTCCCCGGGCATCTATTATGGCGTCAGCCATGACAAGATCGGCAAGAAGCTGTACTCCTGCACTGTGATCCCCAACCGGGGCGCTTGGCTGGAGTATGAGACCGATTCCAACGACGTGTTTTACGTGCGGGTGGACCGGACCCGGAAGGTGCCGGTGACGGTGCTGATCCGTGCCCTTGGCGTGGGCACCAATGCGGAGATTGCGGACCTCTTTGGGGAAGAACCCATGATCATGGCCAGCTTTGGAAAAGATGCGGCGGAGGATGCGGACGCGGGCCTGCTGGAACTGTACCGGAAGATCCGTCCCGGAGAGCCGCTGTACGTGGACAACGCCAGAAGTCTGCTGGAGAGCATGTTCTTTGATCCCCGGCGGTATGATCTGGCCAAGGTGGGCCGTTATAAGTTCAACAAGAAGCTTCATTTTAATAAGAGGATTGTGGGCCATACTCTGGCGGAGGATGTGGTGGACACTTCCACCGGCGAGGTGCTGGCGGAGGCGGGAACCGTGGTGACCAGGGAGATGGCCACGGAGATCCAGAACGCCGGCATGCCCTATGTGTGGCTCCAGGGGGAGGAGCGGAAGATCAAGATCCTCTCCAACCTGATGGTGGATATGGCCGGTTACGTGGACTTTGATCCCCGGGAAGCGGGCGTCAAGGAGAACGTGTTCTACCCGGCGCTGATGTCCCTGATGGAGCAGTATCCGGATCAGCAGGAGTTGAAGGCCGCAGTGCGGAAAAATCTCCACAGCCTGGTGCCCAAGCACATCACCAAGGAGGACATTTTCGCCTCCATCAACTACTGCATGCACTTGAGCGAGGGCATTGGCAACAGCGATGACATTGACCATCTGGGCAACCGGCGGATCCGGGCGGTGGGCGAACTGCTCCAGAACCAGTACCGCATAGGCCTTTCCCGGATGGAGCGGGTGGTCCGGGAGCGGATGACCACCCAGGACCAGGAGGATATCTCCCCCCAGTCCCTGATCAACATCAAGCCGGTAACGGCGGCGGTGAAGGAGTTCTTTGGAAGCTCCCAGCTGTCCCAGTTTATGGATCAGAACAACCCGCTGGCGGAGCTGACCCACAAGCGGCGTCTGTCCGCCCTGGGCCCCGGCGGCCTGTCCCGGGACCGGGCCGGATTTGAGGTCCGCGACGTACACTACTCCCACTACGGGAGAATGTGCCCCATTGAAACCCCGGAAGGTCCCAACATCGGTCTGATCAACTCCCTGGCCACCTATGCCCGGGTCAACGAGTACGGCTTTATTGAGGCTCCCTACCGGGTGGTGGACAAGAGCGATCCCAAGAACCCGGTGGTGACGGATCAGGTCATCTACCTGACCGCGGACGAGGAAGATAACTACATTGTGGCGCAGGCCAACTCCCCGCTGGATGAGGAAGGACGCTTTGTGAACAACAACGTGGCCGGCCGTTTCCGGGAGGAAACCTCCGAGTTCCAGAAGCGGAAGATCGACCTGATGGACGTGTCCCCTAAGATGGTGTTCTCCGTGGCCACCTCCATGATTCCGTTTTTGGAGAACGACGACGCCAACCGGGCGCTGATGGGCTCCAACATGCAGCGGCAGGCGGTGCCGCTGATGATCACCGAAACCCCCATTGTGGGAACCGGCATGGAGAGCAAGGCGGCGGTGGACTCCGGCGTCTGCGTGCTGGCAAAGCGCGGCGGCGTGGTGGAGAGGGTTTCCTCCAACTCCATCATCGTGAAGGCGGAGGACGGCGTCCGGGACGAGTACCGTCTGACCAAGTTCAAGCGCAGCAACCAGAGCAACTGCTACAACCAGAAGCCCATTGTGGATAAAGGCCAGGTGGTGGAGAAGGGAGACGTATTGGCGGACGGTCCTTCCACCAGCGGCGGCGAGATCGGCCTGGGCAAAAACCCGCTGATCGGGTTCATGACCTGGGAAGGCTACAACTATGAGGACGCCGTTCTCTTGAGCGAGCGGCTGGTCCGGGACGACGTGTACACCTCCATCCATATTGAGGAGTACGAGGCGGAGGCCCGGGATACCAAGCTGGGGCCGGAGGAGATCACCCGGGACGTGCCGGGGGTAGGCGATGATTCTTTGAAAGACCTGGATGACCGGGGCATCATCCGCATTGGCGCGGAGGTCCGGGCCGGGGATATTCTGGTGGGCAAAGTGACCCCCAAGGGGGAGACGGAACTGACGGCCGAGGAGCGGCTGCTCCGGGCTATCTTTGGCGAGAAGGCCCGGGAGGTCCGGGACACTTCCCTGAAAGTGCCTCACGGCGCATACGGGATTGTGGTGGACGCCAAGGCGTTCACCCGGGAAAACGGGGATGAACTCTCCCCCGGCGTCAATGAGACGGTTCGGATTTACATTGCCCAGAAGAGAAAGATCTCTGTGGGCGATAAAATGGCTGGGCGTCACGGAAACAAGGGTGTGGTGTCCCGGGTGTTGCCGGTGGAGGATATGCCGTATCTGCCCAACGGACGCCCTCTGGACATTGTGCTGAACCCTCTGGGCGTGCCGTCCCGTATGAACATCGGACAGGTTCTGGAGACCCACCTGAGCCTGGCCTCCGAGGCCCTGGGCTTTAAGGTCATCACCCCGGTGTTCGACGGCGCCAACGAGGATGATATTATGGATACCCTGGAACTGGCCAATGATTACGTCAACTCCAGCTGGGAAAACTTCCAGGAGAAATACAAAGGAAAAGTCCGGGAGGACGCGATGGAGTACCTGGGCAGCCATCTGGATCACCGGAAGGTGTGGAAGGGTGTGCCCATCACCCGGGAAGGAAAGGTACAACTCCGGGACGGCCGGACCGGCGAAGAGTTTGACGGCATGGTCACCGTTGGCCACATGCACTACCTGAAGCTGCATCATCTGGTGGACGACAAGATCCATGCCCGTTCCACCGGTCCTTACTCTCTGGTAACCCAGCAGCCTCTGGGCGGCAAAGCCCAGTTTGGCGGCCAGCGGTTCGGCGAGATGGAAGTGTGGGCCCTGGAGGCCTACGGCGCGGCGTACACCCTGCAGGAGATCCTGACGGTCAAGTCGGACGACGTGGTGGGCCGTGTGAAGACCTACGAGGCCATCATCAAGGGCGGCAATATCCCCACCCCCGGCGTGCCGGAATCCTTCAAGGTAATGCTGAAGGAACTTCAGTCCCTGGGCCTGGATGTGAAGCTGCTCCGGGAGGACGGCTCCGAGGTGGAGATCAAGGAAAATGTGGACTACAGCGAGCGGGATCTCCGGGCGGTGATCGAGGGCGACCGGGAGCCCCGGCACAACGAGTCCTTTAGCGCCCACGGCTATCAGGAGCAGGAATTCTCCGACGGCGAACTGGTGGACGTGGAAACGGAGGAAGACGATGACGATTTCCTGAGCAGCATGGAAGGCCTGGAAGACGGAGATTCGGATTCGGACGATTATGACGAAGTATAAGAAAGGAGAAACCATATGCCTGCAATGAATCAAGAGGATAATTATCAGCCGTTGGTGTTTGATGCGATCAAGATAGGCTTGGCGTCTCCGGAAAAGATTTTGAAATGGTCCCACGGAGAGGTAAAAAAGCCGGAGACCATCAACTACCGCACTCTGAAGCCGGAGAAGGACGGCCTGTTCTGCGAACGGATCTTCGGACCCAACAAGGACTGGGAGTGTCACTGCGGCAAGTATAAGAAAATCCGTTATAAAGGGGTCATCTGCGACCGCTGCGGCGTGGAGGTAACCAAGTCCGGCGTCCGCCGGGAGCGGATGGGCCACATTGCCCTGGCGGCGCCGGTGTCCCATATCTGGTATTTCAAGGGAATCCCCAGCCGCATGGGCCTGATTCTGGATTTGTCTCCCCGGACCCTGGAGAAGGTGCTGTACTTTGCCTCCTACATTGTGCTGGATAAGGGGGCCACGAACCTGCAGTATAAGCAGGTGCTCTCGGAGAAGGAATACCGGGAGGCAGCGGAGAAATACGGCCACAACAACTTCCGGGTAGGCATGGGAGCCGAGGCCATCCAGGAGTTGTTAAAGGCCATTAACCTGGAGAAGGATTCTGCGGAGTTGCGGTCCAAGCTGAAGGACGCCAGCGGCCAGAAGCGGGCCCGGATCATCAAGCGGCTGGAGGTGGTGGAGGCTTTCCGTGCCTCCGGCAACAAGCCCCAGTGGATGATTCTGGACGTGGTGCCGGTGATCCCGCCGGATTTGCGGCCCATGGTGCAGCTGGACGGCGGCCGGTTTGCCACCTCTGATTTGAACGACCTGTACCGCCGGATCATCAACCGGAACAACCGGCTGGCCCGGCTGCTGGAACTGGGGGCTCCGGATATCATTGTACGGAATGAGAAGCGGATGCTTCAGGAAGCGGTGGACGCCCTCATTGACAACGGCCGCCGGGGCCGGCCGGTGACGGGGCCCGGCAACCGGCCGCTAAAGTCCCTGTCCGATATGCTGAAGGGAAAACAGGGCCGGTTCCGTCAGAACCTGCTGGGCAAGCGCGTGGACTACTCCGGCCGTTCCGTTATTGTGGTGGGACCGGAGTTAAAGATCTACCAGTGCGGCCTGCCCAAGGAAATGGCCATCGAGCTGTTCAAGCCCTTTGTCATGAAGGAACTGGTGGGCCGGGGCATTGCCCACAACATCAAGAGCGCCAAGAAGATGGTGGAGCGCCTCCAGTCCGAGGTGTTCGACGTGCTGGAGGACGTGATCAAGGAGCACCCGGTGATGCTGAACCGGGCCCCTACCCTGCACCGGCTGGGCATTCAGGCCTTTGAGCCGATTCTGGTGGAGGGCAAGGCCATCAAGCTGCATCCCCTGGTGTGTACCGCCTACAATGCGGACTTTGACGGAGACCAGATGGCCGTTCACCTGCCCCTGAGCGTGGAGGCCCAGGCTGAGTGCCGGTTCCTGCTGCTCTCCCCCAACAACCTGTTAAAGCCTTCGGACGGCGGCCCGGTGGCGGTGCCTTCCCAGGATATGGTGCTGGGCATCTACTACCTGACCCAGGAGCGCTCCGGCGTCATGGGAGAGGGCAAGCACTTTAAGGATGTGAACGAGGCCATTCTGGCCTATGAGAATAAGGCGCTGGATCTTCATGCCCGGATCACAGTGCGGGTGAAGAAGACCATGCCAGACGGCCGGGAACTGGCGGGCACGGTGGAGTCCACCCTGGGCCGCTTCATCTTCAATGAGATCATTGAGCAGGACCTGGGCTTTGTGGACCGGTCCGTGCCCGGCAACGAACTGAAGCTGGAAGTGGATTTCCACGTGGGCAAGAAGGGCCTGAAGCAGATTCTGGAGAAGGTCATCAACACCCACGGCACCACCGAGACCGCAGAGGTGCTGGACCGGATCAAGGCCATTGGCTACAAGTATTCCACCCAGGCGGCCTTGACCGTCTCCATCTCGGATATGACGGTGCCGGCCAAGAAGAAGGAACTGATCAAGGCGGCTCAGGAACAGGTGGACGCCATCGGCGAGAACTTCCGCCGGGGCCTGATCACCGAGGAAGAGCGGTACAAAGAGGTCATTGAAACCTGGAAAGAGACCGATGAGATTCTGACCCAGGAACTGCTGGACGGCCTGGACAAATACAACAACATCTATATGATGGCCGACTCCGGCGCCCGTGGCTCCGACAAGCAGATCAAGCAGCTGGCCGGTATGCGGGGCCTGATGGCGGATACCACCGGCCGGACCATTGAACTGCCCATCAAGTCCAACTTCCGGGAAGGCCTGGACGTGCTGGAATATTTCATCTCCGCCCACGGCGCCCGGAAAGGTCTGTCCGATACGGCTCTGCGTACCGCCGACTCCGGTTACCTGACCCGGCGTCTGGTGGATGTGTCCCAGGATCTGATCATCCGGGAGAACGACTGCGCCGCAGAGGGAGAGATCCCCTACATGGAGATCCGGACCCTGGAGGACGGCCATGAGATCATTGAGAGTCTGGAGGAGCGGATCACCGGCCGGACCCTGGCGGAGGACATTGCGGACCCTGCCACCGGTGAGATTGTGGGCCATGCCAACGAACTGATGACGCCCCGGAAGGCGGCCCGGGTCATGAAGACCGGCGTCGCCTCCGTGAAGATCCGCACCGTGCTCACCTGCCGGTCCCATCTGGGGGTCTGCGCCAAGTGCTACGGCGGCAACCTGGCCACCGGCGAGGCGGTGCAGGTAGGAGAGGCCGTGGGTATCATTGCGGCTCAGTCCATCGGCGAACCCGGTACCCAGCTGACCATGCGGACCTTCCACACCGGCGGTGTGGCCGGAGATGATATCACCCAAGGTCTTCCCCGTGTGGAGGAACTGTTTGAGGCCAGAAAGCCCAAGGGCCTGGCCATCATTGCGGAGATCGGCGGCGAGGTGTTCATCAAGGACACCAAGAAGAAGCGGGAGGTTATTGTCACCGACCGGGAAACCGGCAACAGCAAGACCTACCTGATTCCTTACGGTTCCCGGATCAAGGTCCGGGACGGCCAGATTCTGGAGCCCGGCGACGAACTCACCGAGGGTTCCATCAACCCCCACGATCTTCTGAAGATCAAGGGCGTCCGGGCTGTGCAGGATTACATGATCCAGGAAGTGCAGCGGGTGTACCGGCTCCAGGGCGTGGATATCAACGACAAGCACATTGAGGTGATTGTCCGCCAGATGTTAAAGAAGATCCGCATTGAGGACAGCGGCGACAGCGATATGCTGCCGGGCGTGTCCATGGACGTGCTGGATTTTGACGATATGAACGCAAAACTCCGGGCCGAGGGCAAGAAGGAAGCCGAGGGCAAGCAGGTGATGCTGGGCATCACCAAGGCGGCTCTGGCCACCAACTCCTTCCTGTCTGCCGCCTCCTTCCAGGAGACCACCAAGGTCCTCACCGAAGCGGCCATCAACGGCAAGGTGGATCCGCTGATCGGCCTCAAGGAGAACGTGATCATCGGAAAGCTGATCCCGGCCGGTACCGGTATGAAGAAATACCGCTCTGTGCGTCTGAACACAGACGGAAGCGATCTGTTTGACATCACGGAGCCGCTGCCGGAGGAGGAAAACGCCGGCCCGGATCCGGAGGATGAGACGGAGGAGTCCGAGGAGGACGTGGACGCCGGAGACGATGAGATGCTGGAAGAAGAGCCGGAGGACGGCGAAGAGCCGTAACCGGGGGATAAGCAAACCTCTTTGCCCAAAGCGCGGCAGAGGGGAGGAGAGGACATGGAGCATCTGATTGCATATTTGACGGAGGCGGCCCGGCGCGGCGCTTCGGATATCTTTATCGTGGTGGGACGGCCGCTTTCGGTGAAAGTCAACGGAGTCATGGAAGCGGTAAGTCCGGAACGGCTGCGGCCAGCGGATGCGGAGGAGTTGGTCCGGGGGATCTGCCGCCTGGCGGAAGACCGGGACATGGAACGGTTCCTGCGCACCGGGGATGATGACTTTTCCTTTGCCATCCGGGGCGTTTCCCGGTTCCGGGCCAGTGTGTACCGGCAGCGGGGCACCATGGCGGCGGTGGTCCGGGTGATCACCTTCCAGATCCCGGATCCTCAGAAGCTGGGGATTACCCCCAACATTCTGAGTCTGGCAGACTATACCAAGGGAATGGTGCTGGTCACAGGCCCGGCGGGCAGCGGGAAATCCACTACTCTGGCCTGTATCATTGACCGGATCAACAGCACCAAAGAAGAGCACATCATCACCCTGGAGGACCCGCTGGAATTTCTCCATTCCCATAAAAAGAGCATTGTCAGCCAGCGGGAGATCAGTTCGGACACGGAGAGTTATATTGCGGCGCTGCGGGCGGCGCTGCGCCAAAGCCCGGACGCCATTCTTTTGGGGGAGATGCGGGATTATGAGACCATTCAGGTGGCCATGACGGCGGCAGAGACGGGCCATCTGATTCTATCCACCCTCCATACGGTGGGGGCGGCCAACACCATTGACCGGATCATAGACGTGTTTCCCAACAATCAGCAGCACCAGATTGCCGTGCAGCTGTCCATGGTGCTGCGGGCGGTGGTTTCCCAGCAGTTGGTTCCCACGGTGGATGGGGAGTTGATCCCGGTGTTTGAGAAGATGACCGTGACGCCGGCTATTCGGAACATGATCCGGGAAAATAAGGTACACCAGATCGACGGGGTGGTCTACTCCTCCAACTCGGAGGAGATGATCTCCATGGACCAGGGGCTGTTGAAGCTGTACCAGGAAGGGCGGATTCACCGGAATACCGCGCTCCAGTATGCCTCCAATCCGGAGATGCTTTCAAAAAAAATTTAATATTCGATCAAATCCAAAGAATTATCCGGTTCCCACGCCTGGCTGGCTTCGGTCTGCCAGGCTTTTATTTGGTAAAAAGACTCCCCGGCAGCCGGTTCCATGGGAATCTGTACGGTAACGGCCAGGTGCTGTTGATCCGTGATCTCTTCCTGGAAGGAAAAGAGAAAGGCGCCGGCCTCTGTCCCCTCCTCCAGCGTCCCGTCCAGGGAGGAAAGCCAGCTGCGGCAGGCATCCCGGTAGGCGGAAAGGCTCTCCGCCTCCTGATAGAGGGCGGCCAGCTGGCGGTCCAGTTCCTCCAGGCGTTCCTTGCCCCTTTGGCTTGCTTCATAGTAAGCGGCGGTGCGCTGGGCCAGCCGGTCCCCCAGCTTCCAGTCTGCGTTTGCGCTGACCAGGGAAAGGACCGCAAATACCACCAGGCAGAGCAGCACAAAGATCATAAGAATGAAAGAGGAGCCGGTTCCCAGATGAAAAGATGGAGACTTTCGTTTCATGAGCGTTCCTCCTGCTGTCCGCTGTCTGCCGGGACGGTCCTGGGCAGCTGCGCCGCCGCAGGCAGAGAACAGATGATTTCCGCCCCTTCTTCCGAGCCGGAAAGGCGTGTCAAAGTGATTTGAGCCTGCCGGAGGCAGCCGCCGTCCCCGGTATCCTCAACGTCCCCAACGTCCTCGCCCGCACCGTTTTCAGCGCTTGCAAGGACCGCTGTCAGCTGATAGGCAGCCTCTGCGGCCTCTGCGGTCTCCGGCAGCGGCTCCCAATCCGATCCGTAGAGGGCGGTAAAAACGGCTCCGGAGGCGTCCAGAGTCCCTTGGGGAAAGAACTCTTCCAGGGCGGCCAGGTCGCCGTCCCGGCTCTCAAAGACCGCCGCGGCGCTTTGGGCCAAAAGCAGCCCCTGGTTCAGGTCCTTCGTCTCCTGCTGGAGCGTGTGGGAGCGGGCAAACAACTGCATACAGACAGCGCTGGCCAGCGCAAAAAAGAGAATGGCAACAATCAATTCCAATAAAAAAAGGCTGGATCTGTGGTCAGTCTGCAAAAAAACAGCTCCTTTCCTCTTTCCTGGCGCGGCTTCCACGCCATCCAGTTGCACCCGAAAGGTTCAGTTCGTTTCTCTGGCGGCAGTGGGGGAAACCAGCAGGGAGGCCGCCTCTCCGTCTGTTCCGGAGACGGCGATCTCATAGAGGGAACCGCCCTGGGACTCCACTGAGAAAGAACCCACTTCCAGAAGTCTTTGTCCCTCCTCCGGGCGGAACTCCTGACTCTCCCGAATCAAAAGCTCAGAGAGCCATCCCTGGTATTCATAGATGTACAGACAGGCGTTTTCCTCCCCGTACTGGGTCAGGCAGAGCACATTGTCCCGGGCCGTCAGCGCGCCGTCCACATCGTTCTGGCGAATTTTTTCCGCCACATAGGCCAAAGCGGTTCGGGTGGTATAGTTTTCCTCCATGGAGGCGGCGGTGTTCCGGTAAACGTTGGCGCCGGTGACCACCAGGGCCAGGGAGGTCAGGGCAAACAGGAGCAAGAGCGCCAGGGTAAAGAGAAAATCCGTCTTAAGCCGCACCAGACCGCCCCCTTTCATCCTTGCGTCTCCAGGACCGTCATGTCCGGCATCAGGTTGGCCCCCACCGGCTGATAGTCGATCCAATACCGCTCCCTGTCATAGGTCAGGCCATAGTGTTCCTCCAGGTATTCCAGGCTGGGCGGGTAAAAGCCCTCGGCGGCGTAGCAATGGACCACGCTCCGGCGCAGGGCCGTCTCCAAAGCCTCTGCTCCCTGGGCGTTTGCGGCGGCGGAGACGGAGGAAAGCCCCCGGACGGCCCAGATGAGCAAGAGCAAAAAGACGGCGGCGGAAAGCAGAGCGCCGGGAAAACGTCTTTCCTCATGGCCTTTTTCAATAAAACGGTTCATCAAGCCGGCCCTCCTTTAGCCAATGTTGGACATAATCCCCATCAGCGGCAGCATAACAGACAGAAGGATCATTCCTACCAGTACAGAGAGCACCGCCACCAGCGTGGGCTCCAGCCGGGACACGGCCCGGCCGATCCGTTGGGAGGCGTCCTCCGCGTATTGGGCGGCCACCTGGGCCAGCACTGCGTCCAGCGTGCCGGAGAGAATGCCCACAGAGACCATCTTGCCATATGTCCCGGAGAAGATTCCGTTTTCCCGAAAGGAAACGCCCAGGTCCGTCCCCTGGGCAGTCTGCTGCCGGCAGGCGTCGATCTTTTGCCGGAGCGCTGGGGATTCGGTGAGTTTTCCGGCAAGCGCCAGACTTTCATCCGTGTCCAGGCCGCTGCGGAGGGTCAGGGACATGCCTTCGGCAAAGCGGCTGAAGGCGGTGGCTTCATAGATGGGCCGGACGCCCGGGAGGCGGCGGGCCAGGCGGGTCAGCTTCCGGCGGCCGGACCGGGTCTTGGCCAGATAAAGCAGGATCAAAACCAAAACGGCGGCCAGCGCTAATATGACCAGGCTGTAGCGGCCAAGCCAGGTCCCCAGGTTCAGGATTCCGGCGGAGAAGCGGTTCATCTCCGCGCCCAGCTGGGAGTATACCTGGCTGAAAATGGGCATCACCTGCAAAATCAGCACCAGGACCACCGCCAGCATCATGGCGATCATCACCAGCGGGTAGGTCACGGCGCTGCGGATGTTTTGGGCCAGGGCTTCCTGCCGGTCATAGTAGGAGGCCAGGGAGGAGAAAACCGTGTCCAGCTGCCCGGCCCGCTCTCCCATATTCACCATGTCCAGAAAATAGGAGGGAAAGGCCCCCTGGGGAGCGGAGAGGGAAGCAAAAAGGCTTTCCCCCGCTTCCAGAGACTGGGAGACCTGCGCCAGAATCCTTTGGCCGCCCGGATGCTCCAGGCCCGCCTGTAAAATGGACAGGGCCTCCGCGGCGGAAATGCCGGCGGAGAGCATCATGGCCATCTGGCCGCAGAAGGTGGAGAGTTCCCGGTTATTGAGAGGCTTCAGAGAAAGACGTTCCATAGTTCCTCCTGTCATCAGTAACGGTACTTGGTCTGGTAGTTGCTGCCGTCTCCTATGAAATCCTTCAGATCCTCCTCCGCCGAATTGGCGGCAAAGGTGGGATCCATGAGGGTCCAGGTGGAGCCGTCAAAGTAGATGATGCCGTTGACCCACCCCAGCTCGTCAATGTGGGTGGAGATCCAGGCGTGATAGGCCGTTCCGGCATAGCCCACCTCCAGCCGGGTGGGGATCCGCTGGCTCCGGAGCATGGCGGCCATCAGCGCCGCATAGTCAAAACAGATCCCTTTTCCCCGTTCCAGCACCTGGTCCACCACCGGCACATAGCCGCTTTGGACGCTCTGGGCCAGATCCTCGTCATAGGAGATGTTTTCCGTAACGTATTGATAGATCCGGGAGACCACCTCCAGGTCGTCCGCCGCTCCCTGGGCCAGCTGCGCTCCCAGCGCCACGGTTTCGCTGTCCGCCGTGAAATTCACGTATTGATTGGGATACAGATATACGGTGAACTCGTCCTGAAGGGAGACGGAGAGCGTTTGGGAGAAGGCGCTGATATAGTCGCCGGTGGCGGACCGGTACTCGTAGACGGTCACCTGATAGGAGCCGTCCCCTCCGGTCAGGGGAAACACCTCGTAATCGCCGGGATTCAGGGTATAGGTGTAGAGGGTCTCATCCGGCATCTGAATCCGCAGCTTCACCGGCTCAGCCTCTCCGTCATACCGGACCATGATATAACCTTCCTCTGTGTGGGAGGCATCCAGCGTGGCCAGCTGATTTCCATAGGAAACCTGGCCGGAGGCTTCCGGAACCAGCACCACCGGCGTGCTGTCCCGGACGGCGCTTGTCTCCCCGGATTCCTGGGAGGAAACGCCGGATTCCTGGGAGGAGCCGGAAGAGGACTCCGAGTCTCCTCCAGAGCAGCCCCACCAAAACAGGCACGCCCAGAGCAGGAGGCACAGAAGCCATATTTTCTTTTCTTGTCTCATGAGAGTCTGTCCTCCCGGGAGATCAGATGATCTCCTTGATCTCAATCTCCAGCTTTACCTGCGGGTTCTGCCGATTCTCCCGGTAGCGGTCCCGGACCCGGTCAATGGCCACCCGGCAGCCGGATTCTCCCGGAACCATGAGGATCAGAGAATACTGGGAATAGCTGGATTGGGTGAACACATCATTTTTGCGCAGGTAGCGCTGGATCACGCTGCGGAGGATCTTCATCTCATGGCGGACCGAATCTGTGACTGTGCCGGGCAGCTTTGGATCCTCCAGGGTCATGAGGACCAGATAGCGCCTGCTTTTGACCCGGCGCAGCGCCCGCAGGTTGATCTGGTAAATGTTCTTGAAGATGTCAAAGTTACAGTAAAAACTGCCCCGGGATCCTTGCTCCTCCTTCAGATTCTCCTCCAGATCCTGTATGTTCAGCAAATGATTCCGGGACTCCCGGAGGATTTGCTGGTAGGTCTCAGAAAAGGTTTCCGAAACATCCACACCGTACCGGGAGTTGAAGAGGTTCAGCATGGAGCGGTAATAGTCCAGGGCCTTGTGGGGGTGGCCCAGCTGCAGGTAGGCCTCCAAAATCTCTTTATAGATGGCCTCGTTCATCAGGTCTTTTTGATTGGCCTGTTCGCACAGGTCAATGATTTGCTGATATTCCTCCCGCTGCCGCAAATGGGCGCAGAGCGCCAACACGCACTGGATGTACAGGTTTTGATAGTAAACGCTGCGGAATACCACCCACTCGTCATGGCTCTGGGAGGGAAGAAAATGTCCCTGATAGAGCCGGAACATTTCCTGATAGCATTGGAACTGCTCTTCCGCCGAGGCGGCCTTCTGGGCCTGGTTGTGCAGCGCCTCAAACCGGTCGATATCCGTCTGACAGTCCACGTCCCGGTTCCAGATGTAAGCGTTCCGCTGGAAGAGGATACAGTTGGAGCGGGAAACAGGGAAAAACTTTGACAGCTCCTGCCGGGCCCGGTAAACCAGGTTCCGAAGCGCGCCGGTGGGGTTGGTGATTTCTTCCTCCGGCCACAGGATTTCCGCCAGCTTGTCCTTGGAGGTCTCCGTGTCCTTGTTGGCGATCAAGTAAGTGATCAGCGTAGTCACCTGGGTCTCTTTGCCGGAGACAGGGATGAACGTGTGATAATCGTTGCGCATATGAAATTCGCCGAACATTTGGATTTGCAGCTGCTCTGACTTCATATTTTTTCCTTTCCGAATGCTTGAGGGGTGGGATGCTTTTATTGTACCAAGGACTGTTCCAAAGCGCAAGTACCGTCATAAATTGAGGGGAAATAATAGAAAACAGAGGAAAACTGTGATGCTAGTGTGACGTATGCCGCGTATAATTTAACTTGACTTATAAAACAGAAAGTGTACCCATTTGCCGTTCCGTTTGCCGGCAGATGGAAAAGAGGACAGTTCAGGAGGATGTTTTGTCATGAAAAGGGGAAGGCGCACAGGTTGGAACCGAAGAATGCTTGCTTTGTTTCTCTCACTTCTGATGTTAATGGGGACGGTGGCGTCCGGCTGCAGCGTGAATACATATGCGGTGGAGACCGGCCAGGAACAAGCCGGTTCCCGGACCGAGACGGCATCTCAGGAGGAGAATACGGAGCCGGAGGGCTCTGTGGCGGCGGAAGCGGAGAGCACAGAAGCGGCCTCTGAAGAGGAAACGGCGGAGACCGCCGCGTCCGCGGAATCCGCAACAGCGGAGGAAGCGGAACGTGTGGAGGCGGAAGCCGCGGACCCGGAGACCGGCGCCGCCGCGCAGCAGGCGGTGAATGCGGAGGAGAGCGCGTCCTCCGGTACGGCCATGGACGTGACGTCCACACTGATTATTGACGGAGGGGGAAGCTCTGTGCTGGCGGGGCAGACCTTCCAGCTGCAGATCCAGTATAATGTGCCGGAACTGGGATCTAACCAGGGGAACGCTTACTCTGGGGCCTATATCCAGTTTACGCTGCCAACCTATCTTCAGGTGGACACCGATGACGACAAGTTTCGGATTGATGGACCGGATGTGACCGCCACGTCTAAGGACGACTATGGGATTTATACGATTGAGTTGAATGACGGCGAGAGTTTGACTTCCAACACCACGAATACCGTGACGATTACCCTGGTCACAGAAAATTTGGTGACGCCCAATGGGACAGAACTGACACTGGATGATTTTACCTTCTCTGTCAATTATCTGGCTTCTAATGATAACTCCGTTCGCCAGAACCTGCCGGTGCCCGCCCAAACCGTCACGGTGGTGGCGGCGTCCGACTGGCAGGTGGAGAAGACCATTGTGGGAGGGGATGCGGAGAACAGCCTGGACTATGTTCGGGTCGACGATTCTTTTGAAGTCACCTACCAGGTGACGGTGACAGACGCAGGTGGGGTGAACCGTCTGGGACGGTTGGGCTTTGCCGAATATAAGCTGATAGATACCCTCCCCACAGACCTGCCGGCAGGCGGAATGGCGGTAGCCGTGTCGGACGTGAAAATCCTCCACGGGGACAGCGAGATTCCTTTGGAGAAGGACAAAGACTATACCCTGGACGAAGATAACGGCACCATCACTGGCATCACCTTCCTGACTCTGGACACCATGCAGGAGGGGGATACCCTGGGCCAGTACCAGAAGTTGGGTGATGTGACGGATACCACCTACCAGTATACGGTCCGGTATCCGTACAAGCCGTACACCACGGAAGGGACGGCGTTGGATATTACCTCCCATACTTTAACCAATACGGTCGACCTGGTCTATACCCTGTACGGCGACGTGGAAGACAGCAAGCAGGATACGGCGACGTTTGTAATCGCCGCCTATGAGGACGGCGTGGCCTCTGCCGACGTGTCTGTGGAAAAGTATCTCTCCATAGGCGGCCGCACTTACCTGCTGAATTCCCAGTATGCGGACATCTATGGGACGGCGGAATTTACCCTGTATACGGATGAAGACTGCACCACTGTGGCCTACAACCTGTACCGGCAGCTTCTGAGCAATATTGCCGTAGACGAGGATGGCATAGCCACGTTCCAAAATGTCCGTTATGGCACCTATTATCTGAAGGAAACCAAAACGCCCGACGGTTTCCAAACTGCCGCTGTGGTGCGGGTGGAGATAGATGAGAGCGGCAATGTGACCTTTGTCGGGGAACAGACGGAGGGGGAAAACGGCGCCCTGGTGCTGACCAACACGGCGGATACGGTGGGGATCCTGGAGTTTACCAAAAAGGGAAATAGCGTCGATGATACGAATGTGCCTTTGGCCGGGGCGGAATTCACCCTGACTGATGGTACTAACACCTATACCGCCGTCTCCGGAACCGACGGCAAGGTGGTGTTTTACAACATCCCGGCGGGAACCTATACCCTGTCAGAGACAGGGCTTTCCGAAGCTTTGACGCAGGAAGGGTACACCGTCTCCGAAAATACATTTAAGGTGACGGTTAAGGAAGATACCGTGAATACGCCGGAGCTTCATGAAGAGAACATCTTTCTCAATGATTCTCCCATGGGATTGCTGCAGATTCAAAAGGTAGACGCCCAGAATAATAGCATACGGTTGTCCGGGGCGTCCTTCGAGGTGTACGGTCCTTATAAAACAAGAACGGAGGCAGAAGCCGCCATATCAGACCTGTCTGAGGCCACGTGTGTGGACAGCGTGACCACTAACAACAGCGGCATGGCTACCTTTGACCTTCTGATGGAGGGATTCTATGTGCTGCTGGAGACAGATGCGCCGGTGAACTATACCGCCGGAGCGCCTCAGGTGGTAGAGGTGACGGCTCGGGAGACAGTCACCCTCCAGGTGGAGAACGATCCCCAGGCTCAGGTGCGGTTCGTCAAGCGAGGCGGCGCCAGCGCAGGAACTGCCACCCAGGAACTGGCGGGAGCCACCTTTGTCCTTTATGATGAGAATGAAGAACTGCTGTACGGTGTGAAAGATCTAGAAGGGAACTTTACAGAGGTGAGCACGGAACAGGGAACGGGCCGGGTAGCGGTGGAGATCACCACCTATCTGGACGCCACCAACCGTTCCACCTCCCCTTCCGTGAGCCTCTCTCCGGGGACGTATTACTACCAGGAAACCGATGCCCCGGCCCCCTACATGGCAGATACAACCCTCTACTCCTTTACCGTGGCGGCAGTGGCGCCTGCCAGTGGGTCCGGCACCTGGAATATTGAGCAGCAGGTATCTGTGGTGAACATTTTAAAGGTGGGGCAGATCCGGATTGTGAAGGAGGCGGAGGACGGCGATAACACGTCTACGGCTCTCAATGGAGCGGTATTCGGCGTGTACGCTTCGGAAGCGGATGCCAAGAGCGATACCAACCGGCTGGATACCATCACCACAGGAACCGTGCAGGAAAATGGCGTGCCCCTCAACGGAATCGGCTACTCCACCGTCGCCCTGACGGTGGGAACCACCTACTATGTAAAAGAGATCTCCGCTCCCGATGGGTTTGAGGTCAATGAGACGATTTTTCCGGTGACCTGTACCTCGAACAGCTTGCAGCAAGAGGTAACGTGTGAAAACAAGAGAACCGTCTCCATCCAGATCACGAAGACAGACAGTGTGACAAGCACCGTCCTGCCCGGCGCTGTTTTTGAACTCTACCAGTCTGTGTCCGAGGGAGTTGCCAGGGCGGCGGGGGTGGAATCCGCCACCACGGTGCGGAATGAATACGGTCATGAGGATGCACTGTGGCTGGTTCCGGTGACGGACGGCAGCGGGGAAAGCGTGCGGACCGCTACCACCTGGGATAACGGTATCCTGCTCTTTGGGGACCTGTCCCAGGAGACGACCTACGTGGTGCATGAGATACAAGCTCCGGAAGGATATGCCGTAAATGACAGTTGGTATGCGGTGACCACCGGCTCAGACGCCAGTACTCCTGCTGAACTGACCATCACGAATGAGCGCAAGGGAACGCTGATCGTAGAAAAGCGGGATACTTTTGACCAGACAGATGACCAGTCCACAGCCTTTGCCGGGGTCACCTTTTCCCTGTACCGGGTGGGCGATGCGACAGCCGCTACGTGGGATGTGGATGACTCCCGGACCTTGGTGGGCACCAAATCCACCGGAGCAGACGGGACCGTGTCTTGGGATGACCTGGAACCGGGAGACTACTGGCTGGTGGAAACGCTGCCGGATGGGTATCAAACCGACGAAAAGAAAACTGAGTCCCAGAGGGTAACGGTGACGGCGGGACTGAATGTAGATGGATATAACAATTCGGATACAGTGACGATCACAAACACCGCCACCATGGGCAAGATTCAGATTGGCAAGTACGCCCTGAACGCGGAAGGAGAGGTGAACCGGAGCGCTCCCTTAAACGGAGTGGTCTTTGGCGTGTACAAAACGGAGGCAGATGCCCAGGCCGGAACCGCGGAAGGCCAGGAGACCACCCTGACCACCGGCGCAGATGGTTCTGCCATTTCCGGATGGCTGGAACCCGGCACTTATTATATGAAGGAACTGACTCCGGCGGAGGGGTATGTCCTGTCTGACGTCATCTATCAGGTGACCGTGACAGCCAACCAAATCACGACCCAGAGTGTAGGCGGTGACGAAGACGATCTGCTGCAGATCGGCAATGAAAAAGAGGGCGGGTTTACCATTGAGAAGTACGGAGTTTTCCTGGAGGCCGGTGATTCTGCAGCGGAAGTGCTGCAGCAGTTAAGCGGCGCCAGCTTTACGCTTTATGAGTATGATGCGGAGAAGGATGGAAGTTTGACTGGTACTCCCTCTCTTGCAAAAAACACTGACAGGAATCCCGTGACTTCTTTCACCATGGAGTCTTATACCCATACAGTTGCCGGCTTGGAGCCGGGGGTTTATTGGCTTCGGGAAAATGGAGTGGTTTCCGGGACGGATTCCGCAGGGACTCCTGTTTACGATGAAACCTGGACCAACGTGGAGGATATGCTGATTCGGATCCTTCCGGATGGGAGTACCCAATATGGGACGATCAAGGATGGAACGGTGAGTTGGTCAAATTCTTCTGACACACCGGTCATCACCCTGAAGGATTATTCCAGAAAACCCCGAATCCGGTTTACCAAGCTGGTTTATGGGGAAACCACCACCATTGATGGCGCCAGGTTTGAATTATATGTGGTAGATAGTACCAATGGAGAACCGACCATAATAGACGGAGTGACGGTTTACCTGAGCCCCGTCCTCCTTGATGCGAATGATTCTACCAGCATTGTGACCATTGACTCCGGAACTGCCAGGGATGCAGATGGTAATGTAATTTCCGGAGAGGCGATCACTCCCAAACTGGAGCAGGGACGTACCTATTACCTGAAGGAAGTCAGCCTGGAGGGCTATCAGAACAACATTGACTACTATTTTGACACGGAAAATTGCTGGACAAAAGTTGAAATTCCTGCTGATGCAGGCGGGGAAGAGTATTCCGTGACGATTTACAACTACCGCCGGACTTATCTGCCAGGCTACAAATATAGCGAGGATGATACGGATTCACCGCTGGCGGGATCAACTGTGGCGGTTTTCCGGAACGAGGAAGATGCAAAGGCCATGATATCCGTTCTGGAGCAATACCAGGAATGGACAACGGATAATCGTTTGGAGGTCGAATATCTTTATGATGATGAGGGTAACCTGAAATGGAATATTGACCAGATTGCCACCTCGAATGGAAACGGCCAATATACCTTTTCAGATTTGATTCCGGGAGAGACCTATTATATTCTGGAGGTGGTGGCCCCCAACGGCTATCAGCTGGAGAAAGACGAGAATGGCAATTTCGTATATCATGAAGTGGTCGTCAATGATATTATCGAGGGCAACCCACACTATGGCACAACGGGGACCTTCTACTCTGTAGACGGGAAGACATCCGTCAATGAGTTGTATATTGCCAACTGGAACTTTACCAATATTGTGCTGGATAAGATCTCTGTTTTCTCCGGCCAGGAGTATCGTATCAGCAATGCAGTGTTTACCATTTATGCCTCTACTACGGACGCCGATGGAAACCAGATTCCGGATACGAGCGAGGACGCAGTAGTTGGATACATTGTGGAGAGCAACGATTCCGGACAGTATATGTCTAACGCTCTGCCCAGCGGAACCTACTGGTTTGCGGAGACCACGGTGCCAGAGGGCTTCAAGGAGGCGGACCGGGAGGCTTATGATTCTGACAATGGATATTATGACTATGTGGAGATCGATAACGTCCGCTACTATAAAGTCGTGTTGGGCCGGACAGAGAACAACACCTGGTTCACCGAGGACAGCAGCCACGCCATTTACAACGAGGCCAATGTGGGTCGTTTTGCCCTGACCAAGGTCAGTTCGGAGGAACCAAATACGAAAGTGAAGGCAACCTTCTCCATTGAAAAGTACGATACAGAAGAGGAAGATTTTGTCAAATATGAGGCTTATTCCTCCATCGAAACCAGCAGTACCGATGCCTATGTGCTGTCCAATTTCCTGGAGCCGGGGCTTTACCGGCTGACGGAGACAGGCGTAGATGATAATTATACCTTGAATGCGACCCCGATCTACATAGAGATTGCAGCGGGAAAAATTACGGACGGCTCTAATCCAGAAAAAAGGGAGATTGATGGCGATACCGTTGTTGTGTACCGGCCGGTGGAGACGCTGGGAGCATCGAACGCAGACACAGGTGAGGACAATACAGAGACGGCGGATCCGATTTCTCCCATCACCGTGACCAACGTTCCCAAGGGCCGTCTGTGGATTCACAAGACCGGCGTCTGGGGCAGTGAGACGCTGGAGGATTTGTCCGGGGTCACCTTTCACGTGTGTGCCAAGGTGACAGACAATGCGGTAGCGGATATGACGGATGCCACCTCAAATGGCACCATTGTAACCATTGAAACGAATGAAGACGGCATAGCGGAAAGCGGTCTGCTGGATGCAGGCGACTACTGGGTCATTGAGGTTTCCGTGTCGGAGGACGATCAGGCGGAATATGGAAAAGACAGTTACACCGCCTTCCAGATGGTGGTAGAACCGGGCGTCACCAGCCGGGACGGCATCACTCTGGCAGCGGGCACCAACTACGTGGAGGTGACAAATTCCACCAACTACGGCAAGTTCTCGGTGACCAAGAAGGACGACTATAGCGGAGTAAAACTCTCCGGCGCAACACTGGAGATCTACACCAGTTCCGACTGCGGCGAAGAAACGCATGTGGGGACTATGGTGGACAATGAGGATGGCACCTACACCTCCCCGCTGCTTCCGGCAGAGGATGAGGATGGCAATACGATCTATTACTGGCTGAAGGAGACAGAGGCCCCCAGAGGCTACTACCTGCCGGATGGTGGAATCATCTTTGGCGGTGAGGATGGCTATACGGTGACGGAGAATGGCATCAATACTGTGGATGAGGATGAGCCTATCACCAACGACCTGGCCAACACCCTGACCATTCAGAAATATGAGCAGGAGGGTGAGAAGCCTACCTCCGTACCAATCCAGGGAGTGGTATTCGGCCTGTACAGCACAGAGGAGGCGGCTCAGAAAGCCACGCTGGAGGAGCAGGGCGAACCGGTGATCACCGGCACCACAGACGCGTACGGCAAGATCACCTGGTCCAACCTGCCGGACGGCACCTATTACCTGAAGGAACTGTCCCAGCCGGACGGCTATGTGGCCAACACGGAGGTCCGGAAGATTGTGCTGGACAATACGCCGGAAGAATCGTCGGCGACACGGGTATCTGCCTACGAGGAAACCGTGTATAACCTGATCCTGGGCGGCATTGAACTGGATAAGACCGTCACCTGGGAGAATGAGGACGGAAGCGTACCGGGAAGCGGCATTACCTTCCGGCTGTACAAAGGCTCGGTGGCGGAGGCGAACCTGATTGCTACTCTGACCACCGACAGCAACGGCCGTCTCTCCTACCGCCTGGAAGCGGGGGACTACATCCTGGTGGAGGATATGAGCAGCGATCTGTACACCAAAGATTCCACCCAGTTTAGCACGAACCTGGGTGATGGAAACTATATTGACAGCGAGGGCAATATTCACTTCCGTGTGGAGGACAGTGTGATCAATCGCGTTTTCACCGGAGTCAACGCGGTGAACAACATTGCCAACTATGGACGCTTCCAGCTGATGAAGCTGACCAAGCAAACGGCGGACGACGAGGTCGGCCTGGGCATTTCCGGGGCAGAGTACCTGCTGGAGCAGTACAACGAGACTACCGGAACCTGGGAATATGCGGGAACCAACGAGGCGGACAGCACCATCCACGTAGGGTCCGATGAAGACGTTCAGGGGTTATATGTGTCTGGCCCCATGACGCCGGGCCGCTACCGGGTAACGGAGACCAAGGCCCCCACCTCCATTGCCAACACGGATAATGAAACGGTGAACTTTGCCATCGACCCCACTCCCATTGAATTTACTGTGACGGCAGGGGCTACGGTGGAGGTGGAGCAGTGGGACGGCATCCTGAGAACGCTCCGGGTGACCAAGACCACAGACGCCAACAACGGCGGCCAGCCCCTGGCCGGTGTGACCTTTGAACTGTGGACCTACAACGAAGACGCGGACCTGACCGGCGCGGAAACGGATTATGACAAGTGCCTGGCATACCGGGGGACCCTGGTGGGAACGGTCGAGACCGGCGCGGACGGCGTGGCGGTCTGGCAGAACCTAAACCCCGGCCAGTACGTGTTGGTGGAGACCGGCGCGCCGGAGGGGTATGTGCTGACGGCGCAGATTGTAACCATCGCCGAGAGCACCTCCTACTTGGATGTCTATTATGATCTGGAGGTGGTCAACGAGTCCAGCATGGGCCGGATCATCATCCAGAAAACGGACCAGAACGGAAACGTGATCTGCGACGACGACGGCCTCACCGCGGTGTTTGAGATTTATGCGGACGGCACGGATCTCTCAGACCCCGACCGCACGCCGGTGACCACGGTGACTGTCTCCGGAGACGGTACGGGAACCAGCGGCCTGCTGCCGGTGGGAGACTACTGGGTGGTGGAGGTCCAGGCCCCCAATGGCTATCCGCTGGATGAACGGCTGGATCAGAACATTCTGGCAAAGCGGGTCACCGTATCCGGCAACCAGAATCCCACGGCAGACTTTACGGACGTCAGCCCGACGGCCACCGAGGGATATACGGATCTGGTGATCTTCCAGAACCGGACGGAAGCTTCCGTGGGAACCATCGGCTCCTCTCTGAATAAGGATGTGCGGGTGGAGAACAGCGGAACCTCTTATGCTGGTACCGGCGCCGCCCACTCGGAGACCAGTCTCATGAACGAGGCGGTCAGCGTCTGGTTCCTGCTCTCCGGTCTGACGGATGGGAATAACGACCTGCCCTTGACCAGCTTTGTGGTCACCGATGAGACCATGGATTTTCAGGGCCTGACCGAGGGCAGCACGGATTCCTACTATTCCTATGAATCCGGGGATACCCTGACCGCGGAGGACTACACCTTCGACCAGATTCGCCTGTACAAATCTGTGAATAAGAGCAGTACGGCGGTGCTGGCCACGGTGGAAGCCAAGGTGAACGGCCAGTGGCAGACCGTACAGGCGGATATAGACCTGACGAACCTGGCGGACAACGGTTATCAGACCGTGGAACTGCCGGAGGGAGCCACTGGCTTCCGGGTCAGCTACGCCAACGCGGAGGCAGGCTTTTTGGCAGGCAATATAGAGGTGAGAGCCACCTTTGCCCAGCGGCCCTCTGACGCCACGGCGCCGGAAATCCGCCGCATCACCAACACCGCCACCCTCAGCTGGGAGGATACGGCGGTGGACGATCAGGGAAATCCGGCGCACCAGACCGGAACCGTTTCCGATACGGCTTCGGTAACCTTCTCCAGCTATATGGAGAATCTGCCCATGCTGTCCCTGACCAACCAGATCACCAGCCAAGGCTCCGCTTCCGGATACTATTACTCGGGGAATACGGTGGAGTTTGAGACGGTGGGTTCGGTGTCGGCCAGTTCCTTGGCCGGCCTGCGCCACCCGGTGATGTCCATCACCCTGCCGCCGTACACTACCCTGGACGAAGGACTTTATGGAACGGCTCAGGGCGGCATACAGGGCATTCGGGCGATTCTCTCCCAGGAAGGAGGGTCCGATGAGATCCTGACCTTCTCCCTCTCTGAACCAATCCAGGTGACGGTGACGGTGACCGTGGGAGTGGATGGAGACGGCAATCCGGTGACGGAGGAGAGGACCTGCCTCCAGTATGTGCTGGACTTTGGCGAGGATTTTGTTCTGGAGCCGGGTCAGAGCATTACCCTCCAGTACGGAGCGGTGATTGACCTGAGTTTGCCGGATTCGGTTATCACGCTGCAGTCTTACGGGTATATTGGCAGCGGCTACCAGCTGCCTCTGACCCTGGAGAATCCCACGGGCCAGAGCTACCTGCAGGCCCCGGGCGACAGCAGTGCCATTGAAAACAGCGCTGCCGTTGCCGGTGCGGTGGGAGAAGTGGAAGGTGAAGAGGGACTGACCTGCCTGCGCCAGCCGGTGTCGGTGGAGGTGACCCGCAGCGATTCCCTTCAGATCTACAAATCCATTGGAGTGGAGGAAGGGGAATGGCTGTCCCGGAGCGTCACCGCAGAGGTGGAGCCGGGGGGCACCCTGTACTACCAGCTGTCTCTGGTCAACGCCGGAGATGCCGTGCGGGAAATCCGGTTTGTGGATATCATTCCATTCACCGGGGATACCATGGAACTGCGTTCCCTGACCACCGGCGGCTCTTTGAGCCTGCGGTCCACCAGCCTGCCGGTGGGAGACGGGTATGAATCGGTGGAACTGCTCTGGGTGGACGGCAACCCGGATGGCGTGGAGGGCGTTTCCGTCACCGTCTACTATTATGTGGGCGGCAGCTGGGATACGGCAACCCGTTCCAGCAAGACAGCGGCGGAGGAATTGCCCATGCTGGCCTCCAAGGCGGAGAACGTGTGGGGCGAGGGCTGGACCACCACGCCGCCGGAGGATCTGTCCCAGGTGACGGCCGTCGGCGTGGAAGTGACATTTGAAGATGGCTACTACATGGAAGCAGGGGATGTGTACAACGTGACCCTGGCCATGCGGGCCCCGGGCTACACGGCGGATGAGATGGCGGCGTATGAGGACGCCATCATCGGCAACACCACCGCTGCGGCGGTGGTTCGGGCCAACGACACGGAGACCAGCGAGATGCTGGCTTCGGACCGGGTGTCCTCCAACGAGGTGCTGGCAACGCTGCACATGGCCACCGGCAGCCTGGGCGACTACGCTTTCTATGACAACAACAGCAACGGTATCCAGGACGAGGGCGACCGCCCTGCCCGGAACGTGAGCGTGAGCCTGTACCGCAGAAAGAGTACCACAGACGGCGGTCAGGGCCAGTGGGAGCTGTGGGCTACCACCACCACCGACGCGGAGGGCAAGTACCTGTTTGAGGGCCTGTCCTGCAACTACCGGACGGAGGAGTCCTACCAGGAGGGGTCCGGCTTTGAGGAGGATCCCACCAACCCGTCCTACTATGTTGGAAACGCTTACTTTGAATACCGGGTGGAGTTTGACATACCGGAGGGCTATGGCGCCGCGGAGCGCTACGCCGGGGATGATGCGGCGGTGGATTCCAACATTGATGAAAACGGTCAGACCGAGCCTGTCAGCCTGGATCTGACGCTGGAAGCGGACGGCAGCCTGGTGGGAGAAGTGGACCTGACCATAGACGCGGGTTTTGTGTCTCTGGTGAAGCTGGGCGACTACGTGTGGGTGGACAGCAACAAAAACGGCATTCAGGATGAGAGTGAGTCCGGCCTCAACGGCGTCACCGTAAACCTGTACCAGCTGGAATCCCCAGAGGACAGCCTGGAGGGCCGGGAGCCCTATGCCACGCAGATCACGGCCACCAACGACGCCACCGGAACCGACGGCTACTACTGCTTCACCGACCTGCCCAAGGGCCTGTATGTGGTAGAGTTTGATCTTTCCGGAACCCATACCGGCGGCTACACAGCCTCCTACGCCTTTACCACTGCGAATGCAGGTTCCTCCGGCGCTGACTCGGATGCCAAGTACAGCCGGGACGGCAGCGGGACGGTTATGTACACGGATGTGATTGAACTGTATGAGGACGATATGACCTGGGATGCAGGCGTCACCGTGTACAGCGCCCTGGGCGGCTTCGTCTTTGACGATCAGGATTACGACAATACCCAGAGCGTCTACATTCCTCTGCCGGGTACCCTGGTGGATCTCTACACGGTGGGGGATGACGGTTCCACCTCGGCGGAGCCCATTGCCTCCACGGTGGTGGGCGAGGACGGCACCTATCTGTTTGACCGGCTGGAGGCCGGGCGGTACCGTCTCCACTTCCAGTATCCGGAGGGCTACGCCAGCGTGGAAGCGGGCGTGGGCGATAGTGAGCACGACTCGGAGGTGGCGTATTTTGACGATGACACTTTAAATGGCGGCTTTACGGACATCATAGAGCTGCCGGCTGACACAGCGGACCTGACCCATGATGCAGGGGCCTATCTGCTCAGCTCCATCGGCGACTTTGTGTGGGTGGACGCCAACCAGAATGGCCTCCAGGATGAGGGCGAGGCGCCGGTTTCCGGCGTGATTGTGACGCTCCAGCAGCGGTCTGGGGATGGGGAGTGGGAGACGGTATCCACCGCGGTCACCGACGAGACCGGACACTACCTGTTCACGGGGCTTCGCAGCAGTGAGATCTATGACGTGGAGTACCGGGTGGTATTCAATCTTTCTCTGCTGGCTATCCTCACCACGCCGTACCAGGGAGAGGACACGGCTCTGGACTCCAACGCCCTGTCGGATTACCTGCTGGGTCTGGGCTATCTCACCGATCCGGTGAAGCCAGACTACGGCCAGAGCGATCTGACCATAGACGCCGGCATCTACTATGTGGATGACTACGGCGCCGTGGGCGATTACGTCTGGTACGATGTGAACCAGGACGGCGTGCAGGATGCGGATGAGACCGGCGTGGAGGGCATTACGGTGATCCTCCAGTACAATGCCGGCGGAGACGTGTGGGATGAGGACGCCTGGCAGACCGTGGCCACCACCATCACCAACAGCCAGGGCCTGTACCTGTTTGACGGCCTGCCCTCCGGCTTCTACCGGGTGGGCTTTGCCGTGGGCGAGCCATGGACCGTGACGCTGACCAACCAGGGAGACAGCGCCACAGATTCCAACGCCACCGTCCAGGGAGACGGCTACTACTTCAGCATGTCCTTCTTCCTGAATCCGGGGCAGACGGATCTCACCTGGGATGCGGGCCTCTACCGCACGGACGACGTGCAGCGGCCCACCACCATCACCACCATCATCAACCGGGTGGTGACCGGGATCAAGACCGGCGATCCCACCATGCTGGGGGCTCTCCTGGCAGTCATGGCGGTCTCCGGCGGTATGGTGGTATTCCTGGTCCGCAGAAGGCGAAAAAAGATGAACGCCGCGTAAAAAAACCTCTTTTGTGACGCGCTTGTGACGGGATGGAGGTATGCTAAAGACAACAAAGACAACACCATTCCAATATAAAAATGCAAAGGAAGGGCGCGAACATGAAACGATTGATTAAAAAATTAACAGCATTTTTCATGACGATTGCTTTGGCGCTGGGCCTTTTGGCCGGGACGGCGGTTCCGGCCAGGGCCGAGTCGGCGCCGTCGGTGTCCATCACGCCGGTGGCAACCTATTCCTATGGCCAGCAGGCGTTCACCGTGTACGCGGAGCGGGATTCCATCTACTACGCGTATGTGAACAGCGAGGAGATTGAAAGTGGCAGCTTGTCTGCCGGAACCAGCACCCTGACCTTCAACTCCTCCTCCGCTGTGCTGCTGCGGGTATACACCCAGTACGACCGGAATGATGACGGCCAGCTGGATTCCTGGAACCTGGTCCAGGGGTACAGTTCCCGGTCTTATTACCTGACCGTCACCGGCGTGGGTTCCGACGGACGGCAGCTGTTTTCGGAGACGCTGCTGGTGGACGCCTACAACTATCCGGAGTATGTGTATACGCCCCAGGCTTCCATACAGATCGGGGACACGGTTTACACCGCTGACCGGAGCCAGTACCTGATCCAGTACGGGGACGGCGACCTGGAGATCCCCTACAGCACCAGTTCCATGGAGGATAAGAGTTTTACCATATCCTACCTGGATGAGCAGGACAACGTGCTGTATTCGGAGACCAGAACCCTCTCCTACGGCGAAACCGCAGATCTGACGGCCCCCGCCTCCTACCAGTACGACGGCCAGGAATACCAGCTGACCAGCGCGGTGCAGGAGTACCATGTGACCTATGACAATGCGGCGGCCTCCTATGTATTTGAGTATGCCCAGGTGATCCCGGAGCCGGAAACCCCCTATGAGATCACCATCAACCTGGTGGACGCGGAGAACGGCAACGAACTGCTGTATTCCATCCGCCAGACGGTGGACGTGGACAGCACGGTGCGGGTGGAACTGCCCAGCACCTATGAAGTGAACTTCAAGCAGTACCAGCTGGCCGAGGGCGTCTCCAACGTGATTGAGCGGGAATTTTCCAGCACCCGGTCCACGGTGTACAACATCCCCTATGTGGTGTCGGAGGAGTCGGCTCCCTATGAGATCACCCTCAACTTTGTGGACTATGAGAACCCGGAGACCGTGCTTTCCGCCATGACTGCGGTGGTGACGCCGGACGGGACTCCCTTTGTCTATGATGTCAGTTCCAACAGCACTCTGGAGATCAACGGAACCACCTATCAGCTGATGGCGGGCCAGGGCAATGGCAACGGACAGATCGTCCACACCTACGGCGGTTCTGTCCGCACCTACAGCGTCTACTACGCGGCCCAGGAGGTGGAGGAGGCGGAACCCTATACGGTGACCCTGCGCTACATTTCCGTCCTTGACAACCAGATCCTGGAGACCCAGCAGCTGAGCGTGGCCTACGGTTCCAGCGTTTCCTTTGAGGAAGCCCCGGCCACTTTAAACGTGGACGGTATCGAGTACACCCGGCTCAACGGCCAGGAGGACGCGGTGGTCCATGATTACAATGAGAGCCAGACCAGCTATGCGGTGTACTATATGGAGACGGCTTCCCTGGCGGAAGCAGAGGTGGAGCCGGAGGTGATCACCCAGGTGGTGACCCAGTATGTGACCCAGGACGGCACGGTGGTGGAGAACGCGGACGGCACAGTGGTGCCGGTGACGGTGCAGGTGACCACCGTAACGGACGGAACCGGCGGCGAGACCACCTACAACGAAGACGGCCAGGAAGTTGTCATTGAGAACGGCAACATCACCGTCATTGAGGAGGAAGAGGTGCCGCTGGCGGAGACGCCGGAGACAGAAGCGGAGACGGAGGGCGTGGCCATAGAGGATGAGGAAGTGCCGCTGGCCTCTGCGGTTCCCGGACAGGAAGATACGGGACTTTCCAGCAGCGTGGTCCTGGGCGTTGGCGCCGGTGTGGCGGCAGTGCTCGTGCTGGCAGCCGCCATCCTTCTGAACAGAAAGAAAAAGAACGCCTGACAGGCATAAGAAAAGAGGGGAAGAATTCCCCGAAATCCAGAAAACTCCCAGCTAAGAGATACCCGGCTGGGAGTTTTCCGGGTTCCGGGGGAATGCAGCCGGATCCGGGATTTCCGGTTGAATCCTGCGGCCCGGAATGGTATAATGTCCGCAAAGAGAAAATGGTTTTACAAACGGGAGAAGCGGTATGGAGACAGAGATCTGGAAGGTGAAAGCGGGAGAGGAAGGCCGGCAGGCCATTGCCCGGGGGGCGGAGATTCTGCGCCGGGGCGGTCTGGTGGCCTTTCCCACGGAAACCGTCTATGGCCTGGGCGGAAACGGCCTGGACCCGGAGGCATCCTCCCGGATCTACGCGGCCAAGGGCCGCCCTTCGGACAACCCGCTGATTCTCCATATTGCCGGTCTGGAGGCGCTGCCTTCCCTGGTCCGGGAGATTCCGGAAACGGCCAGAAAGCTGATGGAGGCCTTCTGGCCCGGCCCCATGACCCTGATCTTTGAAAAGAGCCCCTTGGTTCCCTATGAGACCACCGGCGGCCTGGACACGGTGGCGGTGCGGTTTCCCAGCCATCCGGCGGCCCAGGCGCTGATCCGGGCCGCCGGGCTTCCGGTGGCGGCGCCCAGCGCCAACCTGTCCGGCCGTCCCAGCCCCACCATGGCCCAGCATGTGGCGGAGGATTTGAGCGGGCGGATTGAGATGATCTTGGACGGGGGGCCGGTGGAGATCGGCCTGGAGTCCACCATCATAGACCTGACCGGGGAGACGCCGGTGATCCTGCGGCCCGGGGCGGTGAGTCTGGAGGCGGTACGGCAAGCGGCAGGAGGAGGCGAGTGGGACCCGGCTGTTTGGGGCGTGCCGGATGAAAATCTGCGTCCTCTGGCTCCGGGCATGAAGTACCGCCACTACGCTCCCAAAGCGGAGCTTGCGATTGTCACCGGGGAGCCGGAGGCGGTGGCGGAGGAGATCCGCAGGCTGGCGGCGGAAAAGAAGCGGGAAGGATTCCGGGTGGGGATCCTCTGCCCGGAGGAGAGCCGGGACCGGTATGCCCCGGAGTTTGTCAAGTCCATTGGGACCCGGGCCCGTGAGGAGACCATTGCCAGCAATCTATACCGGTGCCTGCGGGAGTTTGACCAGGAGGGAACAGAGTTTGTCTGCTCGGAAGCCTTTGGGGAAGGGCCTCTGGGAGCGGCCATTATGAACCGGCTGGTAAAAGCGGCCGGGTATCGGATCCTTCCGGCAGGAGGCAAGGATGAAAGCATATCATAAGGTGATCTTTCTGGGAACGGACAATACGTGCCGGAGCATCATGGCGGAGGCGGTGATGAACAGCGTGGTGGGAAAGCGGCCGGTGCAGGTGCTCTCCCGGGGGCTGGTGGTACTGTTTCCGGAGCCCATGAATCCCAAGGCGGTGGCGGTGCTGAAAGGCAACCAGCTGGAGCCTTCCAAGGAAAGCTCCGAGCCGCTGACGGAACAGGACCTGGAGGAGGAAGGAACGTTGGTGCTGGCCATGACGGAGGAAGAATGCCGCCGGGCCAGGGAAGATTTTGGAGGAAACGCGGACATCTATTCCATAGGGGAGTTTGTGCGCAAGCCCGGCGATATCGCCCAGCCCTACGGGGGTCCCTTGGCGGAATACGGGGCATGCTATGAGTATATTGACCTGATGGTCAAGGTGGCGGCGGAGAAATTGCTGAAGGAGGAAGCGATATGATAGCGGTGGGAAGCGATCACGGCGGATTTGGATTAAAGCAGGAGATTTTGGCATATCTGGACCAGAAGGGGCTGGCTTACAAGGATTTCGGCTGTTTTGACGAGAAGTCCCGGGATTATCCGGAGTACGCCCATGCGGTGGCCCATGCGGTGGCGGAGGGGGAATGCCGGCAGGGGATTCTCATCTGCGGCACCGGCATCGGCATGTCCATGGCGGCCAACAAGGTCAAGGGGATCCGGGCGGCCCTCTGCGGGGACTGTTTTTCCGCCCAGATGACCCGGGAGCACAATGACGCCAACATTCTGGCCCTGGGAGCCCGGGTGGTGGGCCCGGGACTGGCCCTGAAGATTGTGGAGACCTTTTTGACCACTCCCTTTTCCGGGGATGAGCGCCATGCCCGCCGGATTTCCAAGATCGAGGAGTAGGACGCCATGGAAAAGCGAAAGGATTATATCACCTGGGACGAATATTTCATGGGAGTGGCCAAACTCAGCGCCCGGCGCTCCAAGGACCCCAACACCCAGGTGGGCTCTTGTATTGTCAGCCAGGACCACAAGATTTTGTCCATGGGCTACAACGGGCTGCCCATCGGCTGTTCGGATGATGAGTTCCCCTGGGCCAGAGAGGGGGAGGAACTGGATACCAAGTATCTCTTTGTGACCCACAGCGAACTCAACGCCATCTTAAACTATCGAGGCGGCAGCCTGGGACTGGACGGCAGCACCCTGTATGTGACCCTCTTTCCCTGCAACGAGTGCGCCAAGGCCATTATCCAGGCGGGGATCCGCACGGTGGTCTATGAGACGGACAAGTATCCGAAGTCTGCCGCAGTGCTGGCTTCCAAGCGGATGTTTGACGCGGCAGGGGTCCGCTATTATCAGTATCAGAAAACCGGACGCAAGATAGAGCTGGAGTTATAAATGGCAAGAGTTTTCAAAAAGATTCTCATATTGGCCGGTATCTTCCTGGCAGTGGCCATTGGTGCGTTTTTTTTCCTGCCCCGGGACCGGGAGGAGGAGCCGGCGGACTACCAGGCTTTGGAGCCGGCCACTCTGCCGGTGGTGTCTTTGACCGTGGAGGACCGGGAGGTCAATGTGCTCTACGGCTATACGGCGGAGATGGATGAGGCCTACATGGGCGACACCCTGACCCCCCTGCCAGAGGACCGGCAGCTGCCGGTGACCATCTCCACCTATGGCAACACCGTGACGGGGATCTCCTATGAAATCCGCTCCGAGGACGGGACGGACCTGATTGAGCGGAATTCTGTGGCGGAGTGGACCGTCCAGGAGAATACGGTCCAGGCGGTGATTCCGGTCCAGGACATGATCAGCCAGGATACGGAGTACCGGCTGAAGCTGTTGGTGTCCACGGAAGCCAGAGAGGAGATCGCCTACTATACCCGGATCATCTGGGGGACGGACATGCGGACCAGCGAGATGCTGGACTACGTCCAGAGCTTCCATGATGCCACCTTCTCCTCGGAGGAGGCCAGCCAGTATGCGGTGAACCTGGAGGTAGACGGCTCTGCGGACAATGGGACTCTGGCCTACACCAACATTCACTCCAGCTTTGACCAGCTGACCTGGGGGGATCTGAATCCTTCCCAGGTAGGGGAGGCGCAGATCCAGATCCTGCAGATGAGTTCCACCTTCGGCTCCTTTTTGGTCCGCTATGAGATCCAGGCGGAGGGGGAGAACGACCAGCTGGGAACTTATCTGGCAGAGGAATATTTCTGCCTCCAGTGGTCGGCCCAGCGGTTCTACCTGATGGCCTATGAGCGGAACGTCAGCCAGGTCTTTGAGGCGTCGGAGGATACCATTGCCTCGGACCGGATTGAGTTTGGCGTCATCGACCCCAGCCAGGTGACGGTGACGGATTCCGGGACGCCGGCGGCCACGTCCGACGGGGAAAAGCAGTATCAGGTGTTTTCCGTAGGCGGGGAGTTGTGGAGTTACTGTCCGGAGAACGGGGAGACGGTGAAGATCTTCACCTTCCTGGACGAGTCGGAGACCGGCTGGCGGCGGAACCACCAGGAGTACGGAGTCCAGACCGTGAATGTGGACACCCAGGGAAATGTGGAGTTTTTTGTCTACGGCTACATGAACCAGGGGGCCCATGAGGGGACCACCGGCCTGGCCTACTACCGGTACGTGAAAGCGGACAACGCGCTGCAAGAGGTGTTCTACATCTCCTCTGACAAGCCGTATCAGGTGCTGCGGGAGGAGATCGAGACCCTGGCTTATAAGAGCAGCCGGGACCTGCTCTATCTGAAGTTTGACAACAATGTGTACGCCGTGGACTATGTGGGCAACGAGTTTGTGGTGGTGGTGGAGAACACGGAGGCCAGAGGCTTTATTGTCAACGAGGCCCAGGACGCCATTGCCTGGCTGGAGGGGGAGAACCTTCAGGAAGCGGACACGGTCCGGATCTTCTACCTGGATTCCGGGGACAGCCATACCCTGGAGGCAGCCGAGGGGGAATATCTGAGGACCCAGGGTTTTATAGATCAGGATTGCATCTGCACCGTGGGCCGGACGGCGGAGATCCAGCATTCCGGCCTGGAGGATCTGTATCCCCAGTATGCTCTGACCATCACCGGCCGGGACGGGTCGGAAGTCTCCCGGTACCAGTACGACGGCATCTACATTGCCTCGGTGGAGGTGCGGCAGGGACAGGTGCATCTCTCCCGGCTGAGCCGGAACAGCTCCGGCGGATATGACTATACAACCTCGGACACGCTGATGCAGAGCAGCGCGGAGAACACCGGAGGCGGGACCGGCCTGGAATCTGAGACTGTGGAACGGCGGCAGCGGATCTGGTATCTTCCCATCTCCGGCGGGGACAGCGGTGTGACCTTAAGCGTCACCTCTCCCGACCGGATCCTGTACGGGGAGAACGCTGTCATGGACCTGTCCCAGTACGCGGAGGACGGGGACGCGGAGCGCTATTATGCCTATGCCTACGGCCATCTTGTGAGCGTGCAGGAGCAGGCCGGGGACGCCATTGCCCAGGTCTATGACCAGATGGGCTGGGTGGTGAACGGCCAGGGACAGCGGATCTGGCGCAGGCAGGAGCGGGCGGACCAGGTGACCATAGCAGTGAGCGCAGTGACATCCCTCACCAGTTCCCAGAGCCGTCTGGAGGGCTGTCTGGAGGCCATTTTGCAGCTGGAAGGCTATGGCCAGGATATTGGAGGGCGGCTGGACGCGGGCGAGAGCGCCCGGGCCATCCTGGAAGACCTGCTGCCGGGTTCCGTTCTGAACCTGAGCGGCTGCACCCTTCGCCAGCTGTTCTACTATTTGGATGCGGGAACGCCGGTGGTGGCAGTGAGCCCGGACCGGGAGTTCCTGCTGCTGGTGGGCTATGACCAGTACAACGTGGACCTGTACGACCCGCTCTCCGGGGAGACCTACAAGATGGGACAAAACGACGCGGAGACCTATTTTACCGAGGCGGGCAGCCAGTATCTGGGCTATGTGAAGTGACGGCGGGAGTCCTCTTTCGCCGCCTTCCGGCGGCGGGACCGGCGACCGGCGGCTTCCGGCCATCAAATGTTAAAAAATCTTTACAAATCCTACAGAAGATGATAAACTATCTCTAGCGCGAAAATCCAATCAGTCAGGGGAGCCGGACATGCAATATATCATGAAGGGGGGGAACCCCCTTGTTGGAGAAGTATTAATCAGTGGAGCAAAGAACGCGGCTTTGGGGATTCTGGCGGCAGCCATTATGACGGATGAGCCGGTGGTGATTGAAAACCTGCCGGATGTGCAGGATATCCGGGTACTCCTGGGCGCTATGAGCGAGATCGGCGTCATGGTGGAGTGGCTGGACGGACACACGGTGAAGATCAACGGCGGCAATATCCACACGGTGCGGGTGGAAAACGCTTATATCCGCAGGATCCGGGCCGGATATTACCTGCTGGGGGCGCTGCTGGGCAAGTACCGGCACGCGGAGGTGGCGCTGCCGGGGGGCTGCAACATTGGCAGCCGTCCCATAGACCAGCACCTCAAAGGCTTCCGGGCGCTGAACGCCCAGGTGGACGTGCTCCACGGCTGTGTGATCGCGGACGCCAAGCAGCTTCAGGGCGGCCATGTGTATCTGGACATGGTGTCCGTGGGCGCCACCATCAACGTGATGCTGGCGGCGGTGCTGGCTCTGGGCAACACCACCATTGAGAACGCGGCCAAGGAGCCCCATGTGGTGGATATGGCCAACATGCTCAACTCCATGGGGGCCAATATCAAGGGCGCCGGTACGGACGTGATCCGGATCCGGGGCGTGGAGCGGCTTCACGGCACCGAGTACACCATCATTCCGGACCAGATTGAGGCGGGAACCTTCATGTTTGCCGCGGCGGTGACCCGGGGAGACGTGATGGTGAAGAATGTGATTCCCAAGCACATGGAGGCCATTTCCTCCAAGCTGCTGGAGATGGGCTGCGAGGTCTCCGAGTTTGACGATACCATCCGGGTGGTGGGCAAGCCTCATCTGCGGTCCTGCAATGTGAAGACCCTTCCCTATCCGGGTTTTCCCACGGACATGCAGCCTCAGATGTGCGTGACGCTGACCCTGGCCGGAGGGACAGGAATCGTCACCGAGAGCATTTTTGAAAACCGTTTTAAGTATGTGGATGAGCTGACCAAGATGGGGGCTCAGATCAAAGTGGAAGGAAATGTGGCCGTCATAGACGGCGTCAGCCGCCTCACCGGCGCGGACCTGGTGGCCCCGGACCTGCGGGCGGGAGCGGCCCTGGTGCTGGCGGGGCTTGCGGCGGAGGGCGTGACCATCGTGGACAATATTGAGTATATCCTCCGGGGCTACGAAGGGTTTGACAAGAAGCTTCAGGGCCTGGGGGCCATGATCGAACTGGTAACGGACGAGAGAGAGGCAAGAAAATTCCGGCTTCGGGTGGGATAAACCGCCGGGCAGTTTGGATATAGGAGACCTGCACATTCACTCCCGGTATTCCCGGGCCACAAGCAAGGAAGGGGCCCCGGAACATGAAACAGAATATGGCTGACGCCAGCAAAACGCGAACGCCCTCCAGTTATCCAGGCTGGAGGGCGTTCTGTGGTATAGAGAGGTTTTGGAGGGTTTAAGGCCCCCCTTTCACCGGCGGCGTCGGCGCAGGCTGAATGCCGGCGCTGTCAGTGAAAAAAGAAGAGTAAGTGTTCATAAGCACGTTTTTTCTAAGATTCACATCCGGGCAAAAGAAATACCGCTCTTAAAAGCGGCGCCCAGAAGGGAGGCTGACAAACAGTTCCCCGCATTTATCTGCCATCCATAGTGGGTCGTCGATAAATCTTATTATAAGCAGGTCTTCTGGCTTGCGGATCTACGCAGCCCTCTCCCTTCCCGTTTTCACAGTGGTCTGAGGGGGCACTCCCCGCTTACAGCTGCAGGACAGCTCCGGATTCTCACCGGATTCCCTTTTCACCCGCCTTGGCGGACACTTATAACGTGCAATATGAAACTGAAATCATTATAGCGGAACTTTGGGGAAAATGCAATAGGGTGGGAAGAGATTGTGGGAGGAATTTGGGCGTAGTTTTAAACTATATTTAACGGCGTGACAGATGACACTTTTTATAGTATAATTTTGAAAGGATAATTGGAAGGGGGGGGGAGAGTTTCATTGGCATCTATACAAATAAGCCAAGAGGAAGCGGATAGACTGTTGCAAATGCTTAAATATTCTTTGATTTCAGAAGTTGATTTTCCTTCAAAAGGGGATTTTACA
>CAZDOQ010000002.1:0-2031 GCA_964507035.1 uncultured Lachnospiraceae bacterium | reverse complement strand
GCTTAAATATTCTTTGATTTCAGAAGTTGATTTTCCTTCAAAAGGGGATTTTACAGAATTTCAAGTGGCTGGCGAAAAAAAGCAGGATGTTTTCGCGATTAATATTTTTCGGGGAAGAATTAATCGATTAAAATATAATATAGGCGCTCGCATTATAAAAAATGGCATTTTATTGTTGGAATTGCATATTAATCCATCCAATACGCATATTAATCCAGATGGAGAAAAAATAGTAGGGAGTCATTGGCATATTTATCGAGAGGAATATGGACGCCTTTGGGCCTTCCCAGCAGAAAATTTTCAGAGTGAACAATTTGTTGGAAATACAATCGCCTTTTTGGATAGGTTTCATGTGGTTCGGAAACCTGTTATTCATGCCCAGCTGGACCTATTTTGATAAAGGAGGTGTGATCTTGGATATTCAAAAACTGATTGATGAATATACTTCATGGTTAAAAAGCGAAATTACTTTTGAGAAGATCGGAGAGTATTATGAGATTACTACTCCGTATCTAGACCATGCAAATGACTATTTGCAGCTTTATGTGAAGCAAGAAGGGGAGGATATTTGTTTTACGGATGCTAGTACAACGATGCACAATTTGAAAGCGGACGGACTACAATTAACACGGAGCCGAAAACTTCAGCTGCAGAGAATTTTATATCAATACGGCGTTCAATTAAAGGGAGACGAGTTAATCGCTAAAACTCCCATAAACAGCTTTGCACAAAAGAAGCACTTTTTTATTCAGGCTATGATTCACATAGACGATATGTTTGCTGTTTCAAAATCAAGGGTATCATCTTTCTTTTTAGACGATATACAAGATTTTTTTCAGGAAAAAGAAATTTATTATACGGATAATGTACAATTTATGGGGGTCTCAGGTTTTGCGCATAATTATGATTTCCTGATCCAACGCAGTAAAAGCAAGCCCGAAAGATTGTGCCAGGCTGTCAATCATCCCAACAAATCGACGATGGGAAATATTCTTTTTGCATGGAATGATACAAAACCTGCCAGAAAAAATGACAGTCAACTGATCGTGATTCTAAATGATCAAAACAATATAGCAAGGGGCATAGAAGACGCCTTTTTGAACTATCAAGTACAGGTAATACGTTGGAGCGAACGGAATAAGCAAAGTAATCTTGAATTGCTAGCCGTTTCGTAAAGAATGTAAAAAATGATAAAAGCAGCCGGCTTTAGGAGAGAAGCAAAAGCCGGCTGCTGAAGGAGGGCAACGTTATTACAGGCCAAGACAGTCTGCCAGTACCGTCAAAAATTCTTGGCAATCCTCTTCATAGATTTCTCCCATATTTGCCACCTGGAACATGCCCATGTCGGCAAACTTCCCTTTCCCGCTGTAGACCACATAGCCCCGGCCTTCCATATCCGCCAGGAATTCTTTCAAATCTTTTCCATCCGGAAGGAAGACGGATGTAACGGTGTTGGACATCTGCTCTTCCGGCAGCAAAAACTTTAGCCCCATCTGGCTCATGCCCTCCCGAAGAATAGAAGCGCATCTCTGATACCGGGCGATCCGGTTTTCCAGCCCTTCTTCCAGAAGGTCCCCGAGCGCTTGATCCAGTCCCCAGAACAGGTTGACATTGGGGGTGTTGGGGGTTTGGTGACTAGTCCTGGCGCTGGAATAGTGTTTGGCCAAATTCAGGTACACATTTTTTCCCTGATCCGGGGTCAATGTCTGCAGGATCTCTTCTTTCGCGCATATGTATGCAGAGCCAGGAAAAGCGCCTACGCATTTTCCGCCGACAGAGGTGACAATGGAAATGTGATTCTTTAACACGTCCACATTTTGGCCGCCGGCTGCAGAGACAGCATCCACAAAAAACCACTTTCCATATTTCTCACACAGTTCCCCTACCTCTTGGACCGGATTGATCATACCGGAGGAAGTCTCATGAAACACCATGGCCACCACCTTCACTTTGGGGTCTGCCAGCAGCAGCTTTTCTACTAGAGACGGGTCCGGGAGTTCTCCCCATGCAAACGGTGCGTCCACCAGTGGA
>CAZDOQ010000001.1:0-64798 GCA_964507035.1 uncultured Lachnospiraceae bacterium | reverse complement strand
CCGTCGGGGGGATGAGGAGGAAAATCCCTATGTCTCCGGGTACTCCTACGGGACTTCCGGCCGGTATGATAACAGCTACGGAGATTCCTATGGGCCTAATTCCTACGGGCCGGAGGGGGCGCGTCCGGTCCGCAGCGGCGGCGTGGCGGTGGCCGCTCTGGTGCTCTGCATTTTGGCCGCCCTCTCTTGCTGTGTTCCCATGATCTCCATCCCTCTTTCCGTTGCCGGAATCATCTGCGGGATCCTGGGCTTAAAATCGGACCGCCGGTCCATGGCCGTGGCGGCGCTGGTGATCAGCATCATCTTTCTGGTGTTGGCTGTTGTCTATTTCGTATTCCAGATGGTGGCGGTGGTGCCGTATCTGGATTCCTTCTGGGAGGAATTTGGATATGATTATCATTGGGACTGGGACTAAGAGCAGTGGAAGGAGAAAGCAATGAAGATACAGGAATCGGCGGAAAACTATTTGGAAACCATTTTGATCCTCAGCAGGCGGCTGGGAAATGTTCGCTCCATTGATGTGGCCAATGAGTTGAATTTTTCCAAACCCAGCATCAGCTATGCCATGAAACAGTTCCGTGAGAACGGCTATGTGACCATGGATGAGAGCGGTTTTCTGCAGCTGACAGAGGCAGGCATGGAGATTGCCGCCCGGACCTATGAGCGCCACGAGGCCCTGACCCAGTTTTTGGTGGCTCTGGGAGTGGATGAAAAGGTGGCGGCAGAGGACGCCTGCCGCATGGAGCACGTGATCAGCGCCGAGAGCTTTGAGAAGATCAAGGAATTTATGCGGGAGAAGCTGGGCCTGTAAGACCTGTGAGAAAAGAAGAGGCAACAAATTGGGAGAGACATAACAAGAGGGAGAAAACCCGGATATGTAGGATTTCCTCCCTTCTTTTCTTTTGGTCCGCTTTTCAGTCTATCCCATGGTTTTAGGTCCGTCCCGTGGGTTTCTGTCCGCCTCCACCCAGCAGGGCGGGCCGCCGTTCTATTGGGACACTTCCTGCCCTTCCCCGGAGGCTTCCGGCGCGGCGGTTGTCTCTGTCGAAGACGCCTGGGTTTCTGCCGGAGCGGTTGTCTCTTCGGAGTTCTCCTCGGTGCTCTCGCTGGACGCCGCCGTGGTCTCCTCCAGAGGCTTGGTGCCGATGGTGGTGACCCGCTGGGAACCTGCGTAGGTGTCTGTGTGCAGGGTAGTCCGGCTCACTTCCACGCCGTCCTCATAGACCACCTTTTCCAGGTAGGCCACCACTGCCGGTTTGTTGGAACCGGACGTGGTCTGTTCTCCTACGTACATGGTGTCGTCATACACGGTCGTGGGCTCCAGGTAATTTACGGACACCGTGGTGGCCACATACTCCACCTCCCGGTTGGAGGCGCGGTACTCGACTCCGTAGATGGAAAAACGCAGGGTGCTGCCGTTGGCGCTGGCGGCAATGTAAATGGGGTGATCCAGGTTATTCTCAAACACCAAATCCTTGACCCCGGCGGCAATGGCTGCGTCAAAGGCGTAGGGCACGTAGTCAACCACCATGGAGTGGGGAGCCCGCTCCGTCACTTTGATCTCCGCCTTTAACAGAGCGTTGTACAGGGTGGAGGAAACCTGGCAGACGCCGCCGCCGTAGGCTTCCACGGTCTCGCCTTCGCTGTACTGGGTGGCTATCTGGTAGCCGTTTTCCGGTTCCCGGGGCAGAATGGTGTCGCTGACCGAGAGGCTTTCCCCGGGCATCAGCACCACTCCGTCCAGACGCTCCGTCGCCACTTCAATGTTGTTCTTCCGGCCGGAGGAACTGGAACTGTAATCGGTGGGATAAGTGCCCAGCAGATCCTGGATCTGGCTCAGAGCCTCGTAAGTCCGGGCGGGTTGGGTCACCTCCACCGTGGCCGTCACCTGCATGTTGGAGGTGAGACTATCCTGCACGGCGGTGAGGATGGCGTTCACCGTTTCTTCCTGGTTGGTGGCAAGGCCGGTGGTGTGCTGGGTCACCACGAAGGTCCCGTTCTGCCGGGTGATGGTGGCGTTCTGGGCTTCCTGATCCAGAACTGCCACCTGGTTTGCCACAAACTCCTGCACCAGGGTTTCATCCAGCTGGCGGGGCACATCCAGGGTCACGGTTCCGTATTTCAAATCCATCAGGGTCTTATACCGCTGCAGCACCGGACCGCTCTTTCCCAGATCCGCCGCCTGCTCCAAGGTCTCCTGGGAATCCCAGGAAAGGCCCAGCTCCGCCAGGGTGGTGGAGACGGTTTGGGAATCCACCGTCACGGTGAAGGGGGAGGAGGCGATTTCCTGGAAATAGGCATCCACCGCTTCCGCAGCTTCCGACGGCGTCATTCCTCCAATGTATACTTCGCCGGCATAGATCCCTTCGGCAATGACCTCGCTGTTATCCGCAGCGGACGCACTGCTTTCTCCGGCGGCAGTGGTTTCACTTTCTTCTGCCGGCGCCGCCTGCACTTGGCTCTGAGCAGAGAAGAGCAGCAGACAGAGGGCTGATCCGGCCAGCAGATGTCTTACATTCATATGGTACTCCTTTTCTTTTGAATCCATGTAGCATTAATAGTATAGCAACACCCCAATCCAAATGCAAGATGTGATCCGAGAGTTCGTAAGGATTTCATTGTTTCTTAAAAAAATCGTCAGATTTTCCGACCCCGTATCGGCGGAAGATTTCATGGCAAAACTTGACGGAGAGAGCGTTACGTGATACCCTTATTATGGCTGTAAAGTCCGGCCAATTTTATCTCAGGCAAAGAGGAAGCGTTTTGAAAGATAAACTGTATAAATGCCGAAGAAGTATCGTTCTGCTGATGAAGCTGCTGCTGTACGCGCTGCTGATGGGGATTTTCTTTCTGCTGTTGTCCATCCACAATCCGCAGATTCTGGTGCCCTCCCGGACTGCCGCCGTCACCGGCGTGACCTTTGTGGCGGGCGGACTGCTGCTCACCAATATTTACGGCCGGTACGACATCGGCACCCGCAAGAGCAAGCCGATTATTTACTCCCTGATCCTGTCGGTGCTGTTTACGGATCTCTTCACCTTTATCATGCTGGTGGTCATGAACACCAACGACGCTAACACCAAGGAATTTTTGGAGGAGGATATCCTGTTGCTGGCGGTGGTGTTTGTGCTGCAGGTTTTTTGCATTATTATTTTTACCTACGGCGGCCACGCAATATACTTCTTTTTTGTAAAACCGGAAAAATGTCTGATCATCTCCGAGTCCCGGGATACCCTGGGGGACCTGCGCCGGGGCATCGGCAAGTACAAGAAGCAGTACCATGTGGAGAAGGTGATCCTCTATGAGGACCCGGCTATCTGGGATGAGATCCTGCAGGTGGACACGGTGTTTTTGAACAATGTGCCCGGGGGACAGCGCACGGAGATCGTGGAATTCTGCTATCAGAAGATGAAAAACGTCTACTATAACCCGGAAATTGTGGATGTGGTCAATATCAACTCCCGCCATGTGATTCTGGACGATGTGTCCATGATTGAGGCGAAAGTCCGGGACCTGTCGGCGGAGCAGAAGCTGATCAAGCGGCTCATGGACATTGGGGTCTCCCTGGTGGGACTGCTCGTGCTGAGCCCCATTCTGCTGGCCTGCGCCATCGCCATCAAGATGGGGGATGGGGGCAGCGTCTTGTTCCGGCAGGGACGGGTGACCCGGAACGGCCGGGTGTTTACCATCTACAAATTCCGGACCATGGTGGAGCATGCGGACAAGCATCTGGTCACGGACCATGACAGCCGGATCACGCCGGTGGGCCATTTCCTGCGGAAGTACCGGCTGGACGAGCTGCCCCAGCTGCTTAATATTCTGAAGGGGGACATGAGTCTGGTGGGTCCCAGACCGGAGATGACCGAGTATGTGTACGCCTACTCGGAGAATCTGCCGGAGTTCCAGTACCGGCACCGGGTGAAAGCGGGGCTGACAGGCTATGCCCAGATCATGGGAAAATACAATACCAGTTCCAAGGACAAGCTGATCCTGGATCTGATGTATATTGAAAATTTCAGTTTGTGGAATGATATCCGGATTATTTTCCAGACAATCTTGGTGCTGTTTAAAGCCAGCGACAGCACAGAGGCATTTTCAGAGGAGGACGAAAGGCATAAGCATGAAGAAAAAGTATGATTATGTGATCGTGGGCGGCGGACTGTTCGGAGGCGTGTTCGCTTGGCACGCGGTGCGGAGGGGTAAGTCCTGCCTGGTACTTGAGAAGCGGGAACAGTTGGGGGGCAATCTGTACTGTGAGAACGTAGAGGGCATTCCGGTGCACCGGTACGGGGCCCATATCTTTCACACTTCCGACAAGCAGGTGTGGGAGTTTGTGAACAGTCTGGTGGAGTTTAACCGCTTTACCAATTCCCCCATGGCCAACTTCCACGGGGAAATGTACAACATGCCCTTTAATATGAACACCTTCAACCGGCTGTGGGGGGTACGGACCCCGGCGGAAGCCCGGGCCATCATAGAGGAGCAGCGGGGCAGCGTCACCGGGGAACCGGCCAACCTGGAGGAGCAGGCCATCCGCCTGGTAGGCCGGGATATCTACCAGAAGCTGATCAAGGGCTACACGGAAAAGCAGTGGGGCCGGGACTGCCGGGACCTGCCGGCCTTTATCATCCGCCGTCTGCCGGTGCGCTATACCTATGACAACAATTACTTCAATGACAAATACCAGGGGATTCCGGTGGGGGGCTACAATGGCCTCATAGAAAAACTGTTTGAGGGCTGCGACCTGCGGCTCTCCACGGATTTCAACGAGGCGCCGGAGGAGTACCGGAAGCTGGGGGAGAAGGTGCTCTACACCGGCACCCTGGACTCTCTGTACGGATACCGGTTTGGCCGCCTGGAGTACCGGAGCCTGCGGTTTGAAACGGAGGTGCTGGAGGAGGAAAACTACCAGGGAGTGGCGGTGGTCAACTACACGGACCGGGAGACCCCCTACACCCGGATCATAGAGCACAAGCATTTTGACTTTGGCACCCAGCCGGGGACTGTGATCACCCGGGAGTATCCGGCGGAGTGGCAGCCGGGGGACGAGCCCTATTATCCGGTGAACGATGAGAAGAATCAGCAGCTGTACCAACAGTACCGGAAACTGGCGGATGCGGAGGAGGATCTGATTCTGGGAGGCCGCCTGGCCGAGTACCGCTACTATGATATGGACAAGGTGATTGCCTCGGCTTTCCGGCTGGTGGAGAGGGAATGGCCGGTATGACAGAGCAGGTTCTGGTCAGTGTGATCATTCCGGTCTACAAAGTGGAGCGTTACGTGGCCCGGGCGGTGGAGAGCGTGCTGCATCAGACCCTTTCCCAGTGGGAACTGCTGCTGGTGGACGACGGCAGCCCGGACAGGAGCGGGAAGATCTGCGAGTCCTACGCGGCCCGGGACCCCAGAATCCAGGTGTTCCACAAGGAAAACGGCGGCGCGCCCAGCGCCCGGAATCTGGCCATGGACGCGGCCCGGGGCAGGTACTTGTATTTTATGGATGCGGACGACTGGGCGGAGCCGGAGATGCTGGCGGACATGGTGGCCCTGGCGGATCGGGATCAGGCCCAGATTGTGGTCACCGGTTTCTATATTGACACCTACTACAGACCGGGCAAGTTCCGCCGGGACTGCTTGCAGGTGGAGGACGCTGTGTTTCATAATGCCCGGGAATTCCATGAAAACGCCTACAGGCTCTTTGACAAGAATCAGCTGTATGCACCCTGGAACAAGCTGTGGCTCCGCTCCTACGTGGAGGAGGGGCATTTCCGGTTTCCCGCCACCTTCTGGGACGATTTCCCCTTTATTCTGGCTGTGATCCGGGATGTGGAGCGGGTGACGGTCAGTTCCCGGTGTTACTACCATTTTATCCGAGAGCGAGCGGAGTCTGAGACCGCCGCCTACCGGGAAGGGATGTATGAGAAGCGGGAGGAGGAGCACTTCTGGATGAAGGAGCTGTACCGGCACTGGGGCGTAGGCGACGCTGCCAGCCGGGAGATGGTGGCCCGGCGCTATATTGAACGGTTCATCGGCTGCCTGGAAAATCTCACCAACCCCAACTGTCAACTGAGCCGCCGAGAGAAAAAGGAGAAGATCCGGGCCTGGATCTCCACCCAGAACGTGCGCCATTCCCTGAAGTTGGTAAAACCCCGCTCCCGGATGATGCAGCTGATGCTGGTGCCCATCCGGATGAGGAGCGTCACCCTGACTCTGTGGGAGGCCCAGGCCATTACCTTTGTGAAAACCCGGAGCACCAAGATCTTTGCCACTCTGAAGGCCAGGCGGTAGAAGGCGGGGCGCCTGCCGGGGAAAACTCTGCCATAAGGAGATGCCATAATGGGAAAACACCCGTTATTCAGTATTATTCTCCCCTTTCACAACGGGGAGAAAACGCTGTCCGCGGCAGTCTGCTCAGTGCTTGAGCAGACTTTTTCCGATTATGAGCTGCTGCTGGTGGACGATGCCTCGGAGGATCAGGGACTGCTGCTGGCGGAGCGGCTGGCCGGGGAGGATGAGCGGCTCCGGGTGATCTCCCTGGATTCCAATGTGGGGGCTGCCCGGGCCCGGGACGCGGGGGTCCGGGCAGCGGCCGGAGAGTTTTTGATGTTTCTGGACGCGGACGATGCGTACGAGAAGGACCTGCTGGCCCAGGTGGCGGCCTCCCTGGTCCGCCATCCGGCGGACGCGGTGGTCTGGGGATTGCAGGAGGATACCCTGGACGGGGAAGAACGGCTGGTGGACCAGAAGGTGATCACGGTGCCGGCGGCGGAACTTGATACCCGGGAGCAGGTGCGGCAGGTGGTGCTGACCCTGGAGGAGAAAAGCCTGTACGGCTATTTCTGGAACAAAGCCTACCGGACCTCGGTCTGGCGTGCTTTGAACACCTCCATTCCGGTTCAGCCTTTCAATGAAGATATCCAGTTCAATCTGATCTTTTTCCAGGACCTTTCCTCCCTGAACCTGCTTCCCACCGCCCCCATCCACTACCATCTCCGGGCGGGGAACAGCCTGACCCACCGGTTTTTGCCGGATTATTATCCGGTGGCCATGGGGCGTGTGTCCGGGTTGCTCACCCAGCAGCAAAGCTGGGGGCAGGACACTCCGGAGGTGCGCCGGATCATAGGCGGCATCTGGCTCCGGTATCTGGCCTCGGCCCTGGAGCGGAACACGGACCGGCGGATGGGCCTCCGGCACCGGGACCGGAAACAGTTTTTGGAGCAGGTGTATGGGAGTGAGCTGTACCGGGAACTGCTTCCCTGGGTTTGCCCAGGAGGCCGGGGCATGAGGCTGCTTTCCTTCTGCCTGAAGCGGCGCTGGAGCGGCCCCTGCCTGCTGGCGGGCCGGGGCCTGCACTGGGTTAAGGCCAATCTGCCGGGGCTGTTCCGGCGGGTCAAGGGATGAGGAGAGAGGAGAAGGGATGAAAAAGATCCTGTTTGTGTGCAACAATCTGGACATGGGGGGGATCCCCAAGGCGCTGGTGAACCTGCTGCGGGAGATCCGCCGGGACTACGCGGTGGACCTGCTGCTGTTTTACCCCTGGGGCCCCTACCTGCGGGACGTGCCGGAGGATGTGCGCCTGCTGCCCTCGGAAGGACTGTTGCCCCTGCTGGGGATGCCCCAGGCCCAAGTGCGGCAGCAGTCCGGACGGCTGGCGGCGCTGAGGGGCTTTCTGGTGGCTTTCAGCCGCGTGTTCGGCAACGGCCTGCCCCGGCGGCTGGTGTTTTCCACGGTCCCGTCTCTGCCCGGGTATGACGTGGCGGTCTCCTTTGCCCAGGACAATTCCAGCCGGGCCTTTGCCATTGGCTGCAATGCCTTTGTGCTCCAGAAAGTGGAGGCGGCCCGGAAGATCTCCTTTGTGCACTGCGATTTTGAGCACTACGGCGGGAACACCCGGGGCAACCGGAAGGTGTACCGGAAGTTTGACAGGGTGGCCTGCGTATCCCGAGGCTGCCGCGCCGCTTTTCTGCGGGTGATGCCGGATCTGTCGGAGCGGACCAAGATTGTCTACAACTGCACGGACTACCTGACCATCCGGAAGCTGGGCCAGGAGCCGGTGGACCTTTTCTCCCCGGACTATCTGAATCTGATCTCCGTCTCCCGGATTACTCCGGAAAAGGGGCATCTCCGGGCTCTGGAGGTGATGCGCCGGGTGATGCGGGATTATGAGAACCTCCGGTGGTATGTGCTGGGAGACGGCCCGAACCGGGACGAGTTTGAGAAGGGGGTCCGGGAGGCGGGGCTGGCGGACCGGATCTTTCTTTTGGGCGCCCAGGACAATCCCTATTGTTATATGAAGCGGGCGGACGCCCTGTTTTTGCCCTCCTTCCACGAGGCGGCCCCCATGGTCTTTGACGAGGCCAAGGCCTTGGGCCTGCCGGTGCTCACCACAGAAACCACATCCTCCGCCAAGCTCATTGGCCTCACCGGCTGCGGGCTGGTCTGCGAAAATTCGTCGGATGGGATCGAGGATGAACTGCGGACGGTGCTGGAAAACCCGGACCTGCTGAGGCAGTTCCGGGAGAAACTCCAGTCCCAGTCCTTTGACAATCAGATCTCCCGGGAGCAGTGGGAGAGACTGATCTGGAGTTAGCCTATGAAGCTGAGTATTTTGGTTCCGGTATACAACCGGGAGGAAACTCTCCGGCGCTGTGTGGAGAGCCTGCTGCGCCAGGATCTTTCAGACTATGAGGTAATTCTGGTGGACGACGGCTCCACAGACGGAAGCCGCCGGATTTTGGAGGAATACCGGCGGCGGGAGCCGGAGCGGATTTCCCTGACCTGTCAGGAAAACCAGGGGGTGGCCGCCGCCCGGAACGCAGGGCTTTCGGCGGCTCGGGGGGAGTTTGTGACCTGGGTGGACAGCGACGACTGGCTGGAGGAAAATTGCCTGGGCCGTCTCTGGGACCTGCGCCAGAGCCAAAACTGGGACATCCTTCTCTTTGACGGGTGGGAGGAACTGCCGGAGGGGAGCAAGCGGCCCTACACTGCCTTTGAGGCGGCGGCCCGGCCTGGGGGGGATGGGGAACTGTCTTCCCGGGAATATTTGCTGACCCGGCCCTGTCCCTGGAACAAGTGGGTCCGCCGGAGCCTGTGGGAAAATGGTCCCTGGGGCGGGTCCCTGCGGTTTCCGGAAGGGCAGATCTATGAGGATCTGGCCACTCTGCCTCTGCTGGTCTTGCGGACCGGGCGGATCGGCTGGACCGGCATGCCGGTCTACCACTATGCCCAGAGTCCCCAGTCCATTATGCGGCAGGAGGGGTACCGGAACTCCCTGGAGGACATTTTTCCGGTGGCGGAGCGTCTGCGGGAAGCCCTGGAGCAGGACTATCCGGAGGAGACGGAGTATCTCTGGTGGCTTCATCTGCTGCTGCTTGGCGGCATGCGGTTCTTCCAGTGCGGCCGCCGGGACCTGGCGGCCCGGGCGGGCCGGCAGATGGAGGAGCGGTTCCCGGGCTGGCGGCAAAACCCCTATGTGGTCCGGATGCCTGGCCGCATCCGCCGAAAGACCGGCTGGATTTGCCGGGAGCGCTGGGGACGGCTTTGGGGTATGGAGGCGGTCCGGGGACTGCTGAAGCGGTAGGCTCCTCCTAAATCTTATGGTTGAAAGGAGTCCACAGAATTTGTCAGATCAGAAGCGCGGTGTAAAAAATCTCATCTACTCGGTGGCAGGCCAGGCGGTGACCATTGTCATTGGCCTGCTTTTGCCGCGCTTTTTTATTGTGGGATATGGTTCGGAGGTCAACGGGCTGCTGAACTCGGTGAACCAGATCTTTGCCTATTTTGTCCTGCTGGAGGCGGGGATCGGCGCTGCCTCCCTCCAGGCCCTGTACCGGCCGGTGGGCCAGGAAAGCCCGGCGGAGATCTGCCGGATCATGGCGGCCACCAAGCGGTACTATGACCGGGCCAGCCTTTTGTACCTGGCGGGGATTTTGGTCTTTGCCGGCGCCTACACCATTTTTCTCTCCGGCAGTATTCCCGCCTATCAGGTGGCGGGGGTTATTGTGTTTTCCGGCCTGGGAAACGCGGTGAATTTCTGGTATCAGGGAAAGTACAAGATTCTTCTCCAGGCAGAGGGAAAAAAGTATATTGTCAGTAATGCCCAGACCCTGGGGCAAGTGCTGGTGAGCCTGGCCAAGCTGGCGGGGATCTGGGCCGGGGTGGACATTGTGCTGGTCATGGGATTGGGATTTCTGGCCAGCCTGGCCCAGACCGGGTATTATCTGTACTATATCCGGCGAAACTACCGGTGGCTGGATCTTTCGGTTGCCCCGGACTGGAAGGCGGTGGAGCAGAAAAATTTTGTGCTGGTCCATCAGGTGTCCCAGCTGGTGTTCCAGAACACGGACGTGCTGATCCTGACGGTGTTCAGCGGGTTGACGGTGGTCAGTATCTACTCGGTGTACAAAATGGTGGTCTCCGCCATCTCCCAGCTGATCTATCAGATCAGCGAAAGCTTCCTGTTTATCTTGGGCCAGGAGTACGCCTGGGACCGGAAGCGGTATGAGAAGGTGCTGGATTTGTTTGATGCCGCTTACACCGCGGCCAGTTTCACCTTGCTGACGGTGACTTACCTGCTGTACCCGTCCTTCATCAGCCTGTACACGCAGGGCGTTACAGATGCGCAGTACGCGGATCTCTGGCTTCCCTTGCTCTTTGTGGCCATTGAGATCTTAAGCAGCAGCCGCCGGGCGGCTCAGAACACCATCGACGTGGCGGGGCATTTCCGGGAGACGGCTCCCCGGGCGGCGGCGGAGGCGGCCATCAACCTGGCGGTGAGCCTGCTGCTTGTGAGAAGTCTGGGGATCTACGGGGTGCTGTTGGGCACCGCTGCGGCGCTGCTGTACCGGACCAATGATATCATCCTCTACGCCAACCGGCGGATTTTGGGCCGGAGCCCCGGCAGGTCTTACCGGCTGTATCTGGTCCACCTGGCGGTCTTTGCCGCCGTGGTGTGGGCCGCTCACATCTTCCCGGTCCCCACGGGGAGTTGGCTGCTGTTTGTGGGGGAGGGGGCGCTCTTTACCGCTGCCGCAGCGGTGGTCTATGGGGCGGTGAGCCTGGTGCTTGCGCCGGAACTGCGCCGGGTCCGTTGGAAGCTTTGGAAGCGGCTGGGAAAGAGGAATTGACCTTTCCGGCAAATCCGTTTATACTAATGCTACATGTGAGCCTCCAGGTCCTGTCTGTGCTGCTGCGGATGGCTCCTGGGATCTTACTGGCAGATAAGGGAGAAAAACATGAAGCTGATTATACAGATTCCCTGCTACAATGAGGCGGAGACGCTGGAGGTGGCCTTAAATGCGCTGCCCCGGCAGATTCCGGGGATCGATAGCATTGAGTATCTGATCATCAACGACGGCAGCCGGGACGACACCGTCCGGGTGGCCCGGGAGTGGGGCGTCCGCCATGTGGTGAATTTCAAACGGAACCGGGGACTGGCCAAGGGATTTATGGCCGGTCTGGATGCCTGCCTGCGGAACGGGGCGGACATCATTGTGAACACAGACGCGGACAACCAGTATTGTGGTGAGGATATTGGCAAGCTGGTGCAGCCGATTCTGGAGGGCAAGGCGGATATTGTGATCGGGGAGCGGCCCATAGACGCCACCGCCCATTTCTCCCCGCTGAAGAAGAAGCTGCAGCACTTTGGAAGCTGGGTGGTGCGCAAGGCCTCCCGGACCACCATCCCCGACGCTCCCAGCGGCTTCCGGGCCTACAGCCGGGATGCGGCCATGCGGATGAATGTGGTCAACGAGTACACCTACACCCTGGAAACCATTGTCCAGGCAGGACGGGAGAAGATGGCCATCACATCCGTGCCCATCCGGACCAACGAGGAACTGCGGCCTTCCCGGCTGTTCCACAGCATGTTCGGCTATGTGAAAAAGTCCATGGTGACCATTCTCCGGGCTCTGCTCATGTACCGGCCGCTCCTGTGCTTTACGGTCATCGGCGGCATTTTGTTCCTGCTGGGCTTTGCTGTGGGGGTTCGCTTTCTCTATTTCTTTTTCATGGGGGACAGCAACGGCCACATCCAGTCTCTGATCCTGGCCAGCACCCTGATGCTCTCCGGGGTCACCACCTTTGTGGTGGGCCTCCAGGCGGATATCATTGCCGCCAACCGGAAGATCCTGGAGGATGTCCAGTATCATGTGCGGAAGATGGATTATGAGAGAGGGAGGGGGGCAGAAGAGGAGAAAGAGCAAGCCTCCGCCCCGTCAGAAACCGCTCCGTCCGATCCGGCACCTGAGGGAGAAGAAGCGCGGCAGGCTGGCAAGAAAGGCTAGAACATATGGAAGGGAAGCAAAAAAAACACCGGCTGCTGATCACAGCCTCCACGTTTCCCCGGTGGGAGGGGGATACGGAGCCACGGTTTATTCTGGATCTGGCCAAGTCCCTCCTGCCTTATTTTCATGTCACCGTTCTGGCGCCCTCCGCTCCCGGAGCGGCCAAAAAGGAGCTTTTGGAAGGGGTGCAGGTGGTCCGGTACCGGTATTTTCCCCTGCGCCGCCTAGAAACGCTGTGCAGCCCCGGGGCCATTTTGGCAAGGGTGCGGGAGAAGAAAACCAGGGCCCTTCTGATTCCCTTTTTGTTTTTGGGCCTCTGGTGGAAACTTCTGCGGATTCAAGGACAGTATGATGTGATTCAGGCCAACTGGCTGATCCCCCAGGGAATTGTCCAGAGCATGTTTCGCAAGCCCTATGTTCTGACAGGACACGGGTCGGACATCACTGGGCTGAATGGGGGACCGGTTCTTTCCCTGAAACGGCGCTGTATCCAAAAGGCGGGTGCGGTGACCGTTGTCTCCTCCCAGCTGAAACGGGAGGTGGAGCGGGTCTGCCCGGGAAAAGAGGTTTCGGTGTGCTCTCTGGGATATGACCGGGGCCAGTTCAGCCCTGCCTTCCGGAGGGAGAACGGTTTGGGCCAGGGCAGTCAAAAGGCGGTTTTATTTGTGGGACGCTTGGCGGAAGAAAAAGGAATTTCCTATTTAACAGAGGCCATGCGGGAACTGCCGGACGCCAACCTGTATCTGGTGGGAGAGGGAACGCTCCGGGCGCAGCTGGAACAGGAAGCAAAGGGAATGGAAAACCGGATCTTTTTCTTGGGGGGCAAAACCCATGAGGAACTGAAGGTACTGTACGCGTCAGCGGATGTTTTGGCGGTCCCTTCCCTGCGGGAGGGACTGGGACTGGTGATCTTGGAGGCCATGGGCTCCGGGCTCCCGGTGGCGGCCACCCGGGTGGGCGGGATCCCGGACCTGGTGCGGGACGGGGAGAACGGTTTTTTGGTTTCCCCGGCAGATTCCCACGGGATGGCGGAGGCGCTCCGCCGCCTGCTGTCTTTGGAACCGGAGCAGTATCATAGGTTCCAGAACAGCGCCCTCAAAACAGCTGCAGGCTATGACTATACAGAAGTGGGGCGGCGGTATGGGAAGATCCTGGAGGCGGTCCGGCAGAAAGGAAGAAGCAGATGAAGAAGATGGCTCTGAATTATATCTATCTCAGTGAGAAACATGCCGGAGGGAAGGATCAGGCAGGGCTGAATTTGCTGAGAGGGATCCAGGAAAACGGCCAATCCCAATCCTTTTTTGCCATTTGTTTCTCTTATTCGGAGAAGCTGCTGCGGGAGCTGGCCCCAGATATGGAGATCGTCCCGATCCCGGGCGGGAGGGCGGCCAACGAACTGATCCGAATGAGCAAGGTATGTTGGACCAACACGTTTCGGATTCCGCAGATTCTGCGCCAAAAAAAGGCGGCGGCGGTCTATCACCTAAGCTGCAACAACGGACTCAGAAAAATGCCCGTGCCCTCGGCGGCTATTCCCTACGACATCAAGGCGGTGGCGCACCGGGTGCTGGCCAATGTGAAGATACCGTTTTATAAATATTGGCTGTACCGGATCTTGTACCGGCTGGATTTTTCCCATGCGGACCGGATTGTGGCCATCAGCCAGGTGGATCAAAAGGAGATCGGGACGTTTTATCCCCAATACCGGAAGAAAATTTACAAGCTGTACGTCCCCATTGACTGCCCTCTTCCCCAAGAAGCGCCGCCTGCCAAAAGAAAAAACATTCATGCCCTGAATCTCCAGTTCCATCACAAGAACATTATCACGCTGATTCGGGCCTTTGAGAAAATTCAGGACCAGACGGATCAGGATCTGATCCTCATGGGGAACGTGCCGGAACGGGTGCGGTATCTGAAAGAGTATGTGAAGGAGCATCACCTGGAAAAGCGCGTCCACTTTACGGGCTTTTTGCCGGAGGAGAAGATGAAACAGCAGCTGTATAACAGCCGTCTGTACGTGAATCCCACTCTCTATGAAGGCTTCGGCATGACGGCGGTGGAGGCCATGATCCAAAGAGTGCCCACGCTGCTGTCGGATATCCCCGCCAACCGGGAGGTGACCTGCGGACTTTGCCGCTATTATGAACCGCCGGAGGATGCGGATGCTTTGGCTCGGGCGCTGCTTTCTTGCCTGGAAAATCCGCCGTCTGAGGAGAAACTGCAGAAGGCCAGCCAGCGCCTGTATGAGCGATATGACTACCACCAGATCAGCCGGGAATGCGAGGCATTCCTGCGGAAGTTGGGAGAAGAGAAGGCGTGAAAGCAGATATCAGCGTTGTAATTCCTGTCTATAATGTGGAGCAATACTTGGAGCGCTGCCTGGAATCTGTGCGGCGTCAGACCTTACAGCCAGAGGAGGTGATTTTGGTGGACGACGGTTCCACCGACTCCTCCGGACAGATCTGCGACCGCTATGGGGAGCAGTTCCCCCAGTTTCAGGTGATTCACCAGGTCAACGGAGGGCTCAGCGCGGCCAGAAACGCCGGTATCGAACGAGCCTCTGGCCGCTACATTACCTTTTTGGATTCGGATGATTTTCTCCATCCCTTGTATTTGGAGATCTTGTACCAAAATGCGGAGGAGAACCATTGCTCCATCAGTATCTGCGGTTACGCGGTGATCCGTGGGGATGCGCTTCCGGCGGTGGACCGGCAGGAAAACCGCCCGTTCGTCCGGTCCAATCTGGAGGTGCTGGAGGAGTGCTGCAGCCTTCGGAAGATCAACGCCACCGTGGCATGGTGCAAGTTGTACCGGCGGGAACTTTTTCAGGACGTTCGGTATCCGGTGGGGCGTGTGTATGAGGATTTGGCTACCACACATAAAGTCATTTATTTATCAGAGCGGATTGTGTTTACGCCGCTGAAGCTGTACGGATATTACATGTCCGGCGCCAGCATTACCAGAAGAAAGTACAGCCTGGCCAATTTCAACTCGGAAAATATGGCCCAGGACGAGAGACTGGCGTTTTTCCGGCAGATCGGCGTGCCCAAATTGTATCAGAAGCTGGCGGTGTCGGTGCAGCGAAACCGGGTTGCCAATTACTGCAAGGCAGTGCGCTATCTGCCGGAGGCAAAGGCGGAACGGAAAGCATTGCGAAGCAAGTATCAATCTCTTGCCGGGGAGGTCCGGGCCTACCCCAAAGGGATGGCGGACCGGCTGTTATTTGCGTTGTTCCGCCTTTCCCCCTTGCTGTGCGCCCGGGTTTTCTTTCCCATCTATGAAAAGGCGGACAATCTGGAAAGGCGGAGCAGGCGGGGAGCGGGATCATGAAGAGAGAAACGGTGATTTTTCTGACCAGAGGAGACCTGATGGGGGAAGTGAACACCGGAGGGCTCCAGTGTACACGAAGAAACTATCAGCTCCTGTGCCGGATTTTTGGAGAAGAGCAGGTGCAGGTGGGGATTTTGACGGAACAGCCGGAAAAAAAATCGGACAACCCGTTGGTCCGGTATTTCTATTATGACGGGCGGCCCATTCGGGCGTACTGGAATTATCTCCGCTTCCGGGACAGGATTCCGGCGTCTCTGGTCCGGGAACTGACGGCGTTTGTCAACAGCCGGAAACCGGACCTGCTTTTCCTGGACGGCTCCTCCTTCTGCGGGTGGACCCAACGGGTGGACCGGAGTATCCGAAAACTGGTATTTTGCCACAACATAGAGAAACATTACATCTGGGGCTGGGTCCGCCACCAAAGCTGGTTGTTTCTGCCGCGGTTTTTTGCCTCCTGGCGGAACGAGAGCCGCCTGGTCCGCCATGCGGATTTTGTAGTCTGTCTGAACCGGCGTGATGCCCAGTGCCTGGAAACCCTGTACCACCGGCGGGCAGATTTGATTCTTCCTATCTCTCTGACAGACCGGTTTGAACCAGACCGGGAGCAAGCGGCGGAGGCAAACGGCCGCCTTCTGTTTGTGGGTTCCTACTTCCCCCCAAATGTGGAGGGGATCCGCTGGTTTTGCCGCCAGGTACTCCCCCAAACCAGCTGGCAGCTGGATGTGGTGGGAAAGGGAATGGAACAGCTGCGGGAGGAGTTGGAAAGTCCGCAGGTTTCCGTTCTGGGAGCGGTTCGGGAACTGGATGAATTCTATTACCGCGCCGCCGCAGTGGTCATGCCGGTTTTTTTTGGGAGCGGCATGAAAGTAAAAACGGCGGAGGCCATGCAGTATGGAAAAGCCATTTTTGCCGCCCGGGAGGCCCTGGAGGGGTATGATATCCAGGGGCTTCCGGCCGTAAAGGAATGCGGCACGGCGGAAGAATTTGTGCAGGCGCTGCAGGAGTTTCAGAAACAGGAGAGGCAAAAGACGTATCCGGAGATCCGCCGGCGTTTTCTGGACAAGTATGAAACCGGAAGCCAGGAACAGGCGCTGCGCCGGCTTCTGGGGAAGTTTTAGGAGGAACCCATATGGTTGTGGCCATCACCGTGACATACAACAGCAGCCAGCTGTTGGAAAAAAACGTAGCCGCCCTTTTGCGGCAGACTGTGCCGGTTGATTGGATTGTGATTGTGGACAACCACAGCGCGCCGGAACATCAGGAGCAAATCCGCCGGATGGCCTCCCGGGACGGCCGGATCCAAGTGGTAGGGCTGCCGGAAAACACCGGCGGCGCAGGCGGATTCAGCCACGGCATGGCGTATGTGCGGAAACAGTGGGATCCGGACTGGTATTGGCTCATGGATGATGATGCTTTTCCGGCAGACGATTGTCTGGAACGGCTGCTGGAGAAGCGGCCGCAGGAGGCTCCGGTGGGGTGCCTGGCCCCTATGATCTTTGGGGTGGACCGGCAGGAATATCAGCTGTACCATCACAAACGTCTCTCCCGCCTTTTGACCCGGGATTTTCCCGCTGTGGAGTCCAAAGAAAACATGCCGGAGGTGGTTTCCATAGAGGCGGACGCCTTTGTGGGGCCCCTGTTCTCCCGCCTGGCGGTGGAGACGGTGGGGATTGCAGACGGATCGCTGTTTATCTACGGGGACGACCTGGAGTACACATACCGGGTTTCCCGGCGGCTCCCGGTGCTTTTGGTGCGGGATGCGGAAATCTATCATCGGGATCCTCTGAGAAGGCAGGAGGAGTCCAACCCGGGAGGCTGGTGGAAGGATTACTATATGTTCCGCAACCGGATCTTTCTGATCCAAAAATACCAAAAAAACCCCTTCCTGCGGGCGGCGGCGGAACTGGTGATGATGGAGGAAATCGGAAAGCGGTGCCTGAGCGCTCTGGTGAAGCCGGCCTTCCGGGAGAACCGGAAACTGCGTCTGTGGCTGATGCTTCGGGCGCTGCGGGACGGCATGGGAAAAAGATCGGGCAAGGCCATAGATCCGGCGGCCTACTTTCAGTTTTTGGAGGGGAAAAAGCGGAAATGAGTCAGGTGATCTGGTATGGATTACTCTTGTTCTTTGGGGCCAAAACTCTCTTTTATCTGGCCTGTATCGCCGGCTGTTTTCTGTACTGCAGGGGCCGGAAGCGGAAAGGGACGCCTGCATTCACCCCGCCGGGAACCGTCCCGAAGGACGGCCCGGCAGCTTCCTCAAAAGGTGCCTCCCGCCTGTGGGTGCGGAACTGCGGCGACGGAATGGTCAAATTTCTGATGGCATGGGTCTCCCGCCTTCCGGCCCACCGGCTCCGCAAGGCCTTTTACTGCACCGTGTTTTGCGTAGAGATGGGTCCCCGTGTAGTGGTCTATCAAGGGGTGATTTTTCGAGCCCCATACCGGATTCGGATTGGCGCCGGGTCCATTATCGGGGACCACTGTTGGCTGGACGGTCGGGAGGGGATTTCTATTGGAGAGAACGTCAATCTTAGTTCAGAGGTTCGGATCTGGACCGGCCAGCATCAGGTCCACGCAGATGATTTTGCCTACACAGGACGGCCAGTCCGGATAGAGGATCACGCCTGGGTCAGCAGCAATGTGGTTTTGCTGCCGGGGGTCACCGTGGGAAGAGGCGCTGTGGTGGCGGCGGGAGCCGTGGTGACCCAGGACGTGGAATCGCTGAAGATTGCGGCAGGAGTTCCGGCCAAGGTGTGCGGAACGCGAGGGTCCGCTCTCCAGTACGGGTTTCCCGGGGAGCATGACTGGTTTTATTGAACAGGGGGTGATCCAGTTGGAACAAAAGCAGCCGAAAATTCACAGCGTGCAGTTCAACTTTGTGATGAATGTAATTTTAAAGCTTTCGGCAGTGATCTTTCCCCTGATCACCTTCCCCTATGTCTCACGGATCTTGGGACCGGAGGGCAACGGCAAGATCACCTTTGCCACGTCGGTCATCAGCTATTTTGCCATGTTTGCCCAACTGGGAATCCCCACCTATGGAATTAAAATATGCGCGGAGTGCAGGGACGACAAGGCTAAGCTGAGCCAGACGGTGCAGGAACTTTTGGCCATCAACCTGGTTTCCACCGCCGGCTCCTATCTCCTGCTGGCAGTGTGTATGCAGCTGGTGCCCCGTTTCCGGGAGGAGCCGGTGCTGATGTGGATACAGGCTCTTTCCATTCTGCTGAACACCATTGGCATGGACTGGCTGTATCAGGCGGTGGAGCAGTACAGCTATATCACCATCCGGAATATTCTGTTTAAGCTGCTGGCCTTGGCAGGAATGTTCCTGCTGGTGAAGGAGCCGTCGGACCATCTGATCTATGGGGGCATCACGCTGATTGGAAGCTATGGCTCCAATCTTTGGAATCTGTTTTATTCCAGGCGGCTGGTGGATTTGAGGCTTCGGCGGAGGCAGTATCAGTGGAAACGGCATTTGAAGCCGATCCTTTCTTTTTTTGCCTTGTCGGCAGCCGCCACCATCTACGTCTATATGGACTCCATTATGCTGGGTTTTCTGCACGGGGACACGGAGTTGGGGTATTACAATGCGGCGACCAAGGTGAAAACCATTTTGGTCAGTCTGGTGACAGCCCTGGGGACCGTGCTGCTTCCCCGGATCTCCAACTACCTGGTCCACGGGAAACGGGAAAAATTTGAAGCGCTGGTCCGGCAGTCTCTGGGCATCATATTGTTGGCGACCATTCCCCTGGTGACCTATTTTATAGCGGCGGCGGAGCCGGTGATCATGTTTTTGGCAGGGGAGCAGTACCGGGATTCCATCCTTCCCATGCAGATCATCATGGTGACGGTGCTCTTGATCGGTGTCAGCAATCTGACCGGTATGCAGATTCTGGTCCCCTTGAATCTGGAAAAATATACGGTGATCTCCACCTGCTTCGGCGCGGTGGTGAACCTGATCATCAACGCACTTCTGATCCCCGGCTTCCGATCCGCTGGAGCGGCTGTGGGAACCGTGGCGGCGGAAGGGGTTGTGCTCCTGGTCCAGGTTTTCTACCTCTGCGGGAAATTTCCCCTTTGGAACCGGGACCTGCAGCTTTGGAAGCTGCTGGCGGCCAATGCGGCGGCTCTGGGAGGATATGGCATCTTGCAGCGTGCCCACTGGGAGAGCCATTTCTTGTTTTTGGCAGTCAGCGTCTTGGCGTTTTTTGGCATCTATCTGGCGGTGCTGCTGCTGCTTCGGGAACAGGTGATTTGGCAGCAACTTGGTGAAATATTGGGGAAAAAGCCAAAATCCAGAAGCTAAGCCTAAAAACAGGAATTGTTTTTTAGTGTCCTACATGGTATAATGCCGGTAGGCCTTTTCGCTGGAAATCCAAAAGGCTTTTTTCACTAAGAAGGTATTGTCATATGGAGAAAAAAGTATCAGAGCAGAAAAGCTTCCGTTTCTGGGAGAGGGGGTATCTGGTTATTCTGGCTGTTTACCTGCTGGAAGCCTTTCTGAAAACAACCATGTTCCCCATTAACTGGCCGGAGCATTCCCATGATGTGCTGCAGTGCACGTTGGCGGTCTTTGTGCTGATGAAGTTTGCCTGCGGCTGCGTGGAACCGTTTCAAGGGAAAAAGGCTGTGGCGGTTGCCGTGGGAAGCCTCTGTTTTCTGCTTTCTTCCGCCATCTCAGAGTACTGGGTGGTGCGGGATGTTCTTCTGCTGGCGCTGGGAGTCTATGGGGTTTCCTTCCGGAAAATCCTGACGCTTTACCTGGCGGTGCTGGGACCGGCGCTTTTGGTGACGGTGGCGGCGGCGTTGACCGGCATCATTGAAAATTTGATTTACTATTCGTATGGAAGGCGTCCCAGGATCTCGTTTGGAGTGGGTTACCCTACGGACTTTACGGCCTATCTGTTCTTTGGAACGGTGATCTATTGCTGCCTGCGGAGGACGGTCCTTCACTGGTGGGAAATCGGTGGGATAGGCGTTTTGGCTGTGTTCAGCTGGTATTTCTGCGACACCCGGAATAACGCGGGATGCCTGCTGTTGGTGGGAATCGGCTGCGCGGTTTTGAAAATTTGGGCGATTTTGTCCGGGCAGAGGGAGAAAGGGTATTATTTGCCCAAAGTGTTGCAGACTATCCTTATGGCCACGCCGGTGCTTATTCCGGTGGTGATTTGGACCATAACCATTTTGTATCGGGCTGATTCTCTTGTTTTAAGCAGGCTGAATGAGTTGTTGAGCAACCGGCTTGCTTTGGGGCAAGATGGAATTGGACGGTTTGGCTTAAGCTTATTTGGCCAGCAGATCGCCATGATTGGAAACGGCATGAGTACGGAGATCGGTGGAGAGTATTTCTTTATTGACTCCTCCTATATCCTGATCGGTCTCCGGTTTGGTATGGTGGTGTTGTTGGTAGTATGTCTGTTGTTTAGCTGGTATATGATTCAATTTTTCCGGCGGGAGCAGATCCTTCCTATCATGTTGCTGTCGGTGCTGCTGCTGCAGTGTATGTCGGAGCATCACTTCTTTGAGTATGTGTATAATCCGTTTTTATTGTTGGCTTTGGCCGACGGAAGCGAAAGCTTTTGGAGATCATCTGTTCCACCGGCAGAACCCCAAAACGCTGAGTGTACTGAAAGACGGATGAAATAACGCAATACTGGTGTGAGAAAACGATGTAAGAGGGGGAACTCAGGTGGATAAAAACAAGGGAAGCAGCTGGGCCAAGCATTGGGATTTTATGCTTTTGGATATTGTGTGCCTGCTGCTGGCTCTATGGGCGGCCTACTGGCTGCGCCATAAAGATTGGAATCTATTCCGAATGCCTCTTTACCGGGAAGTGGCATTCGTACTGTTTTTTGCCGATATATTAGTTGCCTACTTTGGTGAGAGTTACCGGGGTATTCTCCGGCGGACTCCCTGGGAGGAGTTCAAATCTCTGCTGAAGCATGAGGCCATTGTCTTTCTCATTGAATTCTTTTATCTGTTTGCCACCCAAAAGGGAGATCTGGTTTCCCGGACCACTCTGGTGGGAAGCTTTGGTATTGCGGTGGCGCTGACCTATGTGGGGCGCTCTCTGCTGAAGCGGAACTTAAAGAGCAGCAAACACCGGATGAAACGGGCCTCAAATTTGTTGGTGCTCACATCCCAGGACCGGGCCGAAAAGATCATTCGCCGCCTGTCAGGCAGTACCTACGGGGAGATCCGAGTGGCAGGGGTGGTTCTGGCCGACTGCACCGGAACGGAAACGGTCATTGAAGGCGTTCCCGTTGTCACGGATATTTCAGGACTTTCTGCTTATGTGCAACGCAGCTGGGTGGACGGTATCTATGTGAGCCTACCGGAGCGTTGCCCAGATCCCTCCCATGTGATTGACAACTGCATTTTGATGGGAGTTACGGTACACTTTGACATGCGGCAGTTCAGTCAGCTGGGGACCCATTATGTGAGCAAGCTGGGCGGGGAAAACGTTTTGAGCACATCCATTGTGTCCGGCAGTACCCGGGCCGTGCTGATTAAACGGGGTATGGATGTGCTGGGGGGCCTGGTGGGATGCGTGCTGACGGGGGTGCTGTTCCTTTTTGTGGCTCCTTGCATTTACGTGAAATCTCCCGGCCCTATCTTTTTTAAACAGGAACGGATTGGTCAGAACGGGAGACGGTTTAAACTCTACAAGTTTCGCTCCATGTATCTGGATGCGGAAGAGCGGAAAAAAGAACTGTTGGAGCAGAACCAGATCAAAGACGGCCGCATGTTCAAAATGGAGAAGGATCCCCGAATCATTCCGGGGATTGGGAATTTTATCCGCAAGACCAGTATAGACGAGTTCCCCCAGTTTTTTAACGTGCTGAAGGGGGATATGAGCCTGGTGGGGACCAGGCCTCCCACGGTGGACGAGTGGGAACGGTATGAGGCCAGCCACCGGACCCGCATGGCCATTCGGCCGGGACTGACCGGCCTCTGGCAGGTCAGCGGGCGGAGCAAGATTGTGGATTTTGACCAGGTGGTGGAGTTGGATAAAAAGTACATCACAGAATGGAACCTGGGGCTGGATTTTAAGATTCTCTGGAAGACTGTGGGCGTTGTCCTGCGGGGAGAAGGGTCCTGTTAATCATTTACTTTAAAAACAAAGGAGCATAGGCGGGAAAATGACAAATACACGTGGCAAATTAGATGAAATGCAAGTGAATTTGGGCGATTTGGTTATGCGAATTTTCCTGAATTGGAGACAAATACTGATCTGGATGATTGTTGGTGCTGTTGTACTAGGAGGGATTGGAACATTGCAATCCTATCAACAGTACAGGCAGACTGAACAACAATTGCAGAATGAATCAATAGATGGTTTGTCTCAACTGCGAGCGGAATTATCGGCATTAGAAAGTAAAGAGGTAGAGGACTCATTTTCTTTGTATTTGATGCTTCGTGAAGATTATGATTATTTGTGGAACTATAACACCAATTCACTTAAAATGCAATTGGATCCATCAGATGTAACTGTAACTACTATATGGTATCAAGTTGACAACTTCTATCAGATTCAATATCCGATTATAGATCAAACGAATAACATTTCGAATATTATTTATTCATATATACTGTTAATGCAGAATTCATCTTTGTATGAAACTATAATTCAGACGCTCGGATTGAATACCACCGTGTCTTATCTGAAAGAATTGGTGTACACAAGTGCTGGAGATGGAGATGATAGTGGCATTTTTTATGTTTCCATTTTAAGTGACAGTGAAGAAGATGGACAACAGATTTTAAATGCAATTGAAAGAGAGATTGAAGAAAGGACAGTTGAATTACAGCAACAATATGGTGAATTTGAAATTTCCATATTAGATCAACAGACTAGCACAGGATTTAATCAAGAACTATGGCAGGAACAGCAAGATCAGAAGGCGGCTTTAAGTAAGGCTATGCGGTTATGTCGAGATGTATCCTCCTATATGACAGATGACCAAGAGGCTTATTTTGAAGCACTTGTTGAAAAACAAGAGATGGAAGAAGATGGGATACAAGAGGAAGACATAGAGACATCTACATTATCTGTGCCAGAGTTTCAGCCTATTCGAGCGAAATATATCTTAGTGGGGGCATTTTTGGGTGCTTTTTTGGAGTGTGCGTGGGTTGTTGTACGTTATCTGTCAAGTAAAAAATTAAGAGTTGTGGAAGATTTGACAGACTATTTTCAATTGCCAATGCTAGGAATATTTTTTGAAAACAAAAAGAATGGTAAAGCATTAACCAAAGTTGATAAAAAGATATATTCTTGGTTCCAAAACGGAATTCCACATTTATCGGAAGATCACGCATTTTCTCTTGCAGTGTCGCGAATTAAAACGACATGTGAGAAATGCGATATTAAGAACATATATATAACAGGAACAGGAAATAGTGCACCATGTATTCGGTTAAAAGAAATATTAAATGGAATGCTACAAGAAGAAAAATTAGAAGTTTCAAATGGTGCTTCTGTTATTTGGAATGCCCAATCCCTGGAAAATATGGTGGCGTCAGAAGGGGTTGTTTTTGTGGAGAGAATTGGTGAGTCGAAATACTCCGAATTGCGAGAGTCGATAGCCTTATGTGAGCAGTACTGTATTCCTATTCTTGGATGTATTGTTGTATATTAAATGGGAAATGACTTTTGCGTAGAGAAAGTATACCGGTATATAATGTGAAAGGGTGGATGCATAAAAGAATGGGAAAGAAATTGAAGATTGGATTTGCGGCATCTTCAGGGGGGCATTATGAGCAGATAATGATGTTAAAGCCTTTGATGCTTCAATATGACAGTTTTATTGTTACGGAAAGAACATTTTACAATTCAGAAATCAAGAATGAAAAAATGTATTATTTATATCAGGTGAATAGAAAAGAAAAGACATGCTTTTTCCGGATGATATTAAATATAGGAAAGTCATTAAAAATTTTTTTCATAGAAAAACCAGATGTTATAATTTGTACAGGTGTACTTGCGATGATCCCATTATGCGTTATAGCAAAGTTGTTTGGGAAAAAATTGATTTATATTGAATCTTTTGCAAAAGTGACATCTGCAACACAAACAGGGAAATTGTTGTATAAAATCTCAGACCAATTTTATGTTCAATGGGAGTCAATGTTGAAAATTTTCCCCAAAGCGATATATTTGGGAGGGATTTATTGATAAATGAATAAGTGAATATAAAGAAATGTGAAGGAGTGAAATAGATAGTAGATGATTTTTGTAACACTTGGATCTCAGAAATTTCCGTTTAATCGGCTGCTAATAGCACTAGATGATTTAAAGAAAAGGGGCCACATAAAAGATGAAATTTTTGTGCAAATAGGATTTAGCGATTATGAACCCAAGTGTTTTGGATATGAACGATTTTTAGATAGAACGTCTTTTGCTGAGAAAATCAGACAATCAGATATTGTTATTACGCATGGGGGAACAGGTGCTATTATAGGTGCTGTTAAAGCCGGGAAAAAAGTTATTGCAGTACCTCGTTTGGCTCAATATGGGGAACATGTGGATGACCACCAACTTCAGTTGGTGACACAGTTTGCTGAAATGGATTTGATTTGTCAATGTGATGATTGCATGAAGTTGGCAGAAGCAATAGAAACTGTAAGAAATAAGAGTTATCGAGCATATAAGTCCAATACTAATAGAATTATTGAGTCGATTGAAAAATTTCTTGAAGAAGAGCAAAGAGGTGACAAATGAAAATTTTAGTTGTATCGAATATGTTTCCAAATCATAAATATCCATCATATGGTGTTTTTGTAAAAAAATTTTGTGATCAGCTGGAAAAAATTGGTATTGAATATGATAAAAGCATTATGCATAAAAGCCAATCAAAACTGGGAAAGATTTTTGGATACTTCTCTTTTTATGTAGATGCTTTTTTTAAGATACTATTAGGACAGTATAATATTGTTTATGTGCATTATGCTTCTCATAGCGGTATACCTGTAATGATTGCCAGTGTGTTTCGGAGAATTAAAATTTATACAAATGTACATGGCAGTGATGTTATTCCCGAAAGTAAAAAAAAGGAAAAGATGCAGAAATATACCAAATGGTTAGTGGAAAATAGTATAAAAGTCATTGTGCCAAGTGAATATTTTCGTGATGTTGTAAGTGAAAAATGTCAAATTGATAGAGAAAAAATATATATTTATCCTTCCGGTGGAATAGATCCGCAAATGTTTTACCCTTATTCCAGAAACGAAAGAGCACGTTTTCGGCATGAGTATGGCATCGATAATGAGAACGTAGTTTTCGGATTTGCCGGACGTATTTGTGCCGGAAAGGGGTGGGACACTTTTATTGAAGCGGCAGCAAAACTAGAAGAAAGTCATATTGAAGCCAATTATATAATTGTAGGAGAAGGCCCGGAAGAAAAAAAAATGAATGATTTATTGGTTTCTAAAGGACTTCAGGAAAAGGTGAAAAGGATTGGATTGCTTCCACAAAATCAATTGGCAGCGTTTTATAATATTTTAGATTATTTTGTTTTTCCCACCACAAGACTTCAGGAAAGTTTAGGACTAGTTGCAGTAGAGGCAATGGCCTGTGGAATACCAGTGATTGCAAGTTCTTTCGCAGCACCAGATTATTATGTAAAAAATGGATATAATGGATTTAAATTTGAAGTAGGTGAAACTGTTGATTTAGTAAAAAAAATGATAGATGGGATTGCTATTCTCCACAAAAATCAATTTGTTAAAATGCAGCAGAACGCTTTAAATACGGCCTCGAATTATTACGAAAAAAATATAATCGATAGTTTAAAATATATTTTAGACGCTTGAGTATATACTATAATTAAAAAAACGAAAGGAAATATGATTCGCTATATCATAGTGGTATATATGAATAATCCATTGGTTTCGATCGTTATTCCTGTTTATAATGTTGAACAGTATCTGACTAAATGTTTGGAAACTATTGTGCATCAAACATACAAAAATATTGAAATAGTTATTGTGAACGATGGATCAGTAGACCGTTCTGAAGAAATTATCCTAAAATTCCAAGACATGGATAAGCGGATCAAATATTTAAAAAAAGCTAATGGCGGATTAAGTTCAGCTAGAAATGCAGGCATAAAAATTTGTACTGGCGAATTTATCAGCTTTGTCGATAGTGATGATTGGGTGGATCGTGATTTTATTCGTGTTTTAATGGATGCAATTCGGCAGGATGAGAGTCAAATCGCGATTTGTAATATGACATATATTTATAAAGATGGAGAAATCAAAAAAAGGACACCGGTAATTGAAACAAGAAAAGCAGTATCGAATCTTGATGCACTGGAAGATTTGTTTTATGCACGAAAATTTAAATTTCATGCAGTGAATAAATTATATGCTATAGATCTATTTCGTAATAAAAATATCGAATATCCAGAAGGAAAAATCTATGAGGATGTTTTTACAACATATAAGTTGTTTTATGAGGCTAAAAAAGTGTCATATGTAAACAGCTTTTTATATTTCTATTTGCAGAATCGAGAAGGCAGTATTTTACAGACAAAATTTAGTGAGAAAAGATTTGGAATTTTCGAAGCATTGAAAAATATAAAATGTTTTCTTGAAGAAAATAAAATAGATTTAAATGATAGCTTTATTCATCTTGTGACAGGAAATATTATTTCACTGGTTAATTATCTTTATCCTGTTTATTATACTTTGAACAACAATGAAAAAAAAATATATCTAGAGACTGTAAAAAAAGAAGCCTATAATTTTGGGATTGATCGTCATATTTGGAGACAAAAAACTACAGTGGTAGAAAAAATAAGAATTGTGATGATTCTTCGGCATTTTGACTTGTATGTAAAATTGATGAAGATAGTGAAGGGAAAACTCTGATGATTTCTTTGAATAAAGAGGATATAGATTATGCAGGCTGGTATATCATATAAAAAAGTGATTTTTTTGATTATATTGATGAATCCGATTCTGTCAGTTGTTTTTGACAATACAAATATATACTATTTTTATTTATTGGGACCAATACTTGCTTTGTTATTAGTATTAGATGCAGCAAGTAATCTTGGCTTGTTTAAAGCATCTGTTTACGCCTGTATTATCACTGTGATATGTGCGTCGCTTGCAATTGTAAGCGGTTCGCCATTGGGAAAGATAAACAATCATCTTTTTAATTATTTGTGTGCAGTTCTTCTCATGCTATTTATGAGTAAGGATTACAATATGAATTTTATATATGAAATGTGTCGAAAGCATCTGTTTGCACTAAAAACTGTTGTTATTGGCATTAATGTTTTAGAACTATTTCTTTTAGTAAATGGAATGGGATATGAGTATCGATATAGCTGGGGAGGTAATTTCTTTCATGGAACCAATAGCATGCCACACACATTAGGATATCTCATGTTGGTCATTATGCTATTAGTAGTATTAATTATAATGATAGAACAAAAAAAACAATTTGTATTTTTCTCAGTGGTTCCTTTTTATGGAATATTTGAATCGGGTAGTCGAATTGCATTATTGCTAGCGGTGCCCATCATTTTGATTTTAATCGATCAAGTTTTTACTCAAAAGCAAAAAAGTCTATTATTTAAAGGTTTATTTGTTTTAGGTTTGGCAGGTGTTGCTTTATTTCTATTAAGAGATAAGATATTAGAATCAGATCTATGGTCAAAAATTGTCACGCGTCAGGAAAGTGGAGATAGTACAGCTGGAAGGCTTTACATATGGACTGATTTGCTTAACCAGTATTTTTGGAATAGTAATTTTGTTCAACTTATATTTGGACAAGGAGATGGAAGTTCCTACTATTACAATAGTATTAATCCATTAGTTGCAGCAAGTGTTTGGGCGCATAATGATTTTGTACAGATTCTTTTGGGTAAGGGAATTGCTGGATTGGTTGTATATATTTATGCATTTGGAACATGTTGGTTGCCAGTGATCAAGAGCAATAGGAACTTTTATAAATATTTTACAATAGGATTAATATTAATAGCCGCAATTTGCAATGGATTTTATAGTTATCGAGATGTAACAATCGCAATTCCTTTTTTTGTCTTAGTTGCAAAGTTTTATGATAGAGTATATGAGCAGAACTGTGATAATAAGCGGCTGGAGATAGACTGTAGTGTTCCAAAGCGCTATATAGTTTCGGAAGTGGGAAGTCAAAAATGAAAGTATACTTTTGTAATACAGCATATCAAGTTATAGTAGCATTACAAATCTCTACGTCGATTAATTTTAACGATGAAAATGCTCTCTTGATAAGTGATATTGTGCCAAATGCCAAGCAAATTGTAAGCAATTTGAAAAAGAATAAGGGGTTTGAAAAATCGGATTTTATAGAAGTGAAAGATCTTGAAATGAAGGAAATCATGTTTGAGTTTCCGGCATCCATTCTTTTTCGGAAAAAATTCGCTCATACATTTGCTAGCATTGCGCTTTTTGGTGCTCGTAAAAATATAGAAGAGTATTATTTTGCCAATATTACGGGGGCAGCTCTTGCTGTAGGAATATATCTTAAAAGCAAAAACAAAGGAATGCGTTTTTCGATTTATGAAGATGGCGTTTCATCATATTCTAGAATTTATGAGGAATCAATCCGGTATAGATTGTATAATTCAAGCGTGCTAAAAAGGTTGCGTTTTAAGTTGTTTCCGTCTATTGTCCATAGCGTAGATGGCTTTTATGTTTTCTCCCCGGAACTTATGATATGGAAATGTCCGTTTACTGTAAAAACCATTCCAAAACTAGGAATAGATCGGAATTATCTTGTGAAAATCTTGAATATGGTATTTGATTATGAAAATAGCCAAGATACTTATGATGAAAAAGTGATTTTTTTTGAAGAATCTTATGTTCAAGATGGAATAATTGCTGATGACATGGAGATAGTTGAGCATTTAGCGGAGAAATATGGAAAAGCAAATGTTTTGATTAAAAATCATCCGAGAGTAAAGAACAACAGATTTTTAGAAGGTGGTTTTAAAACTAATAACGATACAAGTATTCCATGGGAAGTGATTGCATTAAATAAAGATATTAGTTCAAAAATTTTAGTTACGATGACATCTACAGCAGTTGTAAATACATTCCTTTTATTTGAAACAACAGCAAAATTAGTTTTGGAATATGAAAAACTTAGACTATTGAAAAACCAAAGAATCCACTATACGATAGAAGTGATTGACCACTTGAAAACAGTATACCCAGATCGTTTTGTGCACATACTGTAAGAAGGGAGATTTGATATGAAGATAGTAGCTGTTGTACCTATGAAACTTAATAATAGACGCTTACCTCAAAAAAATACAAAGTGTTTTACAAATGGAAAACCGCTTTGTTTTTATATTCTTTCTACACTTTTGACAGTTGACGGGATTGATGAGGTGTATGTATATTGTAGCGATCCGGAAATTCAGCGATTTATCCCAAAAGGCGTTCGGTATTTACAGCGTTCAGAAACGTTGGATCAGGATACAACCAAAATGAATGAGGTACTCCAGAGTTTTGCAAGAGATGTAACGGCAGATATTTATGTAATGACACATACCACTGCTCCTTTCATCACAAAAAAATCCATTGAAAAAGGACTTCGAGCAGTAATGGAGGGAGAGTATGATTCCTCATTTGCAGCGAAGCGGTTACAAGATTTTTTGTGGAAAGATGGAGTTCCATTTAACTATAAATTGGAGAATATTCCAAGAACTCAAGATTTGCCCGTAATGTATGAGGAGACAAGCGGATTTTATATTTATAAAAGAGATGTTGTATCAAGTCTCAATAGGCGCATTGGGAACCATCCCTTTATTGTTGAAGTGGGAGAGATTGAAAGTGTAGATATTGATGAGCCGGAAGATTTTATAATTGCAGATGCAATTTACAATTACTTGAAATTAGAAAAATAAGAGTTGGTGAAAAGTATGAATCGTATACAAGTCTTAGATTGTACGCTTCGGGATGGTGGCTACTGCAATGATTGTAATTTTGGGTTTGAAAATGAAAAGAAAATTATAAACGGATTGCTTGAAGCGAATATAGATATAATTGAATGTGGTTTTTTAACAAATGCAGTTTCGTACGATCGTAATTCTACTAGATTTACTTCCCTAGATGAAATCGCATCCATAATTCCTGCAAATAAAGAAGGAAAAAGTTTTGTTGTTTTAACAGATTTTGGAAAATACAATATTGAGAACATACCAGTGTATGATGGAAAATCTGTAGATGGATTACGCGTTGCCTTTCATAAAAAAGATCGACGGGAGGCTTTAGATGAATGTAAAAAAATTCAAAAAAAGGGGTATAAGATTTTCGTTCAAGCTATGGTATCCTTGAACTATTCGGACGAAGAATTTCTAGATCTTGTGAAATGTATTAACGAGTTGGAACCATATGCCTTTTATATTGTTGATAGCTTTGGTGCGATGAAACGAAAAGATTTGATACGTTTATTTTATTTAGTAGAACACAATTTAAAAAAAAATGTCCGAATCGGCTTCCATTCCCATAATAATATGCAGCTTGCATATTCTAATGCCCAGTACTTGGCCGAAACACCCACAGATAGAGACCTAATCATAGATTCATCTGTGTATGGAATGGGAAGAGGCGCCGGAAATTTAAATACAGAACTTTTTGTACAGTACTTGAATGAGAATGCCGGAGGAAAATATGAATTAAAACCTTTGTTGATAATTATTGATGAAATATTGAATGATTTTTATCAGCAGAATCATTGGGGCTATTCTTTGCCAAACTATTTGTCGGCAGTTCATAACGCCCATCCAAATTACGCGATTTATTTGGATGATAAGAAAACTTTGACGGTCGGAAATATGAATGAAATTTTTGACATGATGGATGAGGCCCAAAAGTTCAACTTTGATAAAAACTATATTGAAGAGCTTTACTTGCGTTATATGGCAGCAGGCGAAGTTCAAGAAGAGCATGAGACAGAGTTAAGAGAGCAATTAACGGGAAAGAAAGTGTTATTAATTGCTCCCGGAAAGAGTTCGGCGGAGGAGCAAGGGAAAATAGCTGAGTTTTCCAAGAGGCCAGGCGTTATTTCAATTAGTGTCAATTTTGATTATTCTGGAGCGGATATAAATTTTATATTTTTAAGTAATTTGAGACGCTTTCGAGAATTGGATCATGCAAAAAGATACAAATGTATTGTTACATCTAATATTCCGGTGGATAACGTGTACTTACAAATAAAATATCGTGATTTGCTTGTGGAAGAGGAAGCAGTGAGAGACAATGCGGGCTTGATGGCAATCAAGTTTTTAATACAGTATAATGTTCAAGAGATATATTTGGCTGGATTCGACGGGTATGCACATGATGTTAAAGAAAATTATGGAGATAGCCATATGGCATTTGTCACACGAAATGCTGTTTTGGATGCAATCAATGAAGGCATGATGCGTATTTTATCTCAATATAAAGAGTCGGTAAAAATAACATTTCTCACAAAACCGAGGAATGTAGATTTGTAGTTATTCGAAGCTTTCTAAATTTTAAAAGGCCAGGTTTCTCCATAAAAAAGTGACAAGGAGCCAGATAAAAATGAAGGTACTATCTTTTGGTGAGGTTTTATTGCGGCTTGCAGCACCAGGATATACAAAATTATTTCAGAAAGATGGTTTAGATGTGAGTTTTTGCGGCGCAGAGGCGAATGTGGCAGTTTCCCTTTCGGTATTAGGAGTGGAATCGGCTTTTTTGACAAAATTGCCAGATAATGATGTTGGGCGTAGTGCAGTGAATGCAATGCGGTATTTTGGTGTAGATACATCTCAAATTATTTTTGATGAAGGGCGAATGGGCTTGTACTATTTAGAAAAAGGTGCCTCACAGCGTCCGTCGAAAGTGATTTATGATCGTGCAAATTCGGTAATGTCACTGTCAAAAACGCAGGATTATGATTGGGAGCATATATTAGAAGGAGTAGATTGGTTTCATTGGACTGGTATTACGCCAGCCCTCTCGCAAGATTTGGCTGCTATCTGCTTAAGCGCATGTAAAATTGCTAAAGCAAAAGGAATTATAGTATCATGTGACTTAAATTATCGGAAAACACTTTGGGATAGTCATCAAGCCCAAAAAACTATGACGGAATTAGTTTCATATGTTGATGTGTGTATAGCCAACGAAGAAGATGCAGAACAAGTTCTTGGAATAAAGGCTGAGAATAGTAATGTGGAAAGTGGCTATTTGAACATAGATGAATACGGATTGGTTGCAAAAAAAATTCATACAATATATGGTTGTAAATATGTAGCAATCACTTTAAGAAAAAGTTATTCTGCAAGTACAAATGGATGGAGCGCATTGCTCTACAATGCAGCCGAAGATAAAATATATAACTCTAGACATTATGATATTCAAATTGTGGACCGTGTGGGAGGTGGTGATAGTTTTGCTGCTGGATTGATTTATGGCATACTAATGCGGAAGAAAAACTCAGATGTCATAGAATTTGCGACCGCAGCAAGCTGCTTAAAACAGACAATCGAGGGAGATTTTAATAGAACTTCTGTGGATGATATTGAAAATCTTCTCTGTACAGGAGGGCACGGAAGGGTGAAGCGATAAACAATGAAAATAGTGTTAAAAAGAATTAGTAATTTATATTCATCTCTTTCAGAGCCTGTAAAAGCATCCATTTGGTTCACAATTTGCAATATTGTTCAAAAGGGAATTTCTCTTTTAACAACGCCAATTTTTACCAGAATTCTTACAACAGAACAATATGGAACATATTCTGTTTATCAATCATGGTATTCTATTCTAACAATTATTGCAACATTAAATCTATATGCGGGAGTTTATAATAATGGCTTAACTCGATTTCCAGAAGATAGAGAAAGATTAACGTCTTCTTTACAAGGCTTATCGACAGCTGTTACTGCGCTTTTACTTGTAATATATTTGAGCAATAAGAGTTTTTGGAATGATCAAATGAATCTTTCCACAGTATTCATGTTGGCTATGTTTATGGAATTGTTTTTTGCGCCAGCATATTCTTTCTGGGCAGTAGGGCAACGATACGATTACAAATATAGAGGCATTGTAATTACTACAATTATATTGGCAATGGGAAGTCCTCTTCTTGGAGTTTTAGCGGTTATTTCGACAGAATATAAGGCGGAGGCTCGAGTTCTTTCGTACGTATTCGTACAGGTAGCAGTGGGTGTGGTATTTTACGTTTATAATATTATTCGAGGAAAACATTTTTTTATAAAAAAGTATTGGGTCTTTGCGTTAAAATTTAATCTGCCTTTGGTGCCACATTATTTGTCGATGACTGTATTAAACCAATCCGATCGGATTATGATTAGTGGAATGGTCGGAACATCGGAAGCTGCGATTTATAGTGTGGCTTATAGTGTGGCTATGATGATGACAGTTGTGGTAAATGCAATTAATAACTCTTTTATTCCATACACATACAAAAGTATAAAAAGTCAGGATTATGCCGGAATTCGGAAGAATAGTAACTTTTTGTTGATTCTGGTAGGCAGTGCTTGTATCCTTGCTATGGCCTTGGGGCCGGAATTGATAAAATTATTTGCAACAGAGGAATATTATGATGCAATTTGGGTTATGGCACCCGTTGCATCGTCGGTATATTTTATGTTTTTATATCCTCTGTTTGCAAACATTGAGTTTTACTTTGAACGAACTCGATTTATTATGTTTGCATCTTGTGCGGGGGCCATAGTAAATATAGTTTTAAATTATGTTTTTATTCGTCTGTTCGGATACTATGCAGCAGGATATACTACGCTTGTCTGCTATATATTATTTGCTTTTGCACATTACTTCTTTTATCGAAAAATAATAAAGCAGGAACTTCTTGGTGTGACGGATCTCTATGACATGAAATTTGTAATTTTATTTTCGATAATAATCCTAGTTATGATGCTTATTATGGTATTGACATATTCATCTATTATTTTGCGGTATGGTGTTGTGTGTGTATTATGTTTTATTGCATTTATAAAACGAGAAATGATTATTTGTAAACTTAAAGAGTTGAAATAGAAATAATAAATATTGCTGGATAGCCAGCCCTATCTTCAAATTTTTGTTCCTATTTTGAGAGGGGAAGTGGATTATTTCGTAAAGACTGATATCTACAAAACGAGATTCTGCAATTAACCCTGGAGTAAACTTGAGGGATGATGCGCGGAGATGTTCCTCAGCTATTGCACATTTCGGTTAAACTGGGTTACACCACGATTCCGGAAGAACCTCCTTCCGTCGGACTGGTGGTTTCCGTTCCTCCGGAACAGCGGTACTCCCGCACAAGAATATACAATAACATGGAGATAAAGAAATGAACTGGAACAAATTATTCGCAGAACACATTTTAGCAAGAGGGTATCATTATTACCTCGAAAATGCAGTTGAAAAATTGGCTGTTTCAGATGATCTGATCCGAGCCAAGGTAATGGGTTCCGAAGAGTATGAAGTGGAAATCTCCTTAAAGAACGGAGAAGTCACAGATATGTATTGTTCTTGTCCGTATGCATAGGATGGCAATCATTGCAAACATATGGCGGCAGCACTGTACAAATGGTCGGAATGTAAAGAGTCTGAAACGGATGCAGGAGAGGAAGAGAGCGAAGAGAACACGGCGCCGGAGTCCTACCTGTTTCAATCGGCCCATTCTGATTATAATGTTGCTGCACATGATAATCCCCTGACCTAGAAAGGAAACCTTCTGCATGATCACAAAAGCAAGAAAAGTCGTTTTCATATGCCTGTTCCTGGCGCTGATCTTTGTGCCGGCCTTCCTTTCTCTGGGAGGCGTTCATCTGGGAGATGGCTTAAACGGAGCGGTGGCGGCAGTGGAGAAGCCTGCTCTCTCTGTGGAAGCCGTCATGGAAGGCACCTGGCAGGAAGCGGTGGAGGAATGGACCAAATCGGAGCTGAGCGTTCGGGAGCCGCTGATCCGCCTGGGAAACCAATTTATTTTTGATGTTTTTAACGGAACCAGCAACAACAATCTGGTGGTGGGAAAGGATCAGTCGCTGTTTGAGGATATCTACCTGGAAGTGCAGTTCCAGTACAGCCATGTGACGGAAGAATATCTGGCAAGTCAGCTGGACAAGCTGGAGCAGCTGGACCGTCTCCTGGAAGCCCGGGGACAGCAGCTGGTCATTTTTTTGACTCCCATGAAAAGCGCTTTCTGCGAGGACTCGATTCCGGATGTCTGGAAATGGGCGGCGCCGGAACAGGGTGCTTCTGATTATGAGTTGTTCCGGGATGCGCTGGCGTCGTCCTCCCTGACCTACTATGATTCCATTCCGTTTGTGGAAGCGCGCCAGGCTTCCGGCGAACAATGTTGGACCAAAACGGGAAGCCATTGGACCGCTGTAACCGGCTGGCTGGTGGCGCAGGATTTTTCGGATTTTTTGGAAGAAACCTTCGGCTATGATTTCCCGGAATGGGAGATCGCCAGCGTTCCCTGCGAATCGCCGGTCTATCCGGACCATGATCTTTTCCTGAATCTCAATCTCTTGATGGAACCATATGACGAGCAGTATTACGAGCCGGTTGTGACCATGCAGGAGGATGGGACCAATCTCCCCGCTGTGTTCTCTCAGGGAGGGAGCTTCCAGGCGCAGTCCATTTTGCCGCTGCTTCGGAACGCCGGAGTGGAAGCGTTTGCGTACCTGGAGAACATGGAATATACAGTCTATGATGGAAATGAGGAGACCAAAACGGGTTTTCAGGCATTTGGCGACGTGGATATGGAACAGCTGTTGACGAATAAAGATCTGGTGATTCTGGAAGTCAATCAGGAAGCCATCGACCGCATGAGTTTCGGCTTTATCGACTATCTGTTGGACTCCGGGATTTTGGCACAGTAGAGGAAGACGCATGGTATTTACATCCGTTGTATTTATTTTTTATTTTTTGCCGCTGACGGCGCTGCTGTACTTTCTGGTTTCCCGGACCGGAAGCCAGAAGGCCAAAAACTGGGTGCTGCTCTTAGCCTCCCTGGTGTTCTACTCCTGGGGCGGCCTGCAGTACACCTTTTTGATTCTGTTCAGTACCATTGTAAACTTTGTTCTGGGGCTGTTTTTGGACCGGAGTCCCCACCACCGGCGGCGGTGGCTGGTGGCGGCGGTGGTGGTCAACCTGGCGCTGTTGGGCTTTTTCAAGTATTTTAACTTTTTTCCCGACACGGTGGTGGCCATTCTGCAGATCTGGAACCCGGAGCTGGTAAATGGCCTTCCCCGGATTCCCCTGCCCATTGGGATCTCCTTCTTTACCTTCCAGATCATGACCTACGTGATCGATCTGTACCGGGGAGAGGTGCCGGTGCAGAAGAATTACTTTGATCTGGCCCTCTATATCATGCTGTTTCCCCAGCTCATTGCAGGGCCCATTGTCCGGTATGCGGATGTGGATCAGGCGATCCGGAAGCGGAAAACCCGGATGGAGGATCTGTACATCGGCGTGCGGCGTTTTATGCTGGGCTTTGCCAAGAAGATGCTGCTGGCCAACCAGATGGGAGAGATTTCGGACGCCGTGTTCAATCTGGGCGTTTACGACAACGCGTTCTACTCCTGGCTCGGCGTGGGAGCCTATGCGCTGCACATTTTCCTGGATTTTTCCGCCTATTCGGATATGGCTATTGGTCTGGGGAAAATGTTCGGCTTCCATTTTAAAGAAAACTTCAACTATCCGTATATTTCCCGGACTGTCAAGGAATTTTGGCGCCGGTGGCATATTTCTTTGTCCACTTTTTTCAGGGACTATCTGTACATTCCCCTGGGCGGCAGCCGGTGCGGCACAGCCAAAACCTACCGGAACCTGCTGATCGTCTTTTTCCTCACGGGGCTCTGGCACGGGGCCAGCTGGAATTTTGCAGTGTGGGGCCTGTGGTTCGGCATCTTTCTGATTCTGGAACGGGCCGGTTTTGGGAAAATTTTGGACCGGCTGCCCAGTCCGGTGCGCTGGCTGTACTGTATGCTGGTGGTGCTCATCGGCTGGGTGTTTTTCCGGGCGGAGACCCTGCCCCAGGCCATGGATTACCTGCAGAGCATGTTTTCCTTTGGGGCCCAGAACTGGCAGCATCTGCCGGTGATCAAGCTGTTGACCCGGGAGAATCTCTGCTGGTTTCTGTGCGCGGTCATCATCTGCATCCCCAAGGGGAGGCTCTGGGACCGGATCGACCGGCGTTTTGTGCTGCGGGATGTGTTGATTCTGGCCGCCTTTTGTCTCTCCCTGTGTTATCTGATGATCACGGATTTTAATCCCTTTATCTATTTTCGGTTTTAGAGGAGCAGTGCCATGGCAGAACAAAGACAGGCACAAGAATCAATTTGGTGGGAACGGCTCCTTCTCCTCTACAAGGCTCTCTGGATTGTGGTGGCGCTGGAGAAAGCCGTGCCCTGGCTGGACTGGCAGATCTCGCCTTATATCCGGATCATGCTGATCCCCGGCGCCTTACTGATCCTCTGGGACCTGCTGTGGTTCCGCAGGCTTTGGAAGCGGTTTCTGGCGGGGCTGGCGGTCTTTGGCATTTTGTACGGCGTCACCCTCCTGTCCGTGGGGGGAGAGGGCTTTTCCGACGGGTTCAAGAGTCTGTTATACATGGCCCTGGCCGTCTACCTGTTTGCGGGCTATGACCGGAACCGGCCGCCGGAGCGGGTCCGCCGGGAGATGATCCTCCTGGGCCGGACGTTTTTAGCCGTCACGCTGGTATACAGCGTCCTGTGCCTGCTGACCTTCTTCTTTGGCTGGAACATCATGTATGGGGAAAATGGGCAGGTGGGATATCTGGGGGTCTGGGAGGGACGGCTCTGGGGCCTTTACAACGCCAACACCGGCGGCGCCCTGAACGTGGTTTCCATGCTGATGCTCCTTTTTCTTCTGCGGGGAGACCCCAGGAGATGGAAGATTTTTGATGGGATCAGTCTGTCGCTCCACTTCCTCTGTCTGATGCTGTCCGGCTCCCGCACTTCCTGGTATGCGTTTTTGATCATTCTGGGAGCGGGCTTTTTCCTGTTTTTCTGGAAGGATCTACCGGAACGGTTCCGGGGCGGGGTGCCCCAGAGGCTCTGCCTGACGGCCGCTCTGTTGGCAGCGTGCTTTCTGCTGGGGCGTGGCCTGCAGGCGGGGGTCAGCCCCTTGGCCGGTTCTCTGGCAGGACTGCTGCCCGCATCGTCTGAAACGGCGGCGGAGGCAGGACTCGAAACGGAGACGGAAACCGTGGAGGGGACGGAAGCGGAAGAAACCGCGGTGGACCGGGGCGGCGGTGTGCTTACAGGCAGGCCTATTCTCTGGCGGGCCGGCTGGGATACGTTCCGGGAGTCGCCGCTGCTGGGGGTGGGCCATGAGGAACTGATCCAGCGGGCGCAGGCCCATCTGTCCGATCCCGGCTGGACGCCGGACCTGCAGGCAGGGGGGCTGCACAACGGCTACCTGACGGTGCTGGTTTCCTCCGGCGTGTTGGGGGCGGCGGCCCTTCTCTGGTGGCTGGCAGGTTTCCTGGGCCGCATGGTCCGGGGCCTTGGCTCCCGGCGGCTGCGGGGAATACCGGCGTTTGCCTTCTGCCTGCTGTTTCTGGGGCTGATGGGGATCATGGAGCTGTTTGAATCCCGAATTTTTTATCAGGTCAATATTTTCATGGTACTTTTTTGGATGGTGTGTGGATATGCAGAGTATTGGGCAGAGCAGAGAACAAAGGGCTGATGCGGGAGGCTGGTTTGCCTGCGCGTATTTTTTGCTGGCAGCCTTCTCCTTCAACAGCCTTACCGCCGGGCGTCCCTGGATGGCCTGGGCCATCCGCGGAGTGGCCTTGGCCGGGTGTCTCCTGCTGCTGTGGGAGGCTTGCCATTGGAAGCGCTTCCGGGGCCTGCCCTTGGGGATTCTGCTGCCAGCTTTTTGGCTCAGCTACGGACTGGCAGCCTGGTCCACCCGGGAGTATGGCCTTGTGGAAAATGGGGAGGCTATGCTCTGGATGGCGCTTCAGTTTGCCCTGGTCTACGGCCTTTCCTGGCGGGAAAACGGTGCCGGGGGAACGGTGCGGTTCTGCCGGTTGGTGGCGGTCTACGCCGCCGGGCAGGCAGGGATCGGCTTGGCCATGCTGGCGGTGGACTACAGCGGGGCCGATGCGGCCCGGGGCGTGTATATCGGAATCCAGGAAGGGCGGCTTTGGGGCGCCTACTCGGACCCCAACTACGGAGCCATCCTCTCGGTGGTTGCCATTCTCTGCGCCCTGTATCTGATGGAACAGGGTGAAAAACGGCGGGGGCTGTGGATGGCTGGCGCCGTCCTCTGCTACCTGCATCTGGTTTTTTCCTATTCCCGCAGCGGACAGGTGTGCCTGGCGGTGGCGGCGGTTCTGGCCTTTGGATGTTTCCAGAGAAGAATCCCGGGACGGAGCCGGAAGCTTTTGGCAGCGGTCTTGCTCTTCTTGGCGCTGGTGCCAGCATTCCCTCTCTTGCGCCAGGGATACAACTGGCTGCATCCGCCGGTATACGCGGCGGAGGAGATGGGGACAGGAACGGCAGGAGCCGCGGCGGAGGCCGGGACAGAAGCGGGGGAAATCCCGGCAGGAACTGAGGGGGCGGCGCAGGAGAGCGGTGTGCTGCACCGGGAAGAAGGCCTCTCAGAGGATTTCTCCAACGGCCGGTTTGCCATCTGGCAGGACGGGCTTGCCATTTGGCGGGAACATCCGGTTTTGGGCATCTCCTACCGGAATGTGGTACCCTATATGGAAGAGAACATGCCGGATGCTTATATGGTGACCCGGGAAAACATCCTGAACACCTTTCACAATGTGCTGGTGGATGTGACGGTGAGCCAGGGGACCCTGGGGCTTGTGCTTTTTCTGGCGGCTGCGGCTTTGGCGGTTCGCTGCCTGGTCCGGCAGGTGAGGGGGGGCCGGGACGGGGAAGAACCGGATGCCTTCCGGCGCCTTTTTCCGGGGCTGGTGGTGATCACCGTGGCGGTGGGGGCCATGTTTGTCTCGGACATTTTGTATGTGAACACCCCCACCGCCGTGGCATTCTGGTTCTTTCTGGGGCGGCTGATGGCGGGGGACAGAGCCGTCTTAATGAAAAAATCACTTTCCAAACAGTAGGATTTGTGTTATTCTGAAAATTACTGAGTAAGTTATGCTGGGAACTGGAAAGGATATGTTATGAGCGCGCTGAAAGAGCTATATGCCTACCGCCAGATGATCTTCAGTCTGGTTAAAAAAGAACTTCGGGGGAGATACAAAGGGTCTGTGCTGGGCTTTCTGTGGACCTTCCTCAATCCGCTGCTGCAGCTGGTGGTCTATGCCCTGGTGTTCTCTTTTTTGCTGGGAAGCGATATCCCTAAATACTATCTGCATCTGTTTGTGGCTCTGGTGCCTTGGATTTTCTTCTCCTCCTCCCTGACCGGCGGGTCTGTCAGTGTTATCGCCTCCAAGGACATGGTAAAAAAAATCTATTTTCCCCGGGAGATCATGCCCATCTCCTATGTGACCAGCGCCTTTGTGAACATGCTGTTGTGTTTCCTGGTGATTTTTGCGGTGATGATCCTCGGCGGCACGGTGCCGCCGGAAGGGGAGCATTTCCACTGGGAGGCGTTGCTGTATCTTCCTATTATTATGCTCGTGGAGTACCTGCTGGCTCTGGGCGGCGCCCTTTTCACCTCCGGCCTCACCGTGTATTTTCGGGATCTGGAGCATATCCTGGGAATTGTGACCATGGCTTGGATGTACCTGACGCCGGTGCTCTACTCCACCTCCCTGGTGGAAAATCAGCTGGCTGCCCATAATATGAGCAACCTGTATTGGATCTACTGCTTGAATCCCATGACGCCCATCACCGTGGCATACCGGGATATCCTCTACTATGGACAGGTTCCCCATATCAACACCTTGCTCAGCGCGGTGATTCTGGGCATTGTGGTGCTGGTCATAGGCTACTGGGCCTTCCGCAAGCTTCAGAAAGGATTTGCAGAGGAACTGTAAACAGGAGGAGCAGACATTGAAAATTTTGCAGGTTTTGACGACTCTGTCCTTTGGAGATGCGGTGGGAAATGACACCATTGCCCTGGGGGCGGCTCTGGCGGAGATGGGCTATGGTTCCCATATCTTTGCGGAAAACATTGACCCCCGGCTGCCGGAGGGGACGGTGCGGCCCATTTCGGAATTGCCGCCCCTGGCCCCGGAGGATGTGGTCCTATATCACCTTTCCACCGGCACGGAGTTGAATTACCAGTTTGGGGAGTACCCTTGCCGGAAGATTGTGATCTACCACAACATCACGCCGCCCGCCTTTCTGGCCCCCTATGCGCCGGAGAAGGCCAATCAGTGCCAGTATGGCCTGTCTGGGGCCAAGTATCTGGCGGCCCATGCGGATTATTGCCTACCGGTGTCGGACTTTAATCGCCGGGACCTGAAGCAAATGGGGTACATCTGTGCTATGGATGTACTGCCCATTCTGATCCCCTTTGAGGACTACCAAAAGAAACCCAGTCGCTGGGTGCTGGCCAAATACCGGGATCTTCCGGGGACCAACTGGCTGTTCACCGGCCGGATTGTGCCCAATAAGTGTCAGGAAGACGTGCTGGCGGCCTTTGCTTTCTATAAAAAATACTATGATCCGGACGCCCGGCTGTTTCTGGTGGGCTCCTGGCAGGGCATGGAGTCCTATTATGCCCGGCTGCTGGCCTATCAGAAGGCCCTGGGGGCGCCGGACGTGATCTTCACCGGCCACATCCCCTTTGACGAGATTTTGGCCTATTATCATCTGGCAGATGTGTTTGTCTGTGCCAGCGAGCACGAGGGGTTTTGCGTGCCCCTGGTGGAGGCTATGTATTTTGGCCTGCCCATTGTGGCCTATGACAGCAGCGCCATTGGAGACACCCTGGGCGGCAGCGGCATTTTGATGCCGGAGAAGGACCCGGCGCTGACGGCAGGGATGGTCCACCGGGTGCTGACGGATGCGGCGTTGCGAGAACAGGTGTTAGAGGGGCAGCGGCAGCGGCTGCAGGACTTCTCGCACCAGAAAATTCAGGGGCGTTTCAGGACTTTGCTGGCGCGTTTCCTGAGCAGATAGAGGAAACACCCTGCGGGTATAACTGGATGCCGTAAAAGACACGGCAAACAGTGGAAAGGAAGCATGTGAGATGGCAGAAGAAAAGCGGATGGAGGAGAAGGTGATGGCGGGAACTGAAAATCAGGAAGCCGCAGCGGCCGGAACCATAGAGCCGGTTGACGTGGAAAAAATCATGGAAGAAATCCGCCAGGAAATCCGGGAAAAGGGCTATGATGCCAGTATGCTCAGCTTCCGGGATGTGGACGGGGAGGAAGAACTGCTTCACGCCCAGGAGGATAAATTCCGGCTGGAGGAGCTGGAACGGCGGGTGCAGGAGGCTTCCCTTCACGCGGAGGTGCCCTGGTATTACCAGGCGGAGGGCAGCCTGCCGGTTCGGCTTATGAAGAAGGTGATCCGAAAGCTGATCCGTTTTGCCTATGTGCCCATTGTGGAGTCCCAGAACCGGGAAAACCAGGCGCTGGTCCAGAGCCTTCGCCAGGTGATGGCTTATGTGAAGGAGCAGCAGGAGTGGATCGGGGTGCTGGAAAAGCGGCTGGAAGCCCTGGAGGATCAGCACCAGGAGGATCAATCCCGGAAGGAACAGTAGAGCGAATCTGCCTAGAGCAGTAGAAAGGGCAGCGGGCGTGAGAGAGAAAAATGCGTTTGTCATTCAACGGTATGGCATGGAGGTCAACGGTGGCGCAGAACTTCACTGCCGCCAGCTGGCAGAGCATCTGTCAGAGCGGTATCAGGTGGAGGTGCTGACCACCAAGGCCATTGATTATATTACCTGGAAAAATGAATACCGTTCCGATGAGGAGATGGTAAACGGCATTTTGGTCCGGCGCTTTCCCGTGGCCAGGACCCGGAACCGGAAGAAGTTTGACGCCCTCTCCGGCAAGGTATACGCCCATCAGAGCACAGCGGAGGAAAACCAGCGGTGGATGGAATGGCAGGGGCCCTACTGTCCGGCTCTCCTGGAATATATCCGGCAGCACAGCGGGGATTACCGGACGTTTATCTTCTTCACCTATCTGTATTACCCCACGTTTATGGGACTGCCGTTGGTGCGGGAAAAATCCATTCTGATTCCCACCGCCCATGACGAGCCGCCCATCTATGTGCCGATTTTCCAAGATTTTTTCCACATGCCCAAGGGGATTTTTTACAATACCCGGGAGGAGCAGAATCTGGTGGAGCGGCTGTTTCACAACACGGAGGTGGCCAACAACCAGGGCAGGGGAGGCGTGGGGATTGAAACGCCGGCCCATCCCCAGCCGGAGACGTTCCGGAGAAAGCACGGCCTTTCAGACTATCTGCTCTACGTGGGCCGGATTGACAAGTCCAAGGGCTGCGCCCAGCTGTTTTCCTATTTCCCGGAATACAAAAAGCGCAATCCGGGCCCCCTGAAGCTGGTCCTCATGGGGAAGCCGGTGATGGAGATCCCCCGGCATCCGGATATTCTCTCTTTAGGGTTTGTGACCGATGAGACCAAGTTCAACGGGATGGCAGGAGCCACGGCGCTAGTGCTGCCATCCCGGTTTGAGAGCCTTTCCATGGTGGTGCTGGAGTCCATGAGCCTGGGCGTTCCGGTGGTGGTCAACGGCCGGTGCGATGTGCTGCGGGAGCACTGCATCCGCAGCGGCGGAGGCCTTTATTTCCGGGATTACTTTGAGTTTGAAGGAGCGGTGAACTATCTGCTGAAGCGGCCGGATCTGCGGCGGCGGATGGGAGCGGGTGGGACCGCCTATGTGGAAGAGCATTACCGGTGGGACAAGATTGTGGAGCGGCTGTCCCGGATGATTGAGTTTGTGGGAGATTCAGTATGATCGTTCTGTTTGGCGCGGCGTTTTTGTGGCAGTGGGGCGTGTGGCTCCAGGGCCTGGCCGTCGGAAAGACAACTGAACAGATGGGAAGAAAGCACGGTGTCTTCGCCCTGGTGGGGGCGTTGCTCCTGACCAACGGGGTGGCCATGGTTTTGGCCCTGGCCGGATGCTTTTCCATTGGGCTTCTCTCTGCCATTTTGCTGGCGGCAGATGCGGTGGCCAGCCTTTGGGAGCGGGGCAAGGGCCTTTCCTTAAGCCAGTGGCGTCAGGTCCTGTCTGGAAAGCCGGTCAACTGGTGGCTGGCGGGGATCCTGGTGATTCTGGGCGGCCTGTATTTGGCGTTTCCCACGGAGTATTTGACGGGGGTCCGGGACCCGGGGATTTATATCATTCACGGGGTCAATATTGCGGAGACCGGTTCTTTTTCCTTTGCCTATGACGGCCGGTTGGAGGAGTTGTATCAGGAATATGGGGACCTGATCAGCCCGGGTTATCCGGTGCTATATACTTCGGTTCAGTATCCGGAGTTGGGAACGGATGTGGGAGAGGTGTCCGCCCACTTTATGCCCATGTATTCTTCTTTGCTGGCCATTGGGTACGGATTGGGGGGCATGGCCTTTCTGCTGCGGGTCAACGCGGTGTTGGGGATTTTGGCGCTGCTCCTGTTTTACTATTTTGTGAAAGAATTTTTTTTCCGGCGGGCAGCCATTCCCGTTTTGATCCTGGGGTTAAATCCCGCTCAGCTGTGGGGCGCCCGGATTGCGGAGACGGAACTGCTGGCCCAGCTGCTGTTCTTTGCCGCGTTGTATCTGTGGATGACCGGCTGGCGGGACGGGAAAAACCGGTATCTGGTTTGGGCCGGCTTCCTGCTGGGCTATAATATCTTCAATCGGATCGACATGATGATTGTGGGGCTGGGCTTTCTGGTGGCCGCAGCTTACGGCATGGTTTGGCATCCTAAAAAGCGGAAAAGCATTTGGGGAAGCTGCGCCGCCTATTTGCTGATCATGGGAGCCGCCTGCCTGTGCTTGTATTGGTTCAGTCCTGCGTACTATATACTGCATATTGGAAACAACGCGCTTCAGACCGCCTGGCTGGTCAATGGAATCGGGTTTGGACTGCTGATCATAGCCAGTGTTGTCTCCGGGATATGGAAAGAGGTTTCCCAGGAGAAGTATAATATCATACACAAGCTGACGGACAACTGCCCCGCCCAGATTGGCTGGAGCGTTCTGTTTGCACTGGCCTTTGTCTATCTGTATTGGATCCGCAGCGACTGGGGACGCAGCACCGATTTTAATAAGACGGCGATCATTGAATATTGCTGGTATGTCAGCGTGCCCTTGTTTTTGCTGATGTTAGCCGGGATCGTGATGCTGTTGGCGGAAAAAAAAAGGGAGGCGGACCTGTATTATGCCTTTCTCTGCATGGGAATGGTCTGTGTGGCGGCCTATCTGATCAGCCCCTCCATTACGGCTGATCACATTTGGGCGGCCCGCCGTTGGGTCAGCGTCAACTTTCCTGTGACAGTCCTGCTGGGCTGCTATGGATGGCAGTTTTTGTGGAACCGGTATGGCCGGAAATGGAAGCGTGTGGGAATCTATGCCGGAACAGCAGCCCTCACGGGCTTTTTAGTCTGGCAGTGCCGGACGTTTCTGCTGACTCCCATGTTGGGAGGGCTGGATGAACAGTATCAGGAACTGGCAGCCAATTTGGATGACGATACGGTTTACTTGGCCTGGAATAACGAGATTGCCTCCATCCTGCGGTATGTGTACGGAAAACAGGTATACCAAGCGGATGCCACGGCGACGGAAGAACTGGTGCGCTATATAGAGGAGAACGGAGAACTGAACTTTGTGGGAGATTTTCCCCTCTATCAGGTCTCCCGGATGGACTATCAAAAAGAAGTGGAACACTATCAGACCTTATCCGGTCTCTACCTGGAGGCGGTCATGGGCGAGTACCCGGATTCCCTATACCGCCGGTATTACAACGGTACCGTGGGAAAAATTTATTATCAGCCTTCTGACCGGGTGAATTTGCAGGAAGGAGACCTGGTCCTTCAGGCGGCGGACTATGACGCTGAGGGAAATATTGTGGCCCTGGAAGAGGGAGGCGTGGTGTTTTACGGACCGTACGCCTACCTGGAAGAGGGGACCTACCGGGTCACCCTAAAGCTGGAGCAGAATGAAGGGTATGACGCCACCTACGTGGAGATTGGCTCGGCGGAGGAACCGGTGATTGTGGAACGGCAGCAGGTGGACTCCGGGGAGACGGTCCTGGAGTTCCAGCTGGATGAGCCGGTGAGCGGCTGGGAGATCCGGCTGCAAACCGGAGGCGGCAGCGGGCTCATTTGCCGGCAGGTGATATTGGAAAAACTGTCCTGAAAGGGCAGAGCGGAAAGGAAGTGCGAAAAGAGTGCCGATAGAAGAAGTGCAGAACGCCGCGCCGGACGATGTGGTGGTGGATGTCCGGGATGTGAAGAAAAAATTTAAAGTGTACTTGGACAAGGGCTCTCAGTTGAAGGAACGGCTTTTGTTCAAATCCCGGAACCGGTATGAAGAGCGGTGGGTGCTCAACGGCATTAGCTTTCAGGTGAAACGGGGCGAAGCGGTGGGACTCATTGGTCACAATGGCTGCGGCAAAAGCACCACTCTGAAGCTTTTGACCCGGATCATCTACCCGGACAGCGGGACCATCCAGATGAAGGGACGGGTGTCCAGCCTCATTGAACTGGGAGCCGGTTTCCATCCGGATATGAGCGGCCGGGAAAATATTTATACCAACGCCTCCATCTTTGGCCTGACCAAGAAGGAGATCGATGCCCGGATGGACGACATCATTGCGTTTTCCGAGCTGGAGGAATATCTGGACAATCCGGTCCGCACCTACTCCTCCGGAATGTATATGCGCCTGGCCTTCTCTGTGGCAATCAATGTGGACGCGGATATTCTGCTGATCGACGAGATCCTGGCGGTGGGGGACGCCAACTTTCAGACCAAGTGCTTTAACCGGCTCCGGGAGATCAAGGAAAAGGGTACCACCATCGTCATTGTCTCCCATTCCCTGGGGCAGATTGAACAGATCTGCGACCGGAGCATTTGGATCCATGACGGGCTGATCCGGGAGGAAGAAGTCCCCTATGAGGTCCACGCCAAATACCTGGAGTATATGGGGGAAAAGCGCCAGGAAATCATGGAGAAGGAAAAAGAGCGGCAGCGGAAGCTGAAGGAGGACAATCCGGAAAAGCGGGAGCAGGAAAAGGTCCTGGGGATTCCGGAGGGGTATGAAAATCCGGACCGGCGCTGGGGAACCCGGGCCGCCTTTGTCACCGAGGTCCATACCTACAACGCGGAGGGGGAGGAGAAGATGGTCTTTGCCACCGGTGAGACCATTCACATGCGGATCAGCTACCGGGTGTTAAAGCCCATTCACAACGCGGTGATCGGCATCGCCCTGTTCCGGATAGACGGGATTCACTGCTATGGAACCAACACCAAGATTGATCAGATGCCGGCTTTTGACCTGACCCAGGACGGTTCGGTGGAACTGATTTTAAAAAATGTGGAGCTTTTGCCCTGCGAGTATTTGCTGGAGACGGCCATCCAGGACATCTATGACAATACCATGGACTATTATAAGGACGCCCATCGGTTTGAGGTCTACTCCAACATTGCGGACGTGGGCCTGTTCCGGATCCCGCATCAGTGGAGAGAACTGGGAGACCCGAAATAAGAGGAGGCGGAGGGGAAAATGGAAGAGAGGGACCGGAAGGAAGAAATTCAGGAGTTGAAAAAGAGGTTGTTTGGAGCCCCGGAGCACTATCGGGAGCATCCCTGGGAGTGGGAAAAGCTGGAACAGGCGCTGGAGCCTGCGGTGCACTCTCCCTGTGTCCACGAGTACCATCCCCTGGGAGGAAATGGCGCCGAACGGTTTTTTAAGAGGATTGTCCGGAAGCTGATTCGGTTTTACGTGGTGCCGGTGCTGGAAGAGCAGAACCGGCAAAATGTGGCGGCGGCAGAGGCGCTGAAAAGTTTGACCCAGGCGGTCATTCATGAAAGTCAGACTCTGGAAGCGGAAAACCGGCGGCTTTCCCGGGAAGTTCAATGGCTCCGCGCCCAGCTGCCGCCCCGGTCTCATGCCATCAGCCGGGAACGGCTCCGGGTGGTGCAGATGCTGCCGGCCCTGGCCTTTGGAGACGGCATTGGAAACGACACAGTGGCCCTGAAAAGGGCACTGCAGGAGGCGGGATATGAAACGGAAATTTACGCCGGATATATTGACAGCCGCCTGCCGGAGGGAACGGCCCGCCCCTTCACCGAATACCGGGAGCAGCCGGATGACCTGGTGCTGTACCATCTGTCCACCGGTTCCCAGTGGAATGAGCGGTTTGCGGCGCTGCAGTGCCGCAAAGGCGTCATCTACCACAATGTGACGCCGCCCTACTTTTTTGCGGGCCGCTACCAGGAGGCTTGGGAAAACTGCTGCCGGGGATTAGAGGCGGTACAATTTTTGGCGGACAAAGTGGATTTTGGCCTGGCGGATTCGGACTTTAACCGACAGGACCTGATCCGGGCGGGATATCCGGAGCCGTTGGAGACGCTGCCCATTCTCATTGCCTTTGAAGATTTTGAGAAGGAGCCGGACCCGGAGGTGCTGAGCCGGTACCAGGGGGACGGATATACCAATCTGATCTTTACCGGCCGGGTGTTCCCCCACAAAAAGCAGGAGGATGTGATTGCGGCTTTTTGGCAGTACAAGGAGCGTTACAATTCCCAGTCCCGGCTGTTTATTGTGGGGGCCCATGGAGGCGGGGATGACCAATATTTTGTTGCGCTGCAGGAATATGTGAAGGCCCTGGGGCTGGAGCAGGCTGTGATCTTCACCGGTCACACCAAATTTTCGGAGATTCTGGCCTACTACCGGCTGGCTCATGTATTTGTGTCCATGACGGAGCACGAAGGGTTCTGTATTCCCCTGGTGGAGGCCATGTACTTTGGCATTCCCATTGTGGCCTATGACTGCTGCGCCGTGGGGGAGACCCTGGGCGGCAGCGGCGTGTTGTTGCAAGAGAAAGATCCGGAGAAGGCAGCGGAGAGCATTCGCCGGCTGGTTTCTGACGGGGCGTTTCGGGAGGAGATCCTGGCCGGAGAGAAACGGCGGCTACAGGACTTTTTCCATGAGAAGATCAAAGCCCGGTTCCTGGATTTTGTGGAGCGGGTGATCGAGGGAGAACATACATGAAAAAGCTTGGATTTGTGGTGCCCTGGTATGGGGAAAAGATCCCCGGAGGGGCGGAGATGGAACTGCGGGGGCTGACTTCCCATCTGCACCAGGCGGGGGTGGAACTGGAGATCCTCACCACCTGCGTGAAGGAGTTTGCCAGCGACTGGAACATCAACTATTACAAAGCGGGGCTGGATCACGTTCAGGGGGTTCCGGTGCGCCGGTTCCGGGTTCGCCTCCGGGACGCCCAGTGCTTTGATGTGGTGAACAAAAAGCTGATGAACGGACTGCCGGTGACGGAGGAAGAGGAGGCTACCTACATTCGGGAGTCGGTGAACAGTCCGGCGCTGTACGATTACATGCGGCAGCACCAGGAGGAGTATTCCCTGTTTGTATTCATCCCCTATATGTTTGGGACCACCTACTATGGAAGTCAGGTATGCCCGGAAAAGTCGGTGCTGATCCCCTGCTTTCATGACGAGAGTTATTTTTACATGAAAATTTACCGGGAGGCCTATTCGAAGATCCGCGGGATCATCTACCATGCCCAGCCGGAATATGACCTGACCAACGCCCACTATTCCATGGAGAAGGTGGAGCAGGCGGTGTTGGGGGAAGGGGTGGATACGGAACTTTCCTGCGACGGGGAGCGGGGCAGAAGGGCCTTTGCCCTGGAGGCGCCGTACCTGCTGTATGCCGGCCGGAAGGACCGGGGCAAGAATGTCCACGCCCTGCTGAACTATTTTGCCGAGTATAAGAAGCGGCAGGATTCTCCGCTGAAGCTGGTACTCATTGGCGGCGGGGAAATTCCGATTCCGGCGTCTGTCCGGGAAGATGTGGTGGATTTGGGCTTCCTCAGCATTCAGGACAAATATGATGTGGAGGCAGGAGCCCTGGCCCTCTGCCAGCCGTCCCGGAATGAAAGTTTTTCCCTAGTGATCATGGAGAGTTGGCTCTGCGGACGCCCGGTGCTGGTCCATGGCCAGTGTCCGGTGACCCGCCACTTTGCGGTGGCAGCCTCCGGCGGTCTGTATTTTGAGGACTATTTTGAGTTTGAGGGGGCCGTCCGGTATCTGGAGCGGCATCCGGATACGGCGGACGCCATGGGACAGGCAGGCAGAAAGTTTGTGCTGGAGCATTTTGCCTGGGACCGGATCGTGGAAGTGTACAGGGAATTCTTTCGGAAGCTGGCGGGGGAAGAATAGACGGAGGAAATCCTTCGGGGAGAAGGAAGAACCAACGGACAGAATCCCTCTGAGGGAGTGACAGGATGCCGTGGCAGCGCGGCCCATATACGAGGAGGAGACAGCATGAAAAAGACGGCTCTGATCATGGCGGGAGGCCGGGGAGAACGGTTCTGGCCCCGAAGCCGGAAAAGTTGCCCGAAACAGTTTCTCTCCCTGACGGGAGACGGGAAAACCATGATCCAGCTGACGGTGGAGCGGATTCTGCCGTTGGTGGAGATGGAAGATATCTACGTGGCCACCAACCGGGATTACCGGGAATTGGTCCGGCAACAGCTGCCGAAGCTGCCGGAGGAAAACATTCTGTGCGAGCCGGTAGGACGCAACACCGCTCCCTGCATTGGCCTGGGGGCCGCCCATATGGCCCGGAAATATCCGGATGCGGTGATGATGGTGCTGGCTAGTGATCATCTGATTCAGAAACCGGAAGCATTCCGGAAAGAACTGGAGCACGCCTGCCAGGTGGCGGAAGAAGGGGAAAATCTGGTGACCCTGGGAATTCAGCCCACCTATCCGGAGACAGGATACGGCTATATCTGCCATGAACCCCTGGCTGCCTACCCGGAGGCACAAGCATACCAGGTGGAGTGTTTTGTGGAGAAGCCGGAGTTGGAGAAGGCCCGAGAGTATCTGGCGTCCGGCCATTACCTGTGGAACAGCGGCATGTTCATCTGGAAGGTGTCCACCATCCAAGCCAGGCTGGTCCAGTATATGCCGGCGGTGGCGGCGGGACTTGAGAAAATCCAGGCGGCCATCGGCACACCGGAGCAGGAGACGGTGCTGGACCGGCAATTCCGGGCGTTTCCTTCCGAGTCGGTGGATTACGGCATCATGGAGAAAGCGGATCACATCTACACCATTCCGGGAGATTTTGGCTGGGATGACGTGGGCAGCTGGCTGGCGGTGGAGCGGATCCAACCGGCAGACAAGCAGGGAAATGTGATAAACGGCAATGTGGTGGCGGTGGGGACCAGCCGCAGCACCATCCAAGGCGGCCGGAAACTGATTGCGGCGGTGGGGCTGGAAGATCTGATTGTGGTGGACACGGAGGATGCCACTCTCATCTGCTCCAAGGCCCATGCGGGAGAAGTCAAGAAGGTTTTGGAGGAACTGCGGAACCAGGACCGGTCCCAGTATTTGTAAGAGGAGATGCAAACATGAAGACGGCATTGATCACCGGTATCACCGGGCAGGATGGTTCCTATTTGGCGGAATTGCTTCTGGAGAAGGGATACCAGGTTTACGGACTTTTGCGGCGCAAGAGCGTGGTGGACTATGGAAATGTGGAGCATTTGAAGGACAAACTACACTTCATTTACGGCGATATGACGGACCTGGTTTCCCTGGTCCATGCCATGAAGGCATCCCAGGCCGATGAGGTGTACAATCTGGCGGCCCAATCCTTTGTGGCGCCCAGCTGGGATCAGCCGGTGGCCACGGCGGAGATCAATGCCGTGGGGGTGGCCAATCTGCTGGAGGCGGTGCGGATCGTAGAACCGGAGGCCCATTTCTACCAGGCATCCACCAGCGAGATGTTTGGGAAGGCCCAGGAGATTCCCCAGAGCGAGACCACACCCTTTTATCCCCGGAGCCCCTACGGAGTGGCAAAACTCTATGGCCACTGGATCACCAAAAATTACCGGGAGAGTTATGGGATGTTTGCCTGCAGCGGTATTCTGTTTAACCACGAAAGCGAGCGCCGGGGCAAGGAGTTTGTGACCCGCAAGATTACAGACGCAGCGGTGCGGATCTCCCGGGGACTTCAGGCGGTGCTGGAACTGGGGAACCTGGATGCCAAGCGGGATTGGGGCCACTCGGCGGACTATGTCCGGGCCATGTGGCTGATGCTGCAGCAGGAGGCGCCGGACGACTACGTGGTGGCGACCCGGGAGACCAGAACCGTCCGTTCCTTTACGGAAACCGCCTTCCAGAAGGTGGGAATCCGGCTGCAATGGCAGGGAACCGGCGTGGACGAGCAGGGAATTTGCCGGGAAAGCGGAAAGGTCTTGGTGCGGGTGAATCCCCAGTTCTTCCGCCCAGCGGAGGTGGAGTTGCTGGTGGGAAATCCGGAGAAAGCCGAGGGGGGGCTGGGCTGGAAGCGGGAAATCTCCTTTGAACAGATGGTGGAACGGATGGTGCAGGCAGATCAGGAACGGGTGCGCCGGGAGATGGGGGATGCTGCCCGCCAGCAGGCATAGCAGGAGAACGCCATGAGAGCATTGATTACCGGAGGTTCCGGGTTTGTGGGAAGATACCTGCAGGCGGCTCTGGAGCAAGCTGGCTGGCAGGTCTTTATCACAGGACTGGAGCCGGAGGGACCGGAAAAAGCGGACTCCTTCCGGCATCTGAATCTGCTGGAGCCGGAAGAAACGGGCCGGCTGCTGCGGGAACTGCAGCCGGACGCCATCTTCCATCTGGCAGCCCAGAGCTCTGTGGCCGTGGCTTGGAAGGAACCGGCCCGGACTGTGGATGTGAACGTGAAAGGGGCCGTGGACCTGTTGGAGGCCATCCGGCAGCAGGGGGAGCCATTCCCCCGGACGCTTTTGATTGGTTCCGGGGAAGAGTACGGCCACATTCGCCCGGAGGAAACACCGGTGCGGGAAGAAAATGTTTTGAGGCCTGGCAATCTGTATGCGGCTACCAAAGCGGCCCAGAATCTGATTGGAAACATCTATGCCCGGGCATACCAAATGCCGGTGGTGCTGGTGCGTCCCTTCAACCACATTGGACCGGGACAGCGGCCCGGGTTTGTGGTGGCGGATTTCTGTAAGCAGATTGCGGAGGCGGAGGAGGGTCTTCGGGAGCCGGTGATGCGGGTGGGCAATCTGGGCGCACGCCGGGATTTTACGGATGTGCGGGACGTGGTGTACGCCTACCGGCTGTTGGCGGAGCGGGGAAGACCGGGGGAAACCTACAATGTGGGAAGCGGCCGGGCCCTTGTCATCCGGGAATTGCTGCGCCTTCTTCTCTCCATGGCCAGAAAAGAAATCCGGGTGGAGACGGATCCGGCCAAGTTCCGGCCGGTGGATCTGCCTGTGATGGAAGCGGATATCCGAAAACTCCAGGCGGATACCGGCTGGACGCCGCAGATTCCGCTGGAGCAGACCCTGAAAGAGACCTTAGACGCCTGGAGAGAGCAGGTGAAAAAAGGTCGAGAAGGTTCAAAATAAACTTGTTCCAAAAGGAAACATGTGTTATAGTAAGTGAGAACGCTGAGAAAAAGTAAATTTAGAAAGGGGAGTCGATTTTTTGAGGCGATTCAAGATGAAACTGTGGGCGGCCGTCTGCGCTGCCGCAATGGTCATGAGTTGCGTGCCGGTTACGGCGGCGCCTGTGCCAGAAGAAACGCTTCCCGTTATCACGGAAGCAGAGAGCACCGCAGCGTCAACGGAAGCAGAAACAGACGAAAGTTTGGTTTCGGTGGAGAGTTCGGAACTCCAGGCAGAAACCAAGGACGAAGCGGCCGTGGAGACAGAGACGGCTGCGGAAACGCTGGCAGCAGAAGAAAGCAGTGTGGCGGAGGAAGGTGAGGTTTCTGCAGTGGCAGAACCGGAAGAGAGCGCGGAAGCCCTGGCCCTGGAGGCTGCGTCTGACCGCCAGTCTTATCTGGAAAGCTTTGTTACCCGCCTGTATGAAAAGTGCCTGGGCCGGAGCGCCCGGTCGGACGAGGTGCAGGATTGGGTGGCCCGTTTGTCAGCCGGAACATCCAACGGAGCGGATACGGCATACGGTTTTATTTTCAGCGATGAGTACAAGAGAAAGCAGACCAGCGATTCCTCCTATGTGGAAATGCTGTACCGCACCATTTTAGGCCGGGAGATCAAAACCGGAGAAGAGCAGACTTGGCTGGACTATCTGAACCGCGGCGCCAGCCGGGAGTGGGTGTTTGAAGGCTTTGTGAACTCTGCGGAGTTTACCAGAATCTGCGCCCAGTATCAGGTCAATAAAGGCGAGTATCATTCCAATGACGTGCAGGATAAGAACCTGAATGTGACCAGCTTTGTGATCCGTTTGTATGAAAACTGCCTGGGACGCCGTCCGTACCCCTATGAGCAGGGACTGAAGGATTGGGTCGGCTATCTGCTGGATGGCCGTCTGTCCGGCTGTGATGTGGTTTGGGGCTTCCTGGACAGCGCGGAAGTGAATCGGAAGAACCTGAGCGAAGAGGAGTATATCACGCTGCTCTACCGCGCTCTCCTGGGCCGGGAACCGGATCAGGGGATGAGTACTTGGCTGGGTGAGTATGACAAGGGCGTGTCCAAGCGTTACATCACCCGCGGATTCCTGTATTCCGCAGAGTTTCAGCGGATCTGTAATCAGTATGGAATCACCCAGGGCACCTTTGATTTGACGGAGGCCAGAGATCTTTATCCGGACATCACCGCTTTTGTCAAGGAGTTCTATGAGGTATGCCTGGGCCGTGAACCCAGGGGAGAGGAACTGAACGATTGGGTCAGCAGATTGGCAAACAAGTCTTTGTCAGGCCGGGATATAGCTTCCGGTTTCTTCTTCTCCAACGAGTATACCCGCAAGAACCGGAGCAATTATGATTTTGTACTGGATGCTTACCGGGCGATGTTGGGCCGCACCGGCACGGACAGCGAGCGGAACGACTGGGTGGTTCGCCTGAACAATGGGTGGAGCCGGGAAACCGTGATTGCTACCATGGCGGAAAGCCGGGAATACCGGGCAAAATGCTCCGCCATCGGCGTTGCTTACCTGAAAAATGGTTGGACGACAGTGGGCGGCAAAACCTACTATGTCCAGAATGGCAGCATGCTCAGCGGCTGGCAGACGGTGGATGGAACCCGCTACTACTTTGATCCCTCGGACGGAAACGCCCGGGCCCAGGGCTGGGCTTATGCGGACGGATATAAGTATTACTTTAACTCGGACGGAACCCTCTGCACAGACCTGGATGACATCATTGGCAAGCAGTCTTCCTACCAGATCAAAGTCAACCGTCAGTGCAATACGGTGACGGTGTATGCGAAAGATGGAAACAACGGCTACATCATTCCGGTGAAGTCCTTTATCTGCTCCACCGGCGCAGCGGGAGCCACTCCGCTGGGCACCTATCAGACGCCCAACAAATACCGTTGGCATGAGCTGATGGGTTCAGTCTATGGTCAGTGGTGCACCCGGATCGTGAACGGCGTGCTATTCCATTCTGTGTACTACAGTACATATGACAATACGACCCTGAGCGTCAGCGCTTACAACAAGTTGGGCAGTTCTGTCTCCCACGGATGTGTGCGTCTGACCGCAGGCGATGCCAAGTGGATTTATGACAACTGCTCCCTGGGCACCACGGTGATTGTGTATGACAGCGCCACGCCGGGGCCTTACGGGGAGCCCAGCGCTTATACGCTGCCGTCCTGGCATACCTGGGATCCTACGGATCCCAACACCTACTCTCTGTGCCAGCAGAAAGGCTGCCATTGAGAAATGGCTGTGGAATAAAAAATAGAATGCAGTTTGGGAGGACAGGGGAGATCTTGTCCTCCCTTTCCGTTTTGAAAAACCGTACGACTAAAACCGTACGGCAAATATAGGAAACGGAATGCATCTTGGCAAGGCAGAGGATTTCGTGTATAATGGAACTGTCTGTACGTGCCAACAAAGGCCTGCGGGCTGTTGCGGGAGGCGGCTATATGAAAATTGCGTTTGAATCACAACTCCTGATGGAGGAGGAGAAGACGGGGATCGGATGGGTGGCGGACGGCATTCTCCGCCAGCTTCGCCAGCAGAGGCCAGAGGATGTTATGCAGCTGAACTATTTTAAGCTGCGGAACCGTTCGGCGGGGCGGCCAGCTTCTATAGAGGAATATGTGCAACTGGGTTTTCAGGATCGCTGCGCTTTCTTCAGCTTCAGTCTTTACCGGATTGTCTGGAATCTTCTTCCCATTCCCTATTCTTGGTTCTTTGGCAAAGACACGGATGTGACGTTGTTTTTCAATTACTATATTCCACCGGGGGTCAAAGGGAAATGTATTACCATTTTTCACGATATGGCCTACAAAGTGTTCCCGGAAACGGTGCGGTCCAGGACGAAAATGATGTTGGATTCCAATATGGAGCAGGCTTGCCGCCGGGCGGACGCCATACTGACAGTTTCTGAATTTTCCAAAAGCGAGATCCTGAAATATTTTCCGGTGGACCCGGACAAGATCACGGTGATGCCCTTAGGGATACGCACCGAGCGTTTTCACATTGGATATACGGAGGAACAGAAAGCGGCAGTGCGGGATCAATATCATTTGCCGGAGGAATATTTGCTCTACCTGGGGACGCTGGAGCCCCGCAAAAATATTGTGCGGCTGGTGGAGGCCTACGGAGCGCTGAAACAGAAAAAGCCGGACATTCCTCCTCTCATTCTGGCGGGCCGGAAGGGATGGATGTACGATTCCATTTTTGTCCGGATTCAGGAGTTGGGCTTGGAGGATTCCGTGTGGTCCACCGGCTATGTGGACAATGAGGCGGTGCCCATTTTGATTGCGGGGGCGGAGGCATTTTTGTTCCCCTCCATCTATGAGGGCTTTGGCATGCCGCCGCTGGAGGCCATGGCCTGCGGAACGCCGGTGCTCACCTCACAGGTCAGTTCTCTTCCGGAAGTAGCCGGAGAGTGTGCTGTGTTGGTGGATCCTTTTTCCGTGGAAAGCATAGAGGAGGGAATCCGGCAGCTGGTGGAGAATCCGGCTCTGCGCCGGGAACTCTCTGAAAAAGGACGGAAGCGGGCGGCTCAGTTTACCTGGAACCGTTCGGCGGGAATCGTCTCAGATGTCATGAAAAGGCTGGTTCAAGATGGAAAATAGCAGGAAGATCAAGGTCCTTCAGGTGAATAAGCTATACGCCCCTGTCACAGGCGGAATTGAGCGGGTGGTGCAGCAGTTGGCAGAAGGTCTGCGGGACAGAACGGACACCAAGGTGTTGGTCTGCCAGAAAAAGGGAAAAGGCAAAACGGAACGGCTCAAAGGCGTGGAGGTACACCGCTCTTCCAGTTTGGGAACCTTTTTTTCCATGCCGGTCTCCCTGTCGTTCCTTCGGGATTTCCGCCGCTTGTCCCGGGACCGGGATATTGTGCAGCTCCATTTACCTTTCCCATTGGGAGATCTGGCCTGCCGGCTTTCCGGTTACCGGGGGACGGTGGTTCTCTGGTGGCACTGCGATATTGTGCGGCAGAAAAAGCTGATGCTGGTCTACAAGCCGCTGATGAAATGGATGCTCCGGCGGGCCGATGTGATCATTGTGGCTACCCAGGGGCACATCGACCATTCCCCCTATCTGCGGCCCTATGCCAAGAAGTGTGTGGTCATTCCCTTTGGAGTCCCTCGAGTGGACAAGATTCCCCCGTTCCGGGAGCAGCTGCCGGTACGCTTTTTGTTTGTGGGACGCTTGGTCTCCTACAAGGGATGCGAGGTTTTGCTCCGGGCCTTTCAGCAGGTGGAGGAAGCTGAGTTGACCTTAGTGGGGGACGGCGTGTTAAAAGACGAATTGGAGGCATTGGCCAGGGAATTGCAGCTGACTGGCCGGGTCCGGTTTTTACACGGGGTTTCTGATGCGCAGGTGAAGCGGCAGCTGCAGCGGTGCGACGTGCTGGTGCTTCCCTCCGTGAACCGGGCGGAGGCCTTCGGTCTGGTGCAGATTGAGGCCATGTCCTGGGGGAAACCGGTGATCAACACCCGGCTTCCCAGCGGAGTCCCCTACGTGAGTTTGGATCAGGTCACGGGCCGGACCGTGGAGCCGGATGACCCGGATGCCTTGGCCCAGGCCATGCGGGAGATGGTGGAACATCCGGAGCGCAGGCGCCGGTGGGGAGAGAATGCCAGAAAACGTGTGGAGGTAAATTACCTGGAAGACTGGATGTTGGAACAAGTTTTCCGGGTTTATGAAAGTATGAAGGAGAGAAGAAAGCATGAATAAACCTGTGTTGGTGGTGATGGCGGCGGGAATCGGCAGCCGCTATGGCGCGGGAATCAAGCAGCTGGCGTCTGTGGGGCCTTCCGGAGAGCTGGTTATCGACTATTCGGTGTACGATGCCTGGAAAGCAGGATTTGAGACGGTGATCTTTATTATCCGCCGGGATATTGAGAAGGATTTCCGGGAGAAGATCGGAGACCGGTTGGAACAATACCTGCGGGTAATCTATGTCTATCAGGATCCGGACGATCTGCCGGAGGGCTTTGCGCGGCCAAAGGACCGGACCAAGCCTTGGGGAACCGGTCACGCTGTGCTGGCCTGCCGGAAGATCCTGGACGCTCCCTTTGCGGTGATCAATGCGGACGATTACTACGGCAAAGAAGCCTTCCAGAAAATGTACCGTTTCCTGGAAGAGATGCCTCCTCAGGAGGAAGGACGTTTTAGCTTTGGAATGGCAGGATTTGTTCTGGGAAATACCCTCAGCGATTATGGAACCGTCACCCGGGGCATCTGTCTGACGGATGCGGCGGGGAAGCTGTCGGGGATTGAGGAGACAAAAGAAATCCGCCGGCAGGAAGATGGCGTGGTCCGGGGCGTCTATCAGGGCCAGGTGAAAGAGTTGGACGACCGGGGGCCGGTGTCCATGAACTTCTGGGGATTCCCGGCAGAGTTTTTGCCGCGGCTTCAGAATGGGTTTGTGAAGTTTTTGAAGAACATGCAGGATGAAAAGAAAGAGGAATATCTGCTGCCGATTCTGGTGGATCAGATGCTTTTCCGGGGAGAGGCGGAAGTGAATATTCTTCCCACGGAAGATGCCTGGTTTGGCATGACCTATCAGGAAGACCGGCAGCTGGTGGCGGATAGGTTGGCGGAGATGGTCCGTTCCGGCTATTACCCTACTCCTTTGTTTGGCGGGGAAGACAAAAAATAAAATTGTGTAACAGGAGACGAGCATAAAGAAGAAAGAGAGTGGAACGCCAATGAAGAGAAAGGTTGCAGCGTGGTTGTTGACGGTGGCGCTGGCGGCGCAGAGTTGGGGAATGGCCCTTCCTGTGCAGGCCGCCGGGAACGCTTCCGGAGAGGTGCTGGTGGAGAACACTGCCGAAGAGGAGGCCCTCTGGGAGACGGCGCCGGAGGTACCGGTTCAGGAAAACCAAGAAGAATCCTACGTTTGGGGCGAGGGACAGCTGGGCAACACCCCGGCGGCTATCCTGGGAGGCGGCCGCTTGGCGGAAGCCCCGGGCGGCGGAGAATTCTTTTCAGAGGAAGGCTCCGGGACCATCCAGTACCGGGACGGCGCGGGAAACAGTTCTGTGGCAGTGGCAGAGGAAGGGCGCAGCCTGAATGTCTTTTCCGATGCGGTCTACTATGTGACAGGAGCCGGCACGGTGCGGAAATACCAGCCGTCCACCGGGGCCATCACCACAGTGCTGGATTGGGGAGCAGAGATTTCCCAGCTGTATGTGGTGGATGAGACAGGACTGTATTTCCTTTCGGAGGGAAATCTCTACGGCGGTTCTCTGGGCCAAGAGGTGGCCTGTGTGCGGGAGGACGGCTCCATTGCCGGATTTATTCCCACCCGGGAGGGGATGCTGTATGCCAAAGGGACGGCTCTTAACTGGGAGATCTGGGCCGGTGAGATCTGGGTGGCATCCCAGGTGAGCAACTGGGATTATCAGGATGGCTATTTAGTCCTTACGATAGATGGCGAGGATTATCAGAAGCCGGTTTCCGACCTGTTCCGTGGCCTGCGCAGCGCCAGCCAGCTGGAGACCTATCAGATGGGAGAGACGTATGCGGTGGAAGAACTGCTGAATCATGAGGAGGAATGTGAGGTCTGTGCAGCCAATGGAGAATTGGTGGCAGAAGGATTGGTGGAGGTGGAAGCCGTTCCGGAAGAGCTTGCCACCGCCGCTGCCATTACGGCCTACGCCTCTGTGAGCACCGGCCAGCAGAACATTGTCAAGAGAGCCAAACAGCAGTATCAGATCCAGTGGACGCCCCTGCAGGATATTGCAGGATGGAACCGCCAGTACACCTTTTCTGCCGGCACCACCTATCAGGGGCTGCCCTATGGGCAGCCGGTATATAGCCGGTACATTCCCTTTGCGAGCAACAACAGCACGCAGTCTGTGGCAGCGCTGCAGGTGTTTTTGGATGCGGTGGGGAACATTGGGAGCCTGATGTATACCAGCGTTTCCACCTATAATAAAGTGGCTCCATACTATTCCTCGGACTGCAGTTCTTTTGTCTCTTACTCCTGGGGACTGAACCGCCACACCACATTCAGTCTGCCGGGAGAATGCACCAAAGTGAGCAGCCAGAGCGTGTATAGCGTGCAGGTGGGTGATATCTTCAACAAGTCCGGCAGCCACGCGGTGCTGGTGGCGGATGTGGGATACGACAGCAATGGAACCGTTTCATACGTGGATATTCTGGAGCAGACGCCTCCCAAGGTGAAACTGACCCGGTACGGGGCCAACGGGGAAAAATCCCTGGCAGATCTCCATGACACGTATCTGAATGCCGGATATACGCTGTACCGGTACACGCAGCGGAATTCGGTGAGTTACACCCACAGCTGCGCTTCCCCGGTGGATCAGGATTACTGCAGTTCCTGCCGCAGCCAGTTGTATTTCACGGAGAATGATATTTGGGTGGCGGAGGGGGAGAGCGTCAGCCTCTCTGTGATCAACACCACGGGACAGTCGATCACTTGGAAGAGTATGAACACCAGCGTTGCCACAGTTAACAGCAGCGGCGTGGTGACGGGAGTCAGCGGCAGTGTGACCGATGCCTACGGCCAAGATATGAACGCGGTGATCCAGGCCACTGCAGGCGGGAAATCCGCTGTGTGCACGGTACATGTGGTGCGGAATACCATGGACCGGGACGCAGTGGACGGATTTGTGGAGCGGCTGTACCAGCTAGTATTGGGACGGACACCCCGGGAGGATGAGGTGCAGTTTTGGTCTGACATTCTCTGGAGCCGTGAGATGACCGGCGCAGAGGTGGCGGCAGGGTTTGTGTTCAGCGCGGAATATCAGCGGAAGAACGTGAGCAATGCTCAATTTGTTCAGACCCTGTACCAGTCCCTGATGGACCGGACAGCCCGCAGTGATGAAGTGGCGTTTTGGCAGAAATATCTGGATGCAGGATTTACCAGGAACTTTGTCTTTGAGGGCTTTGCCAATTCCACAGAGTTTGGCCGGATCTGCGGCAACTACGGAATCGACCAGGGGAGTTACAGCCAGCGTGGATATGTGGATAACTATGAGCAGATCACTTTCTTTGTGGCGCGGCTTTATCAGACCTGCCTGGGACGGAATCCCAGTACAGATGAGGCGGAGGATTGGGTGCGGCGTTTGGTCAGTGGAAGTTTTGGGGGCAGAGAAGTGGTCTACGGATTCTTCTTCAGTGCAGAGTTCCAGCGCAAAAACTACGGAAATGAGCAGTATGTGCAGCTCTTGTATCAAGCCTTTATGGACAGAGTTCCCACCAATGCGGAAGCCCAGGATTGGATTGACCGTCTCAACCAGGGGGCTAGCCGGGAGTTTGTGTTTGACGGCTTTGCCTATTCTGCGGAGTTTCGCCGGATCTGCAATGCGTATGGGATTGATGTATAATAAATTGAAAAGGATACCGGATTTCTGCTGCTTCTCTATTTGCTGAAAGAGAAACGTTGGTCAGATCTGCGGGCAGGCTATCAGGAGCGACAGGTTTCCGTTGAGCACAGCGGATACCTGTCCTCCGGGCAGCAATAAATGATCGCCTGCCTGTATGGGAAGGGCGTGCTGGAGCATGCCTTCTCCTTCCAAAACGCTGAGGCACAAAAACGGATATCCGGTGGGCAGCGTGTAGCCGTCTCCCCGCCATTCCAGCTTGTCCACCCGGTAATAAGGATTCTCCACCAGCGCGGTGAGCGTTCCGCCGGGCAGGCAGCGGGGCTGAGATTGTGGACGTTCCGGCGGTGCGTACCGGATCACATCCAGACTCTTCTCCAAATGCAGCCGCCTTTTTTTTCCGTTCTGGTCCAGCCGGTCATAATCGTAGAGCCGGTAAGTGATATCGCTGTTTTGCTGAATCTCCAGAAGCCGGATACCGCCTTTGATGGAGTGAATACAGCCGGCGTCGATCTGGAAGAAGTCGCCGGCCTGTACCGGCACCTCCCGCAGAAATTCCTTCCACCGTCCTTCCCGGACAAAACGCTCCGCCTCCTCCCGGCTCTGGGCGTTGTGTCCCATGATCAGGCTGGCTCCCTCCCTGGCCTTCAAGATATACCAGCACTCGCTTTTGCCGGAGGCCCCGTTCTCATGCGCATAGGCGTAGGCGTTATCCGGATGCACCTGGATACTCAGGTCTGCTTCCGCGGTGATTTCTTTGATCAAAAGAGGAAAGCGGTCTCCCCGCATCCCTCCAAAATATTCCCGGTGATGCTGCCAAAGCCAGCTCAGGTTTTTTCCTTGCCATGCGCCGTTTAAAATTTCGGAGTCCCCGTGTTCATGGGCCGCAATCACCCACCGCTCCTGTCCCCAGATAGGCGTCTTGACCACCGGCCGCAGCTTCAAATAGTGTTCCATATATCTGTTATCCTTTCCTCTGGTATGCCTCCCACCACATATCCATCTCTTCCGGCTGCCGCCCATACAGATAGTCACGGCATCTCATTCCGGGATTCCGGCCGGGAATCCCCATTCCGTTCCTTTCCCATGGCAGAGGTGGAGTCTGCCGGTAGGATCAGCCGTACCTTCTTAATCCGGTTTCGGTGTACCTTCTCTGTGACCAGCCGGCGGCCTTCCGCGTCCGTGGCCTCCTCCCCTTCCTGGGGAAAGTGCCCTAGAAGTCCCAGCAGGTAGCCTCCAATGGAGTCATAGTCCTCGCTTTCCAGGCCGATTCCCAGTTCATCATTGAGATCGGCCAGTTTATAGGAACCCTCAATCCGGTATTCCCGGTCCCCGATCTTTTGGAGCAGATCCAGCTCTTCCTGGTCAAATTCGTCCCGGATTTCTCCTACAATCTCCTCCACCATATCCTCCATGGTGATGAGGCCTGCCATGTAGCCGTATTCGTCCAGCACAATGGCCATGGTCACCGAGGCCTGGCGCATTTCCCGGAACAATTCATAGGTGTTCTTAAACTCGTGCGTAAAATAGGCTTCCCGCAGATGGTCTCGTGTCTGGAAAGGGGCGCCCTTCCGGTACAAGAGAAGATCTTTCATGTTGAGGATTCCCACGATATTATCCGGGGATTCCTCATAGACCGGGACCCGGGTAAAATGCTCTTCCCGGAACAGATCCAGGATTTCCTCGTAGGTGGAAGAAAGATCCAGGCACACCACGCTGACCCGCGGGACCATCACATCCTTGGCCTGGGAATCTCCCATGTCAAAAACGTTGTTGATCATGTCCTTTTCTTCCGACTCAATAACCCCCTCCTCGTGGCTTTCTTCCACCAGAGAGCGTAGCTCATCCTCCGTCATGGAATCTGGTTTTTGGGAAGGATCAATCCGGAGAATCCGGAGATACAGCCGGACCAGGCGGCGGACGCAAAAGATAAGAGGGGTCAGAAGCTTTATGAGCAGGCGAATGGCCCGGATGTTGCGCAGTGCCAGCCGCTCTGCCTGCACCGCCGCAATGGTCTTGGGGGCCAGTTCTCCAAAAATCAGGACCAGCAGGATCAGAATGCCGGTGGCCAGGACGGCAGCCCAGCCCCCCAGCTGAAGGCCCAGCACAGCGGCCAGGGCGGCAGCGGAAAGATTCACAATGGTATCCCCAATAAAAATGGCGTAGAGCATTTTTTCCGAATCTTCCAACGTCCTTAAGACCAACGCCGCCCGGGCATCCCCGCCTTCTGACAGCATGCGCAGCCGGTGCCGGTTGACGGCGGTGAGGGCTGTTTCAGAGGCGGAAAAA